>JADJLT010000001.1:1695518-2005777 GCA_016709965.1 Betaproteobacteria bacterium
ACATGGGCTCGCTGACCACACCGCCTTGCTCCGAAGGAGTGCTGTGGCTGGTCATGAAACAGCCGGTTCAGGTATCCCCCGACCAGATCAACATCTTCAGCCGACTCTACAGAAACAACGCCCGCCCGATCCAGCCAGCCGGCGGCCGACTGATCAAGGAAGGTCGTTGACCGAAAAGCCGGGGCGATGGTAACTTAATGACCGACAAGTCATTAAGTTAGCCACCAGTCATGCTCGCCCCCCGGAAACGCCGCAAGGAAGCCCGCCCCGCCGAACTGCTTGAAGCAGCGCTTGGCTTGTTCGTCGAAAAAGGCTTTACCGCCACCCGCCTTGAAGATGTTGCGGCCCGCGCCGGCGTTTCGAAGGGCACGCTGTATCTCTACTTTGAAAACAAGGATGCACTGTTCAAGGCGGTAATTCAGGAAGGGATCATTCCCGTCATCGCCGAAAATGAGGCGATTGCGGCCCGGCATACCGGATGCAGCTTCGCGTTGCTGGAGATACTGCTCGACAACTGGTGGTCAAAAATCGGCCAGACCGCTTTTGCGGGCATCCCCAAACTGATGGTTGCCGAGGCTAGAAATTTTCCGGATCTGGCACGCTTTTATTACGAACATGTCATCAGTCGGGGACGGGGACTGGTGGGGTTCGCTTTGCGGCGCGGCATGGAGAGTGGTGAATTTCGTTCGATGGATGTCGAAACCACCATCGACGTCATCATTGCCCCCATCCTGATGCTGTTGATCTGGCGCTATTCCATGAGTTGCTGCCAGAACAGCGAGAGCGATCCGCAGCTATATTTGCGTATCCACATGGATCTTTTGCGGCAGGGTTTGCGCAAGACGGAAAATGAGACTCAGGTATAATTTTGTTTTGTCGGAATCAATATATTAGCCTGTGCTAATATTTAGCCTGCGGAGACACACATGAACATCGAGCAAGCACGTTTCAACATGATCGAACAGCAGATCCGTCCATGGGATGTTCTGGATCCGCAGGTTCTCGACCTCCTATTCGTCGTCAAGCGCGAAGATTTCGTGCCGCCCGCCTATCGCAACCTGGCTTTTGCCGACATGGAAATTCCTCTCGGTGGCGGTCAGCAAATGCTGGCCCCGAAGATCGAAGCCAAAATGCTGCAGGAACTTGGCCTCAAGAAAACCGACAAGGTTCTTGAGATCGGCACCGGCAGTGGCTACATGGCGGCCCTGTTGGCCGCCCGTGCCGACCACGTAGTAACCGTCGAAACCCGCCCGGAATTGATCGAAATGGCCAAGCAAAATTTCGAACGCGCCGGCATTACCAATATCACCGTTGAACGTGGCGATGGCGCCAAGGGCTGGGCGCAACGCGGCCCTTACGACGCCATTGTCGTTTCCGGCTCACTTCCGGCTGTTCCGGATGCCTTGCTCAAGCAGTTGCGTGTCGGTGGCAAACTGGCCGTTGTGGTTGGCGAAGCACCGGTCATGGAAGCCCAGTTGATTACCTGTACGGCCGACGGCATCTACAACACGGTCAACCTCTTTGAAACAGTGATTCCCGCACTCGACGGCGTCGAGGTCAAGGGAAGCTTCACCTTCTGATGCAACAGGTCAGAGCCAGACAGCTTGCGGAATGGCTAGCGGATGAAAGCCGGCCAGATCCGGTGCTGCTTGATGTGCGGGAGTTGGCCGAGCTGGAAATCTGCCAAATCGAAGGCTCACAGCATATTCCCATGCACCTGATTCCGATGCGTTGCGCTGAAATTGACGCGGCGCGTGATGTGGTCGTTATTTGTCATCATGGCGGGCGCAGCATGCAGGTCGCCATGTTTCTCGAGCGAAACGGCTTTGATGCCGTCTATAACCTGATGGGCGGCGTCGAGGCCTGGGCCGGCGAAGTCGACCCAGGCATGCGTCGTTACTGAGGATGGCATGAAAAAAATCGCCTGGCTGATCGTTTCTCCCTTGTTTGCTTCGCCGCTCTTCGCGGCGGACCTGATGCAGGTCTATCGCGATGCTCAGGATAACGACCCGTCCTTTGCTGCCGCCCGTGCAACATTGGATGCCGGCCAGGAAAAAATGCCGCAAGCCCGGGCCGGCCTGTTGCCCAGCCTGACACTCTCAGGCAATACGATCTGGAACAAGAACGAAATCAGTACGCACAATGGCCCGACAATCGCCAAACCGAATTACAACTCGAATGGCTACCAGCTGACATTGTCCCAGCCTCTGTTCCGCTGGCAAAACTGGGTCTCCTACGGCCAGTCGAAACTGCAGGTAGCACAAGCTGAAGCGAACTTCGTTCAGGCCCGGCAGGACCTGATCCTGCGCGTGTCTCAGGCTTATTTCGACGCGATCTATGCCGTTGAGAACCTCAAGGCTGTCCAGGCGAACAAGACTGCGATCACCCAGCAACTGGAATCTGCCAAGAAGAATTTCGAGGTCGGCACGGCAACCATCACCGATACGCATGAAGCCCAGGCCCGCTATGACCTCGCTGTCGCGCAGGAAATAGCCGCCGAAAGTGATGTCGAGATCAGACAGCATGCCCTGGAGGCGATCATCGGCAAAACCCCGGGGCCGCTCGCCACGACGCGCAAGAATGCCGAATTGACACCTCCGCAGCCAAACGACATGAGCCAGTGGGTCGCAGCTGCTGAAAAAGACAGCATCAGCGTTCAGATCCAGCAAGCCATTGCCGACATCGCGGCCAGCGAAGTCGACAAGCAACGTGCCGGCCACTATCCGACCGTGGATCTGGTGGCCAATCAAGGACACTCCAAATCCTTTGCCTCGGCCTATGGTCTGTATGACACCGACTACCAAAATATTGGTGTTCAGGTAAATATCCCGCTGTATCAGGGCGGACTCACCGTTTCTCGTGAACGCGAGGCTGCAGCCAACCGCATGGCCGCGCAATCCGGTCTGGATGCCGCACGACGTGGTGCCGCCCTGTCGGCTCGCCAGTATTATCTGGGTGTGGCCAATGGCTTGGCCCAGGTCAGGGCGCTGAAGGCGGCGCTGGTTTCATCGCAGTCAGCCCTCGAATCGAACAAGCTCGGTTATGAAGTGGGTGTGCGTATCAATATCGACGTTCTGAACGCTGAGAATCAGGTCTATGTAACCCGCCGCGACCTGGCCAAAGCCACGCTCGATACGCTGATGGCACAGCTGCGGCTGAAGGCCTCGACCGGCTCTTTGGGCGAGGACGATGTCGCCCAGATCAACGCCTTGCTCGACCCGTCCACCGCTCAATAAGCGCCAATATGCGTTGGGTCGCGCCCTGATGGGTGCGGGCAAATGTTCCGGCCGCAGAACGCATTTTCAATAATTCCGTTTTTTGGCTAAAAATCCGGTTGACCGCGGCAGCCAGCATTTCCGGGCTATCGACGCGTTGAGCCGCGCCGGCGGCAATCGCATCTTCCGTCGCCTGCTTGAAATTGAACGTATGCGGCCCGATCAGCACCGGGCAACCGCAGGCAGCCGCTTCAATCAGGTTCTGTCCGCCCAGCGGCAACAGACTGCCACCGATAAAGGCCAGATCAGCCAAAGCATAATACGCGACCATCTCACCCATGCTGTCACCCAGCCAAACCTGCGTCTCGGCAGCTGGCATGGCCACACTACGACGGACAAAACGCAGCCCCTCGCTTTGCAGCAAAGTGGCCACCTCGTCGAAACGCTGCGGATGGCGCGGCACCAGTACCAGCAAAGCATCGGCGACATTCACGCGACGCCACGCCTCAAGCAGCAGCACCTCTTCGCCTTCGCGCGTACTGGCCGCGAGCCAGACCGGCCGGTGGCCCAAGGCATTTTTCCATTCGCCGCCCAGCGCAATATTGTCGGCAGATGGCGTGACATCAAATTTCAGATTGCCGCATACGTCAACCGGGCTGGCCCCAAGGCCGGCCAAGCGCTCAGCATCGCCGGGGCTCTGCGCGGCAACACCGGCCAATGCAGAAAATGCCGGTCGCACCAGTGCCGAAAACCGGGCGTAGCCGCGGGCGGAACGCGCCGATAGCCGGGCATTGGCAAGGACCATCGGAACATTGCGGTGTTTGGCGCCGGCCAGCAGATTTGGCCAGATCTCGGTTTCCATCAGCACACCGAAATCCGGGGAGAAATGGCGAAAGAAGCGACCGACCGCCCCCGGGTAATCATAGGGAAGATAGGCCTGAATCACCTTGTCACCATAGACCTGACACCCCGCCTCCCGGCCGGTCGGCGTCATGCCGGTCAGCAGGATACGATGATCCGGCCAGCCGGCAAGCATGCCTTCGATCAAGGGTTGGGCGGCACGGGTTTCGCCCACGGAAACGGCGTGGACCCAAATCAGTTTGTCGGGCGCTGATTGTGGATAGAAGCCATAACGTTCGCCAAGGTTCTGCAGGTATTCCGGCTGCTTTCGGCCCCGCCAAAGCAGCCGGAGCCAGATCAGCGGCGTGATCAGATATAGCAGCAGCGAATAAAAGAAACGCGCCATCAGGCCAGTGCCAACTGCAATTCCGCTAGCACAGCCAGCGCAGGCGGAATCTGGTCTTTGCCGCCGAGGTTGCGATAAAAACCGGCACCAAGAACGCCGGTCAAGCCTGGATCGGTGGCGGTATAAAGGGCGACGGTCGGGACCTTGAGAGCGGCGGCCAGATGAGTCAACCCGGTATCAACCCCAACCGCCGCACGTCCGCCAGCCAGCAGGGAGGCAAGCTCCGGAATATTCATCGCCGGTGCAGCAATGGCCCCCGGAATACCAGCCGCGAGACGACTGGCCCGCTCTCGCTCAACGGCACTGCCGCCGGGCAACACCACGCCATAGCCGAGCGAGTTGAGTTGTTGCCCCAAGGCCAGCCAGCATGCCTCCGGCCACAGCTTGTCGTCGCGGCTGGTGGCGGTCAGAAAAACGACGTACGGTCGATGCGGTAGCCAGTCAAATTTCGCTGGCGCGACATCAATACCGTAGTCGGGTTCGCCGTGCAGCGAATAGCCAAGCGCGGCAGCAACCAGTTGGCGATTGCGAACAACCGCATGCAAGTCGCGAGAAACCCTGAAATGCCGATCATAGAAGCGTGCAGCCACCGGCTCGCGCGCCGAATCCGCAGCGTAGCCAAGCACCGGACCGTTTGCCCGGCGAGCAAGCAGTGCACTCTTCAGCAAACCCTGAGTGTCGATGACTGCATCGTAGGGCAAAGCCTGTAGCCGACGACGAGAATCAGCCATGTCCCGCCAGGTTGCCGCCTGCAGCAAATGCTTGCGCCAGCGCCGGACAGCGACCGGAATGATTTCCTGTACCGCCGGATGCAAACGCGGTATGGCCGCAAAACTCTCTTCGGCACACCAGTCAATGACGGCATCCGGAAAGTAACGTTTGATGTCACTCACCACCGGCAAGTTGTGGATAACATCGCCGAGCGAGGAAGTTTTCACGATCAGAATGCGCATCGGCAGATAAAATCACGACTTTCGAAACGCTAATTATAAGTGCCCGCCATGGGTAAGCCGCTTTCTGTTGTGACGACCACGCGCCATGCCGCTGAAACATGGGATGAATAAGGCGCATGCTTGCCGATCCACTGAGTTGCCCGCGCTTCCAATGGCAACTTGAAATACGTCCAAAATGAACGAGCGTCATAAATACAATGCTGCCCTGCGATAAAATCTACCAACTTTCATTTGAGGTAGTCTTGTGAAAATTCTTGTTACCGGCGCTGCCGGCTTCATTGGCTCAACTGCCACGCTTCGCCTGCTGGCCCGTGGTGACGAAGTGGTCGGTCTGGACAACCTGAACGATTACTACGAGGTTTCCCTCAAGGAAAATCGCCTCAAGCGACTGACCTCCTTACCCGGTTTCCGCTTTGTCAAACTCGACGTGGCCGACCGCGCCGGCATGGACAAACTGTTCGCCGACGAAAAGTTCGACAAGGTCATCCACCTTGCCGCCCAGGCCGGCGTCCGCTATTCGCTGCAAAATCCGCACGCCTACATCGAGAGCAATATCGTTGGCTTCACCAACATTCTCGAAGGCTGCCGCCACAACAAGGTGCAGCATCTGGTTTATGCCTCCAGCTCGAGCGTCTATGGTGGCAACACCAAGATGCCGTTCTCCGAACACGATAGCGTGGACCACCCGGTCAGCCTCTATGCGGCAAGCAAGAAGGCCAACGAGCTGATGGCGCACACCTACAGCCACCTGTTCGGCCTGCCGACAACCGGCCTGCGTTTCTTTACCGTCTATGGCCCGTGGGGCCGTCCGGACATGGCACTTTTCCTGTTCACCAAGGCCATCCTCGAAGGCAGGGCGATCGACGTATTCAACTACGGCAACATGCAGCGTGATTTCACCTACGTCGACGACATCGTCGAAGGCGTGATTCGCGTGCTGGACAAGAACGCTGCGGTCAACCCGGAATATGACGCGATCTCCGCCGATCCGGCGACCAGCAACGCGCCTTACCGCGTCTTCAACATCGGCAACAACAACCCGGTTCAATTGCTCGATTTCATTGGCGCCATTGAAAAGTCACTCGGCATGACTGCTGAAAAACGCCTGTTGCCCCTGCAGGACGGCGATGTACCGGCGACATACGCCAACACTGATCTGCTCAACGACTGGGTCGGTTTCGTCCCGGGCACCCCCATCCAGGAAGGCGTCAGCCGCTTCATCGCCTGGTACCGTGATTATTACAAGGTTTAAGGACTAGCTATGTGTGGCATCGTCGCGGCAGCAGCCGGCAACAACATCGTTCCCGTTCTCGTCGAAGGCCTGAAGAAGCTGGAATATCGAGGCTACGACTCGGCGGGCCTGGCCGTCATTGAGTCCGGCAGCATTGCACGCGTGCGCTCGGTTGGTCGTGTTGCCGAGCTGGAAACCGCTTCGGCCAACACCGAATCCGTCACCGGCATTGCCCACACTCGCTGGGCGACCCATGGTGTGCCATCCGAACGCAATGCGCACCCCCATGTCTCCGGCACCATTGCAGTCGTCCACAATGGCATCATCGAAAACTACGAGTCGCTGCGTAGCGAACTGACCGCCCAAGGCTACATTTTCACCTCGGATACCGATACCGAAAGCATCGCCCACCTGATCCAGGCCACGCTGAAAGCCGAGCCAGACCTCTTCAAGGCCGTACAACTCGCCTGCCAGCGCTTGGTCGGTGCCTTTGCCATCGCCGTCATCGACTACACCCAGCCGGGCAAGGTCATCGTCGCCCGCGAAGGCTCACCGCTGTTGCTAGGTGTTTCCGAAACCGGCAACTACGCCGCATCCGATGCCTCCGCCCTGCTGCAAGTCACGCGCAACATGGTTTATCTTGAAAATGGCGATATTGCCGAGTTAACCGCAAGCAAGGTCAAGATCACCCGCCTTGACGGCACGCCGGTAGAACGTCCTGTGCATGTTTCCCAGCTCTCGGCAGCCGCCGTCGAACTCGGCAATTACCAGCACTACATGCAGAAGGAAATCTTCGAGCAGCCGGAAGCGCTGGCCAACACGCTTGAAATCGTCGGTGGCAGCAAGACCATCCAGCCCGGCATATTCGGCGCCGACGCTGCCAATCTGCTGGCCGATGTAGACTCGATCCTCATACTTGCCTGCGGCACCAGCAGCCACTCCGGCTACACCGCCCGCTACTGGCTCGAAGCCATTGCCGGCGTGCCGTGCAATGTCGAAATCGCCAGCGAATACCGCTACCGCACCTCGGTGGCCAATCCGCGCCAGCTGATCGTCGCTATCTCCCAATCTGGTGAAACGGCCGACACGCTGGCCGCTCTGCGCCATGCCAAGTCGCTCGGACAGATGAAGACGCTCGCCATCTGCAACGTGCCGGAATCCGCCATCGTCCGCGAATGTACGCTTCGCTTCATCACCCGCGCCGGACCGGAAATCGGCGTTGCCTCGACCAAGGCCTTTACCACCCAGCTCGCTGCGCTCTTCCTGCTGACGCTGGTCGCCGCCAAGGTCAGGGGTCGCCTGAGCGAGGAACAGGAAGCGACGTACATTCACCAGCTGCGTCACCTGCCGGTCGCGGTCAACAAGGTGCTTGAGCTGGAAGGCGAAATCAAGGTCTGGGCCCAGCGCTTTGCAGACAAGCACCACGCCCTCTTCCTCGGTCGCGGCCGCCACTACCCTATCGCCATGGAAGGCGCGCTCAAACTCAAGGAAATCTCCTACATCCACGCCGAAGCCTACCCGGCCGGCGAACTCAAGCATGGCCCGCTGGCACTGGTCGATGCAAAGATGCCGGTGATTTCCGTAGCGCCGAACGACCAATTGCTCGACAAGCTGAAATCCAATCTCAAAGAAGTCCAGGCGCGTGGCGGCGAACTCTACGTTTTTGCCGATGCCGACTCGGAAATTCAGGAATCGGAAGGCGTCCATATTCTGCGCCTGCCGGAGCACTACGGCGAGCTGTCGCCTATCCTGCACGTCATTCCGCTGCAACTGCTCTCGTACCATGTCGCACTCGTCAAGGGAACCGATGTGGACAAGCCACGTAATCTGGCCAAGTCGGTCACTGTCGAATAGCGCGGCCAGGGGAATATTTTGAATTCGGCCGTTTTTCCCGGTTGACCGCAGTAATGGCTACTTACGCCATCGGCGACATCCAGGGCTGCTATGACTCTCTGCAGCGTCTGCTGGAGGTATGCGCCTTTGATCCGAGCACCGATCGCCTGTGGCTGGTCGGTGATCTGGTCAATCGCGGGCCGAAATCGCTGGAAACACTGCGCCTGATCAAATCGTTGGGATCTTCGGCAATTACCGTCCTTGGCAACCATGATCTCTACCTGCTGATGGTCGCCGAAGGCGGCGCCAAATTCCGTGGCAAGGACGATACGCTACAGGAAATTTTCGATGCCCCGGACTGCGCAGAATTGCTCGACTGGCTGCGCCATCAACCGATCTGCCACACCGAAGGCGAGTACTGCCTGGTACACGCCGGCCTGCTCCCGCAATGGACGGCAAGCCGTGCCCGTGAACTTGCCCGCGAAGTCGAGTCCGCGCTGCAAGGCAAGGATTTCCGAAAGTTCATCCAGAACCTGTGGGGCAGCGAACCCGCCGGCTGGTCGGACGATCTGAAAGGCTGGCCACGGTTGCGCGTCATCGTCAATGCCATGACGCGGATGCGCTTCTGCACCCCCAAAGGCATCATGGAATTCAAGGTCAAAGGCAAGATCGCCAATGCACCCAAAGGCCATCTACCGTGGTTCGATCTACCTGGCCGAAAGAGTGCTGACGCCGTGCTGGTGACCGGTCACTGGTCGGCACTGGGCCTGAAAGTCACCCCGAATTTACTGGCGCTCGATTCCGGCTGCCTGTGGGGAGGACATCTGACCGCCGTTCGACTGGAGGATCGTCAGGTGTTTCAGGTCGATTGCTCGCCAATGGAAGCCCTGCAGCCAAAGCGATAGCTTCACGTGCTTCGGCCGCCACCTGCCTGCGGTCCTCGCCATTCAAACCACGCAAAGGCGTCGTCACCAAGCGGGCAATCAGACGTTTTCGGCCAAGTATTGCGGCCGTACATTGGCCCATCGAAATATCGCCGTCGTAACGCGGCGCCAGGCTGCGCTGGCCATCCAGTTCCCAGTATGAAATCGCCACTGGTAATACAGGCCGTCCAGCCGACAATGCCGGTTGAATCAGCGCCGCATGGAAATGCAGCAGACTTCGGCCATCGGTGGTCGTACCCTCCGGAAAAACCGCCACATGCTTCCCTTTATCGAGAATTTGGGCGACCTGTTCATTGATGATCTTGGCGTGGCCACGACTACCTCGCCGTAAAAAAACAGTATCGTTCTTGGCGGCCAGCCAACCGATCAACGGCCAGTGACGTACTTCCTCCTTGGATACAAAGGCTGCCGGCAGCGCCGCGTTGATTACATAAATATCGATCCACGAAATATGATTGGCCACCAACAGCGCGCCGGGAACAGCGTGGGTCAGATCTGCCTCGACCTCGACGCCGAGCGCATCAAGGAGTGCTGCCGACCAGCTGGCTTTCAGGGCCAGTCGCTTGCGCTCACTGCACAGCGGGAAAACGCATAGCGAAAAAAGTACCCCGCTGAAGACCAGCAGTGCAATGCGGAAAATCCGGAAGGCGCGGATTGCTGAATTCGTCTTGCTCAGTCTTATTACCCCAGGTAATGCTTGGCATAACGGCCGGAAACCTTGGCCATCGGCATCAAAATCGGCAGGTCGGCCGTATTGAAATCGGGATCCCATGCCGGCTCACCGCAAATCCACGCCCCGGCACGCAGGTAACCCTTGATCAACGGCGGCGTTTCGGCCGGATGATCCTGCTGCAAGGCAGCCAGCGGCAGCGGACAACGCGGGAAAACGCGATACTCCTGCGGGCCGAGATGATCGGCGGCCAGACGATTATACAAGCTGGCCGCAGCGTGCCCGCCATCGGCCATGCTGATCGATGCACAGCCCATCAGGTAATCGTAGCTGTTTTCGATCATGAACTGAGCCAAGCCCGACCAGAGCAGTGTGATCGTTGCGCCGGTCCGGTAGTCCGGATGAACACAGGAGCGGCCGATTTCGACCAAGCGCGAACGCAAATGCTGCAGTCGGGTCAGGTCAAATTCATTTTCAGAATAGTAGCCAACCTGGCGGGCATTCTCCGGCGTCAGAATGCGATAAGTACCGACAATTTCGCCGCTTTGCGTGTCGCGCACGACCAGATGCTGACAGTATGGATCATAAATATCGTGATCAACACCCGGCGTACGGCTCGGCAGATTGGCGCCCATCTCACCGGCAAATACACGGTAGCGCAGGCGCTGCGCTTCGAGAATATCGCTCTGGCTACGGGCAAAACCCACAGCCAGACTTTTCTTTTCGGGGCGGCTGCGACCTGCAGCCTTATGGACATTTTCCATCTTTGTTCTCCTTGTATTCGTGGAGAACAAGTCTGGATGAAGGTTGTTACAAGCGCTTTGCCCGAAGATGACAGCGATATTTCACGACACGACAACTTACCAGGGCATTGCGCCAAATGCCTTTCGATAACGTTCTGCGATCTCTTCACGACTCGGTTGGTGATTCTGACCACCGCGATGAGCAATCTTGATCGAGCCCATCACGGCAGCCAGACGCCCGGTAGTCAGCCAGTCAAACCCGTTGGCAATCCCGTAGAGCAAGCCTGAGCGATAGGCATCGCCACAGCCGGTCGGATCAAGAATCTCATCGCCAGCAACGCAGGGAATGTCTTGGCGAACGCCATCGGCGTAGATTTCAGAACCTTCGCCACCGCGCGTCACGATCAATGCCTTCAAGCTGCCGGCGAGCTGTTCAAGGCTGCGACCGGTGCGATCACACAACAGCTTGGCCTCATAATCGTTAAAGCAGGCGTAATCCGCCAGCTCGATGAAATCGAGCAGTTCGTCGCCATTGAACATCGGCAGGCCCTGACCCGGATCGAAGATGAACGGTACGCTGGCATCAGCGAAATCACGGGCGTGCTGCATCATGCCCTCGCGGCCATCCGGTGCGACGATACCGAGCTTGGCATTGGCACTCTCGACCTTGTTCAAATGCGAAAAACTCATCGCGCCCGGATGAAAGGCAGTGATCTGATTGTCGTCCAGATCCGTTGTAATAAATGCCTGCGCCGTAAAGCTGCCATTCACCTGGCGAACGTGGGTACGCGGGAGGCCGAGCTTGTCGAGACGATCAAGGTATGGCGCAGCATCGTCACCGACCGTCGCCATGATCATCGGCTCTCCGCCCAACAACATCAGGTTATAAGCAATGTTCCCGGCACAGCCACCAAATTCGCGGCGCATTTCCGGGACGAGAAAAGCGACGTTCAGAATATGAATCTGCTCAGGCAGGATGTGATTCTTGAAGCGGTCCGGGAAGACCATGATGTTGTCGAAGGCAAGAGAGCCGCAGATTAGAGTCGTCATTTGGGATCAGGGGTAAAAGATATAAAGGCGGTAACCGGAAGCACCGATGTCCTTGGCTTCGATCCACAGCTTGACGGCCAGCTCGCCGTTGGCAGGGAAAGCGTCGGATTTGTTACCCGGCGGCAGATAATCAGCAGCCAGCATGACGCGTCGCGAAACCACTTTATCGTTGGTATCGGTCAGGCTCAGCTCAAGTGCTGGCCAAGCCTGAGCGTAACCAGCACGATTCTTGAGTGTAGCCTGCAGGACAAATAGGCCGCGAGCGTTGTCGGATTGCAGATCGGAGGCTTCAATCGAAACCAACGAAGCATGCCGGGGCAGGGGTATGTCAATCCCGGCAAAATCATACAACGCTATCGTATCAGGCAGGCGTAAGGCGACATCAGTGCGGAAGTGATACAACAGCTGGCCCAGCAAACCGACAAGCAGGATTACCGAAGCAAGGACGAATGGCCAAACAGCTCGCTGATTCGATTCGCCCGAAAATCCACCCGGACCGTCTCCCGCCAAAGTACCCGCCGCCCAGCGATTGAAAGCGGGCGTATCACTTAGCTCGCGCGCAGCCACCAGGCCCGCCTGACGTGCAGCCTGAGTAGACTCCTCGGAAGATTCCGGAACGATCTCGGCGGACGCGTGATCGTGCGTCTCCTCACCGAAGACTGCCTTTTCAGCAATCTCCGTTGCACCATGCGGCACCTCGTCCGGCAAGGCCTCATCAGGCTCTTCGTTAGCTTGCCGGGGCGCCTCAATCAATTCAGCGGAAAAGTCTGCAGACAAGTCGATTGCCGGCGCTTCGGCTTCGGCTTCGGCTTCGGCTTCGGCTTCGGCTTCGGCTTCCGGTTCCGGTTCCGGTTCCGGTTCCGGTTCCGGTTCCGGTTCCGGTTCCGGTTCCGGTTCCGGTTCCGGTTCCGGTTCCGGCAAATGCTGATGTTGGTCTATTTCGTACGTATGGTCTTCTGGCAGAGCACTGAGCACTTCGGTAGCCTCTGCCAATGGCATGGCGTCGTCTGCATCCGGCAACATCTGATCGAATGCATTGAATATGCGCTGACAGCTACCGCAACGAACTTTCCCTGCCTTCAGACGCAACTGCGCGGTTGTGACACGAAAAACCGTGTTGCACGCCGGGCAGCGCGTCCGCATCAGGGTTTGGTTCCTGTCAAACATACCCAGTCTTCGCGGGTATCCGCCACTTGCATTGGCAACCACTGAGCGTAGATGGCCATGATTTCATCGGCTTGCTCACGCAGAATGCCGGACAGTGCAAGTCTCCCCCCGGAGCGAACATGCGCACAAATGGCCGGAGCCAGCACGCGCAGGGGGTTGGAAAGGATATTGGCGACAACGAGATCATATTCGCCAGCCACCGGCGTTGCCGAATCGGCAAACAACGCAACCACGCCATTACGTTCGGCATTCGAGCGAGCCGCTTCCACAGCCAGCGGATCGATATCAACACCAGCTACCGAACCGGCACCCAGACGAGCCGCTGCGATAGCCAGAATGCCTGAACCGCAACCGTAGTCGAGCACCGTACAACGGTCTGAAACATTGCGTTCCAGCCACTCAAGACAGAGACGAGTGGTTGGATGCGAGCCCGTACCAAAGGCCATGCCAGGGTCAAGAATCAGGTTGACTGCGGCCGGGTCCGGCGTTTCATGCCAGGATGGCACAATCCAGAGACGCTCTGAAACGCGAATCGGGTCGAACTGCGACTGGGTGAGTTGCACCCAGTTCTGCTCTTCCACTGGCTCGACTTCGCAGGCCGGAATCTGGGTGAGCCCGATGGATTGGGCTGCCTCAGCCAGCAAGGCCTCGATATCGGCGTCCGGCTCGAGCAACGCAACGATGCGCGAATGCGTCCACCCCGAACTCGGGACCGACCCCGGCTCACCGAACAACGGCTGCTCGTCCGGCGTACCGGCGTCCGCATCTTCAATGCTGGCAGACAGCGCGCCGGCTTCAAGCAGGGCATCGCAGATCGGCTCGGCATGCGACGCATCGGTCAGAAAACTAACGCTTTGCCAAGCCATCGTTCAGAGCTTCACTTCGCCCTTGTCGGCGAGTTTCTGTTCAAGGTAGTGAATGCTCGTACCGCCCTCGATAAAGCGAGCGTCCTGCATCAATTCCTGATGCAGGGGGATGTTGGTCTTGATACCTTGAATGCTCATCTCTGACAAAGCAATGCGCATACGGCGGATGGCCTGATCACGGGTATCACCATAGGCGATCACCTTGGCGACCATTGAGTCGTAGTGCGACGGCACGGTATAGCCTTGATAAATGTGGGTATCAACCCGGATCCCAGGGCCGCCTGGCGGATGATAAAACTCGATCTTGCCGGGACATGGCACAAACGTAAAAGGGTCTTCTGCGTTAATGCGGCATTCGATGGAATGACCGCGGAAGGCGATGTCCTTTTGCTTATAGCGCAGCTTTTCACCGGCAGCGACGCGAATCTGCTCCTGCACGATATCAACGCCGGTAATCATTTCGGTCACCGGATGCTCGACCTGAACACGAGTGTTCATTTCAATGAAGTAGAACTCGCCGTTCTCATACAGAAACTCGAAAGTTCCCGCGCCTCGGTAGCCAATCTTGCGGCATGCCTCAGCACAACGTTCGCCGATACGGGCAATCAGGCGTGCCGGAATATGCGGCGCCGGCGCTTCTTCGATCACCTTCTGGTGACGGCGCTGCATTGAACAGTCGCGCTCACCGAGATAAATCGCGTTCTTGTATTCGTCAGCCAGTACCTGGATTTCCACATGTCGCGGGTTTTCCAGATACTTCTCCATGTACACGGCAGGATTATTGAAAAAGCTGCCAGCCTCCTGCTTGGTCATCCCCACCGCATTGACCAGCGCTGCTTCGGTGTGCACGACGCGCATGCCTCGACCGCCACCGCCACCGGCCGCCTTGATGATGACCGGATAACCAACGGCGCGGGCGATCTTGACGATCTCCTTCGGATCATCCGGCAACTCACCTTCGGAACCAGGTACGCAAGGCACCATCGCTTCCTTCATGGCGTTCTTGGCTGAAACTTTGTCGCCCATCAGACGAATTGTCTCGGCGCGCGGGCCGATGAAAACGAAACCCGAGGTCTCAACGCGTTCGGCGAAGTCTGCGTTTTCCGATAGAAAACCGTACCCGGGATGAATCGCCTGTGAGTCGGTCACTTCCGCCGCCGAAATAATGGCTGGGACGTTCAAATAGCTCAGGGACGAGGAGGCAGGGCCAATACAGACCGACTCATCGGCCAGCTTGACATATTTCGCCTCACGATCAGCTTCGGAATGTACGACGACCGTTTTGATGCCAAGCTCGCGGCAGGCGCGCTGAATACGCAGCGCAATCTCCCCGCGGTTGGCGATAAGAATCTTTTCAAACATGGCCATATCAGCCAATCACATAAAGCGGTTCACCGAATTCGACCGGCTCGCCATTTTCGACCAGAATCGCCTTGACCACGCCCGATGCATCGGATTCGATCTCGTTGAGCAATTTCATGGCCTCAATAATGCAGAGCGTTTCGCCCTGCTTCACTGTCTGGCCGATCTGCACGAAAGCATCGGCGCCGGGCGATGGCGAGCGGTAGAAAGTACCAACCATGGGTGACTTGACGATATGGCCTTCCGGCAACTCGTCTTCATCATCGAGATTCACTGAAGAAACCGCCGGCGCACCAGCTGGCAACTGGGGGGGCGCAGCATAATATTGCTGCGGAGCAGCGGCAATGGCACCATAGTGCTTGGCAATACGGACCTTCTCTTCACCCTCGGTCACTTCCAGTTCGGAAATACCGGATTCCTGAACGAGGTCGATAAGTTTTTTGAGTTTACGCAGATCCATGGAGACTCCCTTCTGTATCGCACCCATTGAGCGCAAAAAAACTGGCAAACGCCAGACAGTTCAATAATAAACAGGTTATTCAATTATGCGAGGGCCAACAGCTGGCCCAAATGATCCGGTCGGCAAAAATAGCCAATTACCGGATAACAGCAACGCTGACGGCGGCTTGAGATAACACTTTTCAGCAACCGTGAAAACAGTTTTTCGCTTCGTCATAGCTGCAAGTTTGCCGCAAATCGCTGCAACTTGTCCAGTCTATTCCTTGAGCAGGGCGCGCAAGCCTTCGGCGCGAATTCGATCCTGTGGACGGCCATCATGGTACTTCAAACTGACTCGTTCCATCTGTGGCGGGCAGACGACCAGATTGGCATCTGCCGTATCGGTCTCCATTTGCAGCACCGCCTCGACCCGCTCGTTGCGTGCCTCGACATGCGCGATATTGATACCCCGATTGAGCAGGAATATCTCGACCTCCTTGGCGCTATCGGCAAATAGCAGGATATCGATATGCGAATGCACGCCTGCGGTGCCATCCAGTACAGAACCCGTGAGGTAAGGATTGAAATCCACCAAAAGATCGAGCAGTTCGAGCGCCGTGTGACGCAGCGCAGCAATCAGTTCCTCATGCTCTTCGCCTTGATAAAGGATGCGATAGGCCCGCAACTCGGCTTCAACCTCGCCGTTATCCGGAAAAGCCGTGTTTTCGGGCAGCCCCAATTGGCGAGCGGCCTTCTTTTTTGCATGGTGATAGTCGGTAATGCCGTCCTCTGCCATCAGACGGGCGGCGGCACTGGCGATCGTGGCCCGGATACCGGTGCTCGGGCGTTGCTTTTCATGACGGGTCATCGGGACTCGATCAAGGTAAAATCGCCCCCATTCTAACGGCTCGACTCAAAATGCACATTCATATTCTTGGCATCTGCGGCACCTTCATGGGTGGCGTCGCTCAACTGGCGGTGGATTCCGGCCACAAGGTTACCGGCTGCGACGCCAACGTCTATCCGCCGATGAGTGACCAGTTGCGTGGCGCCGGCATTGAACTAATTGAAGGCTTCGATACCGACCAATTGGTGTTGGCACCGGATATTTTCGTGATCGGCAATGCCGTATCCCGCGGCAATCCGTTGCTCGAAGCAATCATCGACAAGGGGCTGCCCTATGTTTCCGGGCCGCAATGGTTGGCCGAGAACGTACTGCAGGGCCGCTGGGTACTCGGCGTTGCCGGCACCCACGGCAAGACAACGACAGCGTCGATGCTGGCCTGGATTCTCGAAGATGCCAATATGAAACCAGGCTTCCTGATCGGCGGCGTCCCTCTGAATTTTTCCGTGTCCGCTCGATTGGGGGAAACCCCTTTTTTCGTCATTGAAGCAGATGAATACGACACGGCGTTTTGCGACAAGCGTTCAAAATTTGTCCATTACCGGCCAAGGACGGTTGTCCTGAACAATCTGGAATTTGACCACGCAGACATTTTCAGCGATCTGGCTGCGATCGAAACACAGTTCCATCATCTGGTGCGTACTTTGCCGCAATCCGGGCTAATCATTTCCAATGCAGCCGAGGCCAGTCTTGAACGGGTACTACAGCGCGGTTGCTGGACGCCAGTCGAACGCTTCAACGATCCCGCCGGCTATCACGTCACCGGCGATGACGCCCGTGGCGAGCTGGCGCTTCATGGCCCCGAGGGAAGAATCGGTCGTACCGTGTGGAGACTTTCCGGCGAACATAATCGCGCCAATGCCTGCGCCGCCCTGCTCGCTGCCCGCCATGTCGGTGTTTCGCTGGCCCATGGCCTGGATGCGCTGTCCCGCTTCGAGAATGTAAAGCGCCGCATGGAAGTTTGCGGCGAAGTCCGCGGCGTGACGGTGTACGACGATTTTGCCCACCATCCGACGGCCATTGCCACCACCGTGGCCGGCCTGCGTCGCAAGGTCGGCAATGCCCGGATTCTGGCCGTACTGGAGCCGCGCTCGAACACCATGAAACTCGGCACCATGAAGTCACAACTGCCAGAGAGCCTGCGCGAGGTTGATGCAGCTTTCTGTTACGCCGGCAATCTCGGCTGGGATGCCCGCGAGGCACTGGCACCAATGGGTGACCGCGCTGTTGTCGAGGAGGATCTCGATCGCTTGGTCGACCAGATCGTCATCGCCGCACAACCGGGCGACCACATCCTTGTCATGAGCAACGGCGGCTTCGGCGGCATCCATGGCAAGCTGCTGGCGGCGCTCTCCGAGTAGAAAGCTTATTACCAGACACGTCCCGGCGCATTGCTGCGGTCAACGGCAAAAAAGGCCCAAAAATGAAAAAAGGCGCGGCGAGGTTTCCCACCCGCGCCTTTTTATTACGGCCTGTTTAGCGCTCCATTGACTCGACAACCGCCAGAGCCGTCATATTAACCAACCGGCGAACTGTTGCCGTCGGGGTCATGACGTGCACCGGACGTGCCATGCCAAGCAGGATCGGGCCGATGGTCACGCCTTCGCCACCGGTCATCTTGATCAGGTTGTAGCTGATGTTGGCAGCATCGATGTTGGGCATGACCAGCAGGTTGGCTTCGCCCTTGAGCGGCGAATCCGGGTTGGCTTCTTGGCGAATGGCCTCGTTCAACGCTGCGTCACCATGCATTTCGCCATCGACTTCCAGTTCGCCTGCCGTCATTGCGCCAATCAGGCCGGCCGCGATGCTCATCTTGCGCGCCGCTTCGGAACCACTGGAACCAAAATTGGAATGCGACAGCAGCGCCACCTTCGGATGCAGGCCAAAACGTTTGACCTGCTCGGCGGCCATGATGGTCATTTCGGCGATTTCCTGGGCGCCCGGGTTCTCATTGACGTGGGTATCGCAGATAAACAGGGAACGTCCAGGCAGCATCAGGTAGTTCATGGCGGCCAGCGTATTGACGCCATGGCGCTTGCCGATGATGTTCTGAACCACACCCAGGTGATGGCTGTATTGGCCAGTCATGCCACAGATCAGACCGTCGGCGTAGCCGAGCTTGAGCAGCATGGCGCCGATCACGGTCTGCTTGCGACGCATGGCGTCCTTGGCGATGCCCGGCGTGACACCACGGCGAACCATCAGCTTGTGGTAGCCCTGCCAGCATTCACGGTAGCGCTCATCGGATTCCGGATTGACGACGTCAAAATCGACACCCGGCTTGATACGCAGCTTGGCTTTTTCCAGACGATGCTGGATAACATCCGGGCGACCGATCAGGATCGGACGAGCAAACTTTTCTTCGATAACGACCTGAGCGGCACGCAGCACGCGCTCTTCCTCGCCCTCGGCGAAGATAATGCGTTTGCCCTTGGCCTGACGAGCCGCCTGAAAAATGGCGCGCATGCCAACACCGGTGTGATAGACGAATTCGGACAGCTTGGCGCGGTAGGCATCCCAATCGGTGATCGGCCGCGTTGCAACCCCCGAGTCGATCGCTGCCTGTGCAACAGCCGGGGCGATCTTGACAATCAGGCGTGGGTCAAAAGGCTTCGGAATCAGGTATTCCGGGCCGAAAGACAAATCAGCACCCGGATAAGCCATGGCCACTTCATCGGTTACTTCGGCTTCGGCCAACTCGGCGATCGCTCGCACGGAAGCCATCTTCATTTCTTCGGTAATGCGAGTGGCGCCCACATCCAGTGCGCCGCGGAAGATAAACGGGAAACAAAGGACGTTATTGACCTGATTGACGTAATCGGAACGGCCAGTCGCGATGATGGCGTCGGGGCGGACTTCCTTGACCAGTTCCGGCATGATTTCCGGCGTCGGGTTGGCCAGCGCGAAAACCATCGGCTTCTCGGCCATACTGGTGACCATGTCCTGCTTGACGACACCGGCTGCGGACAGGCCGAGGAAGATATCGGCACCAACCATGGCATCGCCCAGCGTACGCTTTTCGGTATTCTGGGCGTAGCGCGCCTTGGTCTCGTCCATGCTGCCCGGGCGACCAACGTAGATGACCCCCTTGGAGTCACAGATGGTGATGTTCTCACGCTTGACGCCGAGATCGCACCACAGGTTCACGCAGGAAATGGCTGCCGCTCCGGCACCTGAAACTACAACCTTGACCTCGTCAATCTTCTTGCCGACGACCTTCAGGCCGTTGAGCATGGCAGCACCGGAAATGATCGCTGTACCGTGCTGGTCGTCGTGGAAGACAGGAATATTCATCCGCTCCTTAAGCTTCTGCTCAATGTAGAAGCACTCGGGCGCCTTGATATCTTCCAGGTTGATACCGCCGAGCGTTGGCTCGAGGGCGGCAATCATGTCAATCAACTTGTCCGGGTCGTTCTCGGCCAGCTCGATGTCAAAAACATCGATGCCGGCAAATTTCTTGAACAGACAGCCCTTGCCCTCCATGACCGGCTTGGAAGCAAGCGGACCGATGTTACCGAGGCCAAGCACAGCGGTGCCGTTGGTGACAACGCCCACCAGATTGGCACGCGAGGTATACCAGGCGGCAGTTGCAGGGTCTTCGACAATGGCATCACAGGCCGCTGCAACACCCGGCGAATAGGCCAGCGCGAGGTCGCGCTGATTGGTCAGGCCCTTGGTAGGACGGACGGAAATCTTGCCCGGGGTGGGCCAGCGGTGATATTCAAGTGCGGCTTCGCGCAAATCCTTTTCCACGGATTCTCCTCCGAATTCGGCTATATGGGAAAACCGTTCAGATTACTCCAAAGCTTGCCTGAACGGTCACATAATTATGAATTATACGATCAATATTGGCGATGGAACATCGGGGAGCGACACCTTGATTCAGTGGAGTGGTTGCAGCGGAAATTGATACCAGCAACCGTGAGCCATGCCGGATTTGATCGCTCGCTAATTGCGATAGCAAAAAGCAACCCGCTTGAATCAGCCAACCGCCGGGCAAGCTGATCGATACACAATCAAACAGCCGCTGAACGACGCGTCAGACGCAAGGCACCGACATAACTGAGCGCAATGATCGCTACCAGTACAAAACCGAAAAACAACTCCTTGCCCTCACTCCAGGCATCCAGCGATGGCGACAACAACTTGGCAGCGCCAAAGGCGGCGACCAGCAAACTGACGCCGGAAACAACCAGGCCCATGACCCGCGATGCAATCAGCGCCACTTGATCCGCACTGGCAATCAGGCGGGCAATCCACAAGCCATTGATACCGTCTGTCAGCAACATGCCGAGCATGAACAGCATGGCCAGCATCAATGCGTGCTGCCAACCGCCGAACTGGGTCGCAGACAACGCGAAGAAGGCGGCCTGCGACAAGGTGTCGAATGACAGCGCAAACAACGCACCGACCAGCGCGATCAGCGCCGGATGAGAAACATGACGAAGATTTCCGAGCAGGCGTCCCTTGATGCCAACCGGCTGCACCATTTCATGAGGCTCGGCGGCAAGCACGGCAACCAGATTGAGGCTACCCAGCGCGACCAGAAAGACGATGGAAATCACCGACCCGATCGTCCCGAACCAGGGCGGCACTTCCCAATGCCCGGCAATGGCCGACACCCCGAGGGCGATAGCCATTACAACAGCGCCATGCCCCAGGGAGAACAGCGTGCCGCAATAACGGGCCAGACCGGGACGGTTGCGGGTGTTATACCGGGTCAAACCGTCGATGGTCGCCAGATGATCCGCATCGAAGCCATGCTTCATGCCGAGTACGAAGGTCAGGATCAGCCACGACAGCCAGTCCGCAGGTGGAGTTTCCATCATCAGCTCCAATTAACACTCCGGTAATCTTCATACAAAGCGGACGCCAGATCAATGCGTCAAGTTTCGGATTGCGTTTCAGTAAAGCGGCATCCCGCACCGACAAAGGGCACAAATTGTCGGATTGCTGCGGTCAACGTCGAAAAACCGGCAAATTCCAAAATATTCTGGCGGCTGAAGCAAGCCAGAAAATCTCCACAAATCTCATTGATACAATCACTTACCTGTTTTACGCCAAAATATGGAACAAGATATGCTTGAGATAAGCAGCAGCAAGCTGGATTCGTTAAACGGTGTAAGAGCGCATGGAGAAAGTCATCATGGCACACAGTGAAATCCGACTATCGGTCGCTGAAGAGCGAACCATCTACGACGTGGCAGCCATCGAACGTGCCATGGAAGACGCCGCCGGCAACCGCAACGAAGCGCTGGCCACCCTCTACGACAAGATGAAGCAGCGCGGCGGTGGCCGCTTTCTGGTCCGCCCGACCGGCGCCGACATGATCGACGACCTCTACGATAGCTGCCCCAATTTCATCGAAGTCATCGACGACCTGAAAAAGTATGTTGCCCTGTCTGTCGCGGGCAATGAGCCGATGAGCTTCACGCCCATTTTGTTGCTCGGCGAACCCGGCATCGGAAAGACTCACTTCGCCCGTGAACTGGCTACCCACCTCGGCACCGGCCACGAATTCATCTCGATGAGTTCGCTGACCGCCGGCTGGGTTCTGTCCGGTGCCTCATCACAGTGGAACAATGCCAAGCCGGGCAAGGTGGCCCACACGCTGGTGCATGGTGACTTCGCCAACCCCATCGTGGTGCTCGACGAGGTCGACAAGGCTGGCGGTGATTCCCGGTATGACCCGATGGGTTCGCTCTACGGCCTGCTCGAACGCGACACTGCCCGCGCCTTCAAAGACGAGTTCATCGATATCGACATCGATGCCTCGCACATCTTGTGGGTGACGACAGCGAACGACGAGCGCAGCATTCCGGAACCCATCCTCAACCGGATGAATGTTTACGAAGTACCACGCCCCGATCACGATGCCGCGATCAGTATCGCCGCCGCGCTCTACCGTGAAATCGTCAGTCAGCACGACTGGGGGTTTCCGCCTGAAGCCGAAGAAGCGGTGCTCGAACGGCTCGGCTCGCTACCGCCGCGCGACATGCGCAAACGCCTGCTCGCCGCCTTCGGCACGGCCAAACTGGAAGGACGCAACTGGCTTGAGGCGCGTGATTTTGAACAAACTCGCACCGGACGCAGCCGAAAGATCGGCTTTTAGCAGAGTTACGAACGGAAAAACAAATCGGCGTCGCCGAGGTGCAGGCTTAGACCTCGGCGATCCGCACCGACACCGGAAAATGGTCGCTGTAGCCATCCATATTGACGTTTTTGGCCGCATTGCCACTGGGCAGACCAAAGCGGATGGGTCCCTCGCCAACACGGTGGCTGACGGCCTTCGGGAAAGCCTCGATGCGAGCACTGCCCTCGATCACCCGAAAGCCGCTCTTGCCGGTCAGCAAGCCCGGTGAAACCATGATCTGGTCGAACAGACTGGCATCACCGCCGAAATACAGCGTACCGTTCAACGGGCGCTGCCGGCCATTGTGATCAGTCACGGTCTGCATCGTGTACTCCCAGGCGAAATTGTAGAACTTGGCGCTCTTCGCGCGCTGAACATCCCCTTTGTCACGAATACCCTGAGCGTGAATGGTGACCGACTTGTCAAAAGGGTCATCATTGAAATCGCCCAATGCAATCACCGCCGCGTTCTCACCCTTTTCTTCACGAATACGGTCATGCCAGTAGGCAAGCGTTTCGCCTGCCGTCGCCCGAAAACCGGCCGAATACTCCGGGCCGTTTCCGGCTGATGAGGAGCGCGACGGCCAATGATTGGCCAAGGCAACGATCTGTTTTCCGGAGGCAGTCACAAACGTAATCTGCGTGATGTCGCGCGTTCCCGTTCGCCGCATCACCCAGTGCGAGAACAGTTCATTGCGATTGGCCGTCAGTTGTTTTACATCGTACAGGAAGGCCGTATCTATACCCCGCTGCTCACGCGCCGCATCGACATGCACCAATTCATATTGCCTCGCCGGAAGCGCCACATTGAGTGCATCCGCCAGCGCCTGCAACGCAAACTGGTTTTCCACCTCACAGACACCGAGCAGGTCCGGACCTGTCGCATCTTTCATCTGGCGGATGATCGACACCAACTGCGCCACTTTCCTTTTGAACAAGACCTCAGACCAGCCGCTGAGCTCTTTTTTCATGGCTTTGGCTACCCATGGCTCGCGGCCAGCGTAAGCCTCAGGGGCAAAGAAATTTTCGAGATTCCAGAAAGCGACCAGATAGGGCATGTGCGCAGGCTCCATGGACAGATGACAAGCATCCGGGGCCGCCCGCGGCCAATTTACGCCACTCAAGCCAACCCCAAGACAGGCGAGGTGACTCGGCACCACCTTCGCCATCTGTCCAGTCTATAAAGCAAGTGTCGAAATTCAAAGGCATTTTTGGTGCTCAAGATCTGGCACCCATCTGAAAATCAGGGAAGTCGCCGGAAAACTGTCACCGACCCATCCGCTTCCCTAAGGTGGAACGCCGCCGGTTCTACCAACAGCACTGGGTTGGGATCACTGACCAGTCGCTCTGCCCGCGTGATGTTCCAGATAATTTGGTTTTCCTGATAGCGCCAGAGGCCATATTGCAGCACCGTGCCATCGTCTTTTCTGATTTCCCACTCTCCGTTCGCGGCCAGATGAATGGGCGTCAGCGCACGGGAAGACTGCCATTTGCCAACAAAATCCTGCTCGCTGACAGCCTTTCTGCAGCCGCCTGAAGCAATGCAGAGTAGCCCGATCAAGATGCCGACCACCCAGGACTTTCCGGATAAACGGGTAAGCAGCGGCATGGCCAAATTGTCGGGATAACTCGCCGTCATCACTCCCTATAGCGACTTGGCTGCGAGCGAAATCGGTTGATTTCCTGCTCGCGACGAGCCAACTCGGCCTCTTTCGCCGCACGCTCAATTTCTTCCTTCTGGCGGACTTCCTCCGCCTTGATACGCTCGGCCTCCTGCTCCGCCAGCAGGTTATTGGCAGTCACCTCGGCCCCCAGGCGTCGCGATTCCTCTTCAAAACGCTTCAGCTTGAGCGCCTCTTCCTCCTCGTGCCGTTGTCGCTGAGCCTCATCACGCGCTGCCTGTTCCTTGCCTCGCATGTCTGCCAGCAACAAATCAGCTTCGGCCCGGCTCGCCACCCGAATGCCGTAGGTTTGGTAAAAATCCTGAAGGTAGGCTTTTTCAGCGAGCGGCGACGTCGCATCAACATCAACCATGGCCTTGGAGCGCTGATAAGCCATGAACATCACCCCCATCTGCATGACCATCCCGACAATCATCAGGCCGGCAATGATGGTCAGCAATCGGCGAATCGGACTCCACTTGGCGGATTCCAGCGCCGCTGCTGTGTTCAATTGGACATCCAGATGGCTGGGCACCTCGCCACGCATGGCCAGGCCTGCGTCGTAATCAGCGCGACGCGACGGTGCCGAAAGGACTTCCCAGGCTTGCTTGAGCAGTTGTTGCTGAAGCTCTGCTTCCACCTCTGGCAACGAACCATGACCGGCAGCCAGCGCCTTCGACATCTGCAGATAGGCAGCACTGATCTCTGCCAGATCGGCATGCTGAGATACAGCCAATAAATCGTAGTACGTCGTTCCCTGCTTCATGAGGTGAGGTTTTTCCGGTGGAATCAGTCGCCAAGCATAACAAAGCGGCGGCTCGGGCAGCAATTGTGCAGGCGCAGAGGAGCCTTGCGGGCATCCAGTCAGGCGCTCTTCAAGGCCAGAAATTCGTCGATCAGACGCACCAACAAGGCCTCCTCATCGCCTTCGCTCAAGCCAAGAATGTCGGCGACCTGCTTCATCTTCCCCGGATTGATCCGAGTACGCGCCGGCGTGACAACTTCAGCCGACGCCATTGCCGATGGCGTAAGCTCAGCCGGTGCTGCTTCGGGAGCCGGCACATCCTTCTTCTTGCGCCCGCCCCCGGCATCTGACAGCGCTTTGTCCATCACCTTTTTTGAGACTTTTTCGCCCTCGGGCAGTTGCGCAATCTGGCTGATCAGCAAATCCGCTTTGGCCCCGTCTTTTTTGGCCAGTTTTTCCAGTTGTACTGCGGCACCGGTACTCGAAATTTTTCCGGCATCGAGCAGCACAGTCACCTTTTCTGAAAGATTGGCAGCAGCTGTTGCCTGATTGAGCCAGGTCGGCGCCCGGGCGAAATGTTGAGCCGCCTCTTCCGGCGTTTCGAAACGGTCAGCCATTGCCTGAATGGCATTGGCCATATCACGCGCCTCCAGCCCGGAACGAACACCCAGCCCGATATTCTCGAAAATTTGCACCTCCAGCGCTTCGTCGGCCGTACAACTGCGAATAACTACCGGCACGCTGCTCTCGGCAGCCAGCATGGCAGCCTGGCGGCGGCGCTCGCCAACGATCACGGTATATCGGCCCGCAGTATTGGCCGGGCGGACGATCAGCGGGTGAATAACGCCCACCTTCCGTATCGAATTGGCCAGCCCCGTGAGACTCGCTTGGTCAATGTTCTGTCGGGGATGACTGGCATCCGGTTCGATCTGCGAAATTTCAAGGATCTGAAATTGCGTGGCGCTCTCTTTGAAGGTCATGGCCGATTTACCAGTGTGAAATTTTTCAGGCAATAAAAAGCCCCAGCAGGCAAACCTCTGGGGCCTTGCAACAACAGTGCAGCTTATTTCTTGGCGACGGCGGCCTTGAAATTGGCACCGGCGGTGAACTTCGGCACGGTGGTAGCAGCGATCGACAGCTTTTCGCCGGTCTTCGGGTTCTTGCCTTCGCGAGCGGCGCGAGCAGAAGCCTTGAAGCTGCCGAAGCCGATGAGAGACACGGAGTCTCCGCTGGACACTGCGCCAACGATGGCGTCGAGAACGGCGTCAAGCGCCTTGGCAGCATCAACCTTGGTCAGGTCGGCTTCAGCTGCGATTGCATCAATCAGTTCGGACTTGTTCATCTGTATTCCTTGAGTTGTAAAAAGCGGGCTCAGGGTGGGAGGATTTCCGAACACCCTTGAAGGGCCGCAATTCTAAGTCCATTCATGCTTAATCGCGAAGTATGATCATGACATTGATCGGCGATCACACTGCCCGGCGAACCGGAAGCGGGCCGCATAAGCCTGATGATGCGGACCAAAAGCCCGACATCAGTCCGGCACTTTCCAGTCGAGATCGCGGTGGCGGGCAAGATGGCGTGGCGTCCATGACGCTGGAGAGCGGGAAACAAAATGATGGCGCGCAATATGGTATGAGGCATCGAAGCCGTAGAAATTGCGCTGCATTTCCTTCAACTCCTCTTCGCGGTACGCCGCCAGGGGCTTGATCGCTTCGTCAGACTGACGCCTGGCTTGTTTGTCGTCCAGCCTTTTCTGAAAATCGGGGAATGCAGCAAGTTCGGCCGCCCGACGAGCCACATCGACATGAAAGCCGGGGCCGGGCAGACAAGCATCGTAAAAGCCGAGCTTGACGGCTTCATGCGCCATCATTGGCAGTCGACGACGCATGACGGCCCTGGCGCCATCCTCGCCAACCCGCTGCGGCAAAAGGTAAGTCCAGAATTCCGAGCCGTACAGGTTACCCATGTTTTTGTAGTGCGGATTGAGCACGACCCCGTCGCGCACCCAGACAAAGTCGGCCGCCCGCGCCAGGAAACAACCGCCGGCGCCGGCATTGCCGCCGACGGCCGCTACTACCAGCCGGGTCTCGCATCGCAGGATGGTTTCAGCCAGATCGTCGATGGCGTTGATGTTAGCCAACGACTCGTCAGCCGGGCTGTCGGCCGCCTCAATGAGGTTCAGGTGAATGCCGTTTGACCAGAAATCGCTGCCACCACGCAACACAATAACTTTGATCGCCCGCTCGGTTGCCCAGCGGAAGGCTTCGGTCAGGCGGCGGCATTGCTGCGCGCTCATCGCACCGTTGTAAAACTCGAAGCTGAGAAATCCGACGCCAGCCGCTTCTTCGTAGGCAATGTCCTGCCAGGTCGGCGTCGGCGACTTCCAAAGGCCGGCCAATGGCAGTTCGGGCAGGTCGGCGGCTTCTGCAAATGCGTGCGTGCTCGGCAACTTGATGCCTCCTGCCCGCTTCACGTGGCCGATCCAGATGCCGCCATCAACCGTTGCACGACAAATTGCCGTCTCGCGACGGCCAAGTACGCTTCCCGGCACACCTTTAAAAACAGCCTCCGGCCAGGCGTCAAACAGATGACAGGGGTGACCGAACAATTCGTCGGCAACACCGGGAAAACCATCGGCTGCATTGAGCCGGGCGAGGATAGCGGCGGTGCTGTCGAGCGACCAATCGATGGCTCGATCAACCTGCGTCATGATGGCATGGGCCTGCCCAGGGACGCGTTCGGATTTGAAATTTCCGGCTTTTTCCCGGTCGACCGCAGCAATCACTGACCTGACTGCCGCCTCGGTCACTTCATTGCGATAAATCGACGATTTCTTGCCCGGGCGCATCGGAACGGTTGCAGAGGCCCAAACCGGCCCTGCATCCATCTCGGCCTCCGCCTGCAGCACGGTCACACCCCAATGCTTGAGGCCATGCTGAATCGCCCAATCCAGCGCCGACGGACCGCGGTCGCCAGGCTCACCTGGATGGACCACAAGACAGCAATAACGCGACCAGATCGACTCGGGGATCGCCCGTTTCAGGAAAGGCGCAATGATCAGATCGGGCTTGAACAACGCTACCGCCTCTTCGGTCACGCCATCGGCGATATCGAATTCGATACTGACATCGTGACCTCGCGCCACCATCTCGCAATAAAGGCGCTGCGTGAGGCTGTTAAAACCATGAGTGACAAAAAGAATTCGCATAATCCACAGTTCTTTACATTTCATGCCGATGCGGTGAAGCACGGCAGGTCAAGGCTTTGCGGCGGGCGCCCTTCAATGCTGCATATACCTATAACTTTCGCGATATTTTTCAATCGCTTGCATTTGGTTACGATGCGGTGCAGCAAAAAATATCAAGGGGTGAACCGAAATGCGATCACAACGAAAACCTGCCAAGGCACTTAATACCGTGCTGTATCGCGCACCGCGACCGGAGTACGTCGCAGCCATCCGCTACCCGGACGGCCGTCGCGATCTCTTCCATATCCGTAACGCCGACAGCTTGGCCGATGCGCGCGAACTCGTTATTTCTGAAGTCGGCGACGTGCAGTCGGTCATGATTGCGCTGCGTCATTGATCGTTTAACAAATACGCGGCAATTGTTCACCACTCAGCCAGTCCACAATGCGCTTGCCGCCAAAACCGGTCGTCATCTGGACAAAATGATGGTCGTCTTCATGCACCCGGCCGATGATAGCAGCCTCACTCCCCAGCGGATGAGCGCGCATTGCAGCCACTAGCTTCTCTGCATCCTGTTCGACGCAGATCGCTACCAGTTTCCCCTCGTTCGCTACGTAAAGCGGGTCCAGCCCCAGAAATTCGCAGGCCGCACTAACCGCCGGCTTCACCGGCACATCCTTTTCCTGCAACATCATCCCGACGCCGGATTGCTTGGCGATTTCATTCAAGGTTGTCGCCAGTCCGCCTCGCGTTGGGTCGCGCAGGACATGGATGTCCGCACCGCTGGCCCGCATTGCGTCAATCAAACCATGCAGTGCTGCCGTATCGGAAACGATGGGGGACTCAAAACCGAGACTTTCGCGAACCGCCATGATCGCCATGCCATGGTCACCCAGCGTGCCAGAAACCAGGATTGCATCGCCCGGCTTTGCATGGCGCCCCGACAATTCGCGCCCCGGTGCCACGACACCAACGCCGGTTGTCGTGATGAACACACCATCGCCCTTGCCACGCTCTACCACCTTGGTGTCACCAGTGACAACCGGCACCCCGGCCGCTTTGGACGCATTGGCCATGCTTTGCACGATACGCACCAAATCGGCGATTTTGAATCCCTCTTCAATGATAAAGGCTGCTGACAAATACAACGGCCTCGCCCCCATCACTGCCACGTCATTGATCGTGCCATGAACGGACAGACAACCGATGTCCCCACCGGGGAAGAACAGCGGCGAAACCACATGGGCATCTGTCGCCATCACCATTCGCCCCTCACTCACGGCCGGCAACAGAGCGCCATCGTCGCCTTGAGCCAGATATTCGTTGCCGAGGTATTTGGCAAACAACTCCTCGATCAATTGCGCCATAGCCCGGCCACCGGCACCGTGCGCCATGTCGATCCGGCCATGCTTGATATCGAGCGGACGGAGGTAGTTTTTCCCGGTGTCAGGCATCCTTGTACCGTCCGTAAGTGTAGTGGGCCGCGCAGGCGCCTTCGGAGCTGACCATGCAAGAACCGACAGGATTCTCGGGCGTGCAGACCGTACCAAAAATCCGGCAGTCCTGCGGCCGCTTGACACCGCGCAGGATGGCACCGCATTCGCAGGCCTTGTTATCAGGCACCGACCGATAATCAACAGGAAAACGCCTTTCGGCATCAAATTCGGCGAACTGGCCGCGAATGCGCAATGCAGAGTAGGGAAGTGCATTCAACCCGCGCCACTCGAAACTTTTCCGCAATTCAAATACGTCGGCCACCAGTTGCTGTGCCTTCTTGTTGCCCTCACGGTCGACGGCCCGCGAAAACTCGTTTTCGACCTCGGCTCTACCTTCGTTGACCTGTCGTATCAGCATCTTGATCGCCTGCATCACATCAAGCGGCTCGAAACCGGCAATCACCACCGGCTTGCGGTATTCCTCGGCAAAGAACTCATACGGCCGGCTGCCAATGATGGTCGAAACATGAGCCGGCCCGATAAAGCCATCCAGCGGCACAGTCCCCCACTGGCGCACCTCGGGCGATTCGAGAATGCTGGCAATCGCCGATGGTGTCAGCACATGGCAGCACAGTACCGAAAAATTCTTCAGCCCCAGCGCCGCGGCCTGCTTGATGGCCACAGCCGTCGGCGGCGCGGTGGTTTCGAAGCCGATGGCGAAGAAAACCACCTGCTTGTCCGGATTTCTCTGCGCCAGGGTCACTGCGTCGGCACTCGAATAAACCATCCGGATATCCCCGCCACGGGCTTTGGCTTTCAGCAGGGACAAGCCGTCAGAGGCCGGTACGCGCAGGCAATCGCCGTAAGTGCATAGCGTCACCCCTTGTTCCAGCGCAAGGCGGATTGCCTGATCAACACGGCCGATTGGCAGCACGCAGACCGGGCAACCCGGGCCATGAATCATCCTGACGTTGTCCGGCAACAGATCGCAAACCCCGTAGCGCGAGATGGCGTGGGTGTGGCCGCCACAGAACTCCATGAAATGGTAGCGGTGCGCCGGATCGGCCTCGCGGGCTATAACCCCGGCCAAGCCTTTGGCCAGGTCCCCATCCCGGAATTCGTCGATGTACTTCATCAGTGCAAAATCGGATCGCCGTCATCGAAAGCCGCTTCGCCCATTTCGGCAAACAGCTTGAGGGTCTTTGCTGCCTCGTCCGGATCCAGTTTGTTCAGCGCATAGCCGACGTGGACGATCACGTAATCGCCGACGACCACGCCCTCGACCAGCGCCAGCGAAATTTCCTTCCGGACCCCGGCCAGATCGACCAGGGCATTGTCACCATCGCGCAGCTCAACGACTTGTGCGGGAATTGCCAGACACATGACGGCTCCTCAAATACTGATGATTCGACTTATCGACGACCGGTGAAGGCGCGCAGAAAGCCGCGCCGACTGACCTGCCGCGGCGGTTCTTCGCTCGCCGCTGGCACCGGTATGATCAGACCAAGCGCCACGCGTGCATCGGCGGCCAGATGGCGTGCCGCCGCGTTATCACTCACCGCAGCCATCGAATCGACCAGATCAACGTACTGATAATCTCCAAGCACCGGATCATGCGCGGCAAAAAATCGCCAGTCCACGCCCCCCAAGGCCACGTAACGCTGTTGCCCGAGGGGAATATGGCCCCACAAGTCGCCCCCGCCCGGCAGCAGGATGACCCTAACGAAGCCCGGCGCAATAACGGCAGCCAGCCAGTCGCCCTTTTCCCGAACACACCAGCAAACTTCGTTGGATAGCGCGAGGTTTGGCGACAAGCCTTCAGCGAGCGCAGTACAGCGCTGCGCCAGCGTGCTTGCCGGATCGGATTGCCAGTCGGTCGGTGCGGTTATTTCACTCAAAGCATTTCCTTCGTTACAGGCTGATCCGCTGAATTTTCGCCGCTCAAGGGCAGGCCGGCAAGCAGGCTGCGACGCGCCACCCAAGCCTGACCTAGCGCCAGACCACCATCGTTGGCAGGGACCTGACGGGCTTCGATCAGCTCGATCTCAGCCACCTCCAGGTGCTTGCGCAGTGCCGTCATCAAGACAGCATTCACCGCGCAGCCACCGCCAATTGCGATTTTTACGCCTTTTTTCCGGTCGACCGCGGCTAGTACCCATGCCGCCAGCCCGGCCGCGACCGTCGCGTGAAAGAGCGCCGCGCCTTGTGCGGCATCGTCCTTGCACCCCATCAGCGCCTGAAGCATGGGCGAAAAATCGAGAACCGCACCGTCTTCCAGCAAAACGTAGCCATCCGGCAAGGCGTCAACCGGGCCGTAGCGGGCAGCCAGACCCTCAAGCTCCATCGCCGCCTGTCCTTCAAAATGCATCAGGTCGCGCACGCCGAGCAGGCCGGCGGCTGCGTCGAACCATCGGCCCAAACTGGTGGTTGGCGGGCAGCGCAGCTTGCGGGCAAGCATGGTGAGCAGCGGGCCGGGATCCCGCGTCGGGTAGTACTGCTTGATCCAGCCGCCGACGCGGTAGCCCAGTCCGGCGCCATGCAGGGCGGAGACGGCCATGCGCCAAGGTTCTTTGGCAGCGCGGTCGCCGCCGGGCATGGCCAAGGGGCTGAGATGGCCGAGGCGTTCGCAATTTGTACCATCGAGACGCAGCAGTTCGCCACCCCACGCAGCACCATCCAGGCCGAGGCCAACGCCATCGATCGCCAAGCCTGAAATCGGCTCGATCACACCATGTTCGGCGCAAATCGCAGCAATATGGGCATGATGATGCCCTACTGCAATGGCCGGAATGCCCAGCTTTTCGGCCATCCGTACAGCGAGTAGCGTCGATGGAAAGTCGGGATGCAGATCATGGGCGATAGCATCGGGCCGGACATCGAGAATCGACAGCAGATGGTCGACCGTTTCTTCGAGGAAGCCAATGGTTGCGACATTGTCCAGGCCACCGATGTGTTGCGATAAAAAGGCTTCACGGCCTTTCATGACGCAGATACTGTTTTTCAGAAAGCCGCCCAGGGCGAGCACGGTCGGGCCGTCTTCAGCCAGCGGAATCGGTACCGGCACATAGCCGCGAGCACGGCGAATGAAACTTGGGCCGGCGCGAACAACAGAGTCATCACAGCGGATCACAATGTCGCGATCGTGCAGCAAATAGGCGTCGGCAATACCGGCCAGCCGTTCCAGCGCCTCGTCATTGGCGATCACCAGCGGCTCGCCGTGCGGGTTGGCGCTGGTCATGACCAGCAGGAGTTCGCTCGGTCTGGCCAGCCACTCGGTACCGCCTGGACGGCCGGCAGCTTCGTGCCACAGCAGCAGGTGAAGTGGGGTGGTCGGCAGCATGGCGCCCAGCCAGGCCAGTCCAGGGGCAATGCCCTTTAATTCAGCGCCGCCCTTGGGGCAGAGCACGATGGGTGCCGCCACACTTTGCAGGAGCGTCAGCTCCGCCTCGCCTATCCTTGCGTGCCCGGCCAGCGAAATCGCATTCAAGGCCATGACCGCGAAGGGCTTTTCCTCGCGTTGCTTGCGTTCGCGCAGTTCAGCCACCGCGGCTGCATTGTGTGCATCGCAAGCGAGGTGAAAGCCGCCGACGCCCTTGATCGCGACAATCTGGCCGTCGCGCAGCAGGCGCAATGTTTCGGCGACAGGATCGCCGGGCAGCGGCAAACCGTCAGCCGAAAGCAGGCTGAGTTGTGGGCCGCAAGCCGGGCAGCAAGTGGTTTCGGCATGAAAGCGCCGGTCAGCCGGCGCGCGGTATTCGGATTGACAGGTTTCGCACAGCTGAAAGGCCGCGAGGCTGGTTTGCGCCCGATCATAGGGAATCCGGCGGCTGACCGAGTAACGTGGCCCGCAATGGGTGCAGGTGGTAAACGCGTACCGCCAGCGGCGATTGGCCGGATCGCAGATGTCTGCGATGCAGTCCGGGCAGATCGCAGCGTCAGGCCCGATGGCAGTCTGGATTTCGCCGGCGGCACTGTCGAGAATGACAAACCCCTCGCCGACCACCTCGGCCGCTTCATCGTCGATGGCGTCAATACGCGCCAGGCGTGGTATTTCCAGCGGCAAACGACTTTTGAATTTCGGCCAATTTTTGCCGTTGACCGCAGCAATCACCCCGGCGCCATCGTTGCGCACCCAACCCGACAACCCGAGCTCATTGGCCAAGCGCCAGACGTAGGGCCGAAAGCCGACACCCTGAACCAGGCCATGAATGCGGAACAGGCGGCCGGTGGGAATCATTTTTCCGCCAACTGGCGCTCTAGTTCGGCCACCCGACGTTTGAGGGCATCGACAGATGCTGCGCGCTTGGCGCGCTGTGCTTCCAGCCCGGATTGAATCCAGTCCGCCCAGGCACTCAGGCCATCGCCAGTGCTCGCCGAGACTCTGATGATGGTCAGGTGCGGATTGATGCGGCGGGCGTTGGCTTCCGCCAGGTCGGCATCGAATTCAAGGTAGGGCAAAAGATCGCACTTGTTGAGCAACATGACGTCAGCCGCGGCGAACATGTCGGGATATTTCAGCGGTTTGTCCTCGCCTTCGGTCACCGACAGGATGACGACCTTGTGGTGCTCACCGAGATCGAAGGCAGCCGGGCACACCAGATTACCGACGTTTTCAATCAGGAACAGGGATTCCTCGGCCGGTTGCAGGCGCTGCATGGCGTGCCCCACCATGTGGCCATCGAGATGACAGCCCTTGCCGGTGTTGATCTGCAGTGCCTGAACGCCGGTGGCACGAATGCGCTCAGCGTCGTTGGAGGTCTGCTGATCCCCTTCGACCACGCTGATGGCGACCGAGTCTTTCAGCAACTCGATGGTTTTCACCAGCAATGTCGTCTTTCCGGAGCCCGGGCTGGAAACCAGGTTCAGCGCGAAGATGCCATGCTCGTCGAAGTGCTGGCGATTGGCCATCGCATAGCCGTTGTTCTTGGACAGGATATCCTGTTCGATTTGCACCATGCGAGCTTGTGACATGCCCGGTACGTGAGCACGGGCCGGACCGGCGCTGCAGTCGAGATCATTGGCACTGCGATGCTCGTGACGGTGATCGTCGCCATGCGAGTGTACGTGGTGGCCATCATCGGCATGGCCGTGCGCGTGGGTATGCACCGTGCCGTCCTCGTGAACGTGCGTATGTTCGTGCGCCCCTTCGATCTTTGTTTCCCCGGCGCCGCAGCCGCAAACTGTACACATCGTCTTGCCTCCTCGTCCGACTACTCGATCTCTATTTCCTTGACCCGCATCTCCGTACCTCCGGTGGCCTGTAACTCATAGCTTCCGCACTTCGGGCAGATGCCGTAGCGCTCCTGCATTGTTACGCTCTCCGTGCACAGCATGCACCAGCCAGTGCCAGGTACGGCAACTATTTCCAGCACCGCGCCGTGCGCGATCGTGCCATTGGTCACCGCCTCGAAGCAGAATCTCAACGCTTCCGGCTCTACTGAAGCGAGTTGACCGATTTCCAGCACCACCAGTTTCACCCGGCGAGCCTGTTCTCGCCTGGCGGTCTCTTCAACCAGTTGCAGCACGCCTTCGGCCAGCGACATTTCATGCATGCTTCGACTCCATGTCGTAGGGTAATCAGGTGTCAGTATCACCTGATTGAGCGTCGGCTTATTGATCCATGACAGTAAATCGAGGCAACGCGACTACAGATTCTCGAAATTCCTGCTGCGAATGCGAATTCCCGTTATCCGGCTAGCGGCCGACTGGTATGGCTTGAAATTCAACAAATGAAAAACCCCCTGATACTACCGGGGGTTTTCATTGCCTTAGCCGCCAATACTAGCGACCGCGGGGATCAAATCATCCACGGAGGCGGCGACGAGCAACAACGCCGATCACGCCGAGGCCGGCAAGCATCATGGCAAAGGATTCGGGCTCAGGAACGGCAGTGACCGAGATCGCCAAGGGTGTGGATGTTAACGGGTTGAACGAGGCATCACCGATTTGTCCACCAATCACCCCCAGCGGCCCAATGCCAGAGAAGTAACTATGCTGAGCATTCCAGGCAACAATACCTTCTCCTGAATTTACAGCGCCATTGTCCCCAATGAGATTGCCACCGTTTAACTGATAAACGAGTCCGGCCAAATCGCCTAGTCCCATCGTAAAGGCCGGAGCCAGTGTTCCCCCGGAAAAACTGAGACTGAACGACGAAATTTCACTGCTGTTAAAGTCGAGAAAACCGTTCAAATCAAGATCGGCCCCGGAAAAGCTACCGGACACCGAACCGCCGCCATCGAACCCGCCCTGACTGAAGGAATAGCTGGCAGCCTGGACAGACAGGCTACTGACCGCAACCGTTGCAGCGAAAAGTACCGATTTAAGTTTCATTACTTGCTCCTTTGATGCTCGGGGAACCAGGTTCCCCGACGTGTTCATTGAAATTCCGATGCGATTAGCTGTTTAAAGCCTATCCATCAGCCACCGTTGGGACCGTTATGACAGTCGTAGCAGGTAACCGCCTGACCTGCCTTGTAAGTGACCGTACGACCATCTGCATTGAACGTCTTGGCTGTCTTCACCTGAGAGAGAACGCTGCCGCGGAAATCGCTGCCATGACAGGTCGCGCAGCCAGCACGAGCGGTTGCGTTCTCGGCGATGCTCTGGTGGCGACTGACCCAGGTTGAACCGATGGTGTGCATGCCATGCGGGCCACCGGTAACGGTCAGCGGTACAACCGTTTTGTGACAAGCCGCGCATTCAACCAAGGTGCCTTCATGGTCCTGCATTTCCTTGGACATCACGTTGTCGTTGGCATGCGAAGACGGGTACTCGGCGTGAGTGGCACCGTGACAGGCTTCGCACTGCAGATTGCCGTGGCCTTTACTGAATCTGTAGAGGCTGAAGCCGGTCGTAGGGGCATTGGGATTGGTCGCAAAACGCGTATCAGTCCAAACCTTCAATACGCCGGATGCATCAACTGCAGTCTTGTCACGCTTGCCATCGTGGTGGCAGGACTGGCAATTCGGTTGATCCAGCCAACCGGCGCGTCCTGCCTTGCCGACATTGGCCATTTGTCCGTGGCAGCTCTGACACTGCATGGACATCGACCCATCGGGTTCGACCGCCTTGCCCATGGCACCTCGCAGGCACTGCGTTTCCTTGCCTGGGTGACACTGATAGCAGGTTTCACGATTGGTACTGGATCCCAGCAATTCACCGGTTGCAGCATCCCTGACATTGCCATGATGGCTATGAATTGCTTCGGTCAGTGGCTTGATGCCGGCAATGCCGGTTCCCGGCAAGGCGTTGGAGGCATGACAGCCGGCACAAAGGATGGCCTTGCCCGAATCGGCAGTCGCTAGCAGGCCGGCCGAGTTGTAGCCTTTTTGCTTCAACGCTATCTTGTACTTCCACTGCGACAAGTTTTTTTCATCGTGCAGACGCAGGATGTTGCGTTTGTAGTCACGGTCCAGATTAGCGTCATTGACCCAGCCCACAATCGGCCTGGCAGCAGGGCCGGAAGCGGACGAATGGCAGGTGATACAAGTCATTTCATCAGATACCGGCATGACGACGTGCGCTTCGGCCAGCAAGGTGCCACTGGCATCGCGAGCCACCACCCGGGTCATCGGATAAGGATTGCGACGCATGGTGTCGTCGTAAGGCGTCAACGGTACGCCTTCGGCCACATATTGAGCGGAAGCAGTATCAGGCTTCAACGCCTGTGGGGTGGGCAGGATCGAACCATAACCAGTGAGGCCGATACCATCAGGCAGGCTCATGCCGAAAAAGCTCTGGGCGTGCTGCCAGAAATTGGTCTTGCCGGATGAGTAACTATTGATGGAGCCCTCCGCATCCGCCATCGCCTCAAAAGTAACGGCATAGGCGCCACCATTGATCAGTTTGTTGTTGGTGCTGTCAATCAACTGTGCGTGCAGATTGTTATAAGGCGGCAGGATGGAAAAAATCGAGTAGTCCGCATCCATGCAGTGCATACCCAAGTCGTTCCACGCCACTACGCTGAATTTGCTCACTGTATTGGCAGCCACTACTGCAACGTTGAGATAGGTGGTGGTAGCGCTATCGCGCACCGTGACATAAGCGGTCCCTATCGCCTTGGGTTTTACCGTGATGACGTTGGCAGCACGGGTGACGGATGCGATATTGGAATTGGAAATTGAAGGCGTCTGCAGCGTTCCGCTGACATTGGAGATAGACGCAGTCCCTGCGGCGCCACCGATTTTCAGGGTCAGCGTAGCCGGGGAAACGGTAAGGGTCGCCGCCTGAGCGCCGCCCACGATCAAAATAGGTGACAGCAGTAACGCCATCAACCAAACAATCCACTCGCGCACTTTCATTCGAAATACCTCCTAATATCCAACGATCCTTGGTTGACCGGCACGGCAACTGTCTCAGCGGCCATATTTGTTCTTTATGGAATGCCAATATACGGATTGATTATGACAAAATTTGTTGCACGTGGGAAATATTTACATATTTCAGCCCGATTTGACCTGTATTTGGCGCAACCGCATCTGGCCAAGCCATCGTGGCTCGAATGGGAGATTTTGCCTTTTGCGCCTTTCTCGATATCGATCAAATCAGGTGCCGGATAGGTGTGTTATCTACATCCAGAGTTCGGGAATGAATTGCCTGACAGCGTCATTCCGTTTTCTTGGCAGGCTTTGTTTGCAGGTACTGAATCTGCCTGTAAACTGGTGGGCTATTAATTTTTAGCTTTTTTTGCGGTCACTCTAATGCTTGAAGCTGACAATCTGGAATGCGTGCGCGGCGAGCGCCGCCTGTTCGCAGGCCTTGGCTTCAAGCTGGAAGCAGGAGAACTGCTGTATCTGCAGGGCAAGAACGGCGCCGGCAAGACCAGCCTGCTGCGCATGCTCATTGGCCTCTTGCCGCCCGAGACCGGCGAAATCCGCTGGAAGGGCCAGTCGATCAATTCCGAAGAGTTCCGCACTGATCTCTGTTACCTCGGGCACCTCAACGCCATCAAGGAAGAGCTGACCCCACTCGAAAACCTGCTGGCAGCCGCCCGCTTGGCCGACGAAGCGCTCACCGAAGACGACGCGATCGATGCACTGGAGCAGGTGGGACTGGCTGGCCGTGAGGATCTGGCCTGCAAATACCTGTCACAAGGCCAGAAGCGACGCGTTGCACTGGCTCGACTGGTCAAGGAAAAGAGGCCACTGTGGATACTTGACGAACCCTTCGTCGCCCTCGATGCGGCTGCGGTCGACTGGCTGGCCGGCATTATCTCGGGCCATTTGCAACGTGGCGGTCTGGCCGTGATGACGACACATCAGCTGGTCAGCATTCCAGCCGGAACCGTCCGCGAATTGCGGCTAAGTTAATGGTCATGAGCAGATGCTGAGAATTATTTCTGCAGTAATCGGCCGCGATCTCAAGTTGGCCATGCGGCGACAGGCTGACATCGTTTCTGCGATTTTTTTCTTCATTATCGTGGTCAGTCTTTTCCCGCTCGGCGTCGGGCCGGAGCCAGACCTGCTACGCAAACTGGCACCCGGCGTACTGTGGGTTGCCGCGCTGCTCGCCACCATGCTTTCTCTGCCGCGCATGTTCGCCGATGACCATCGTGATGGCACGCTCGAACAGCTTGCTCTGGCGCCCTATCCGCTCGGCCTGGTCGTTACTGGAAAGGTAATCGCACACTGGCTGGTGTCCGGCCTGCCACTGGCATTGATCGCCCCGGTGCTCGGCATACAATTCGACCTGTCCACTGACGCCCTGATCGTGCTTACAGGGGCCATTCTACTGGGCACGCCCGCACTCTCCGGAATCGGTGCGATTGGTGCGGCACTTACCCTTGGGCTGCGTGGCGGCGGCGTGCTGCTTTCACTACTTGTGTTGCCGCTCTACATCCCGGTGCTAATATTCGGCGCTGGCGCAGTGGATGCGACGGTGACCGGGCTCGGGGGAGAAGGTCATCTGTCCCTGCTTGCTGCTCTTACTTTTGCTTCTGTTGGCTTCGCCCCCTGGGCATCAGCCGCTGCCTTGAAGATTGCCCTCGAATGAATGACCGCTTTAATCTCTACCGTTTCGCTTCCCCGGCCACGTTCTACCCGCTCGCCGGCACACTGATTCCCTACTTTGCCGCAATTTCAGTCGTTTTCGGGCTGGCAGGGCTCTACCTTGGCATGCTGGTGGCACCGACCGATTTCCAGCAAGGCGAGGGCTACCGGATCATCTTCATTCATGTACCGGCCTCCTGGATGAGCATGTTCATCTACCTGGTCATGGCCGGATGGGCTGCGATCGGACTCGCCTTCAACACCAGACTCTCCGGCATGATGGCCCAGGCGCTGGCGCCGACCGGCGCGCTGATGGCTTTCCTTTCCCTGCTGACCGGTGCCCTGTGGGGCAAGCCGATGTGGGGCGCCTGGTGGGTGTGGGACGCCCGCCTGACATCCGAACTGATCCTGCTTTTCCTTTACATCGGATTTATGGCGTTGACAGCAGCAATTGACGATGCGCGTCGCGCCGACAAGGCCGGCGGCTTGCTGCTACTGGTCGGTGTGGTCAACATCCCGATCATCTATTTTTCGGTGAAATGGTGGAACACGCTGCATCAGGGCTCCAGCGTCAATCTTGCCAAGTCCTCCATGGCGATGACGATGCTGTGGGGCATGCTGCTGATGGCAATGTGCTTCTGGATGTATTCGATTGCCGTCGCGCTTATGCGAGCACGCACCATCATGCTCGAGCGCGAGCGCCACACGGACTGGGTCAAGGCCGAACTGGCTGAAACAGTGCGTGGAGAAGAAAAATGATCCACTGGAACAGCTTTGCCGACTTCATCGCCATGGGCGGCTATGGTTTTTACGTCTGGGGCTCCTTTGGCGCCACGGTATTGATCATGGCCATTGAACCGATTGTCGTCATCCGGAATCGAAAGAGCACGATCGCTCGACTTAAGCGCCAGCTTCGCGCCGATACACGCGCAGACCACAGGAATACCGCTGAATGAAATCCCGTCACAAAAAACTCGCCCTGATCGGCGGCGCGCTGGCCATCATCGGCATCATCGCCGCACTGGTCCTCAATGCCCTGAACAGCAATATCGCGCTCTATATTTCGCCTACCGATGTTGCCGAAGGCAAGGCACCGCAAGGAAAGGCCTTCCGCATCGGCGGCCTGGTCAAGGAGGGTAGCCTGCAGAGGCAGGCTGATGGCGTGACCATCGCCTTCGTTGTCACCGATACCGCCAAGGACATGATTGTCCATTACAAGGGCATCCTTCCGGACCTTTTCAAGGAAGGCAAGGGTGTGGTTGCCCAAGGCAAAATGAGCGCCGACGGCACCTTCGCCGCAAGCGAAGTATTGGCCAAGCACGATGAAAACTATATGCCGCCTGAAGCCGCCAAGGCTGTCGGCGATGCACAGGCTGCGAAAGCTGCCGCCGACAAACCGAAAGCGAGCTACTAAGCATGATTCCTGAAATCGGCCATTTCGCCTTGATCCTGGCGGCACTTGTAGCGCTGATCCTGGGCACACTGCCACTCATTGGCGCTCACCAGAACCGCATGGCTTGGGTCGCTGTTGCACGACCCGCTGCCTCGGCCATGGCACTGCTGATCACCTTCTCTTTCGTCTGTCTGGTGAATGCTTTCGTCACCAACGACTTCTCGGTGGTCTACGTTGCCCAACACTCCAATTCACTGCTGCCGATCCAGTATCGCGTCGCTGCCGTCTGGGGTGGTCACGAAGGCTCCTTGCTACTGTGGATGCTTTTCCTTAGCTGGTGGGCCTTTAGCGTTGCGATGCTGTCACGCCAGTTGCCCGCCACCATGGTCGCCCGCGTCCTGGGCACCCTCGGGCTGGTCGCCTTTGGCTTCATGCTCTTCATCCTGATTACCTCCAACCCCTTTGAGCGCCTGCTGCCGGCCGCCGCCGAAGGTCGCGACTTGAATCCACTGTTGCAGGACCCGGGACTGGTCATTCATCCGCCCATGCTCTACATGGGTTACGTCGGTTTCTCGGTGGCCTTCGCCTTCGCCATCGCGGCGCTGCTCTCCGGTCAGCTGGATGCTGCCTGGGCACGCTGGTCACGGCCATGGACAATGGCTGCCTGGTGCTTCCTGACCATGGGTATAGCCCTCGGCTCGTGGTGGGCTTATTACGAACTGGGCTGGGGCGGCTGGTGGTTCTGGGATCCGGTTGAAAACGCTTCATTCATGCCCTGGCTGGTCGGTACGGCGCTGATCCACTCACTGGCGGTGACCGAGAAACGCGGCAGTTTCAAGAACTGGACAGTGTTGCTGGCGATTTCGGCCTTCTCGCTGTCACTGCTCGGCACCTTCCTGGTTCGTTCCGGCGTGCTGACGTCCGTGCATGCCTTCGCCACCGATCCACGACGCGGCATTTTCATCCTGATCTTCCTGGTCGCAGTCATTGGCAGCTCGTTGGCACTGTTTGCCTGGCGCGCGCCCAAGGTTGGTCTGGGTGGCCGTTTCGGACTGATTTCGCGCGAATCGCTGCTATTGACCAACAACGTCATGTTGGTCGTCGCCTGCGCCACGGTCTTGCTTGGCACGCTCTACCCGCTGCTGATTGACGCCCTGGGCGTTGGCAAGATTTCGGTCGGGCCGCCGTACTTCAACGCGGTCTTCGTACCCGTCATGGCGCCGGTACTCTTCCTGATGGGCATTGCACCCTTTGCCCGCTGGAAAGAAGCATCGATTCCGGAAATCCTGCGCACCGTGCGCTGGGCCATGGTCGTTGCGGCCATCATCGCCATCGCGCTGCCCTTGCTTTACGGTCACTGGAGCGCCTTGACCACGCTGGGTATCCTGCTCGCCGCCTGGGTGGCATTGACCACGCTGCTCACCTTTATCGCACGCGTTCAACACACCCGTGCCGGCCAGAGCTTCCTGAGTGCAGCCACCAAGCAACCGCGCAGTTTTGTCGGCATGTGCCTCGCTCACTCCGGTATCGCCGTTTTCGTCGTCGGCGTGACCATGGTCAATAGCTTCCAGGAAGAAAAAGACATCAAGATGGCACCGGGCGATACGACCGTGGTCGCCGGATACAGCTTTACCTTCAATGGCGTCAAAACCGTGCAGGGACCGAACTATGTGGCCGCGCAAGGAGACTTCGATCTTGCGGTCGATGGCAAATTGTTGCGCAAGATGAATCCTGAAAAGCGTAACTACGCCTCGTCCGGCATGCCGATGACCGAAGCTGCCATCGATGCCGGTTTCCTGCGCGATGTCTATGTTTCGCTCGGTGAGCCGATCGACCGCGACAAGCCGGAAGGTGAGTGGGCTGTCCGTGTCTATTACAAGCCGTTTGTGGACTGGATCTGGGGAGGTTGCTTTGTGATGGCTCTGGGCGGCCTTATGGCCTTGCTTGATCGCCGCTATCGCGCCAAATCCCGGGCTGCCGCTACTGTCAAACTCCCTGCCGGAACACAACAAGCATGAATCGTTATTACTGGGTCCTTGGCGCTTTCGCCGCTCTCGTCGCGCTGCTCGCCATCGGGCTGAACCTCAACCCGCGTGACGTTCCGTCGCCACTGGTCAACAAGCCTGCGCCAGCTTTCAACCTGAACGTTCTGGCCACACCGGAGAAGACGCTCGGCCCCAAGGATATGCTGGGCAAGGTCTGGTTGCTCAACGTCTGGTCTTCATGGTGCGTCTCCTGCCGCCAGGAGCATCCGGTACTGGTTGATTTCTCCCGGAAAGTCGACGTACCGCTGATCGGCCTGAACTACAAGGAAGTTCGCGGCGACGGCGGCTTTGACATGAGCAAGATGTCGGCCGACGAAGAGAAAAAGTTGGCCTTCCAGCGCGCCAATCAGTGGCTGGCCCAACATGGCAACCCCTATTCGCTGACCGTCATGGACCTCGATGGCCGCGTCGGCATCGACTACGGTGTGTATGGTGTGCCGGAAACCTACATCATCGACAAGGCCGGAACGATCCGCATGAAGCATACCGGCCCGATTTCGCCTGACGTATTGAGCCAGAAAATCATGCCGCTGCTCGCCGAGTTGAACAAATGAAGCGCCACGTCCTGATTGCAATTTTCGTTTTTGGCACTTTTTTCCAGTCGACCGCAGCATTCGCCGATGCGGCAACTGAAGCCGCTACGGCCGCCGACCCGGTCGCCGAAAAGCGCCTGCAGAAGCTTTCCGAGGAACTGCGCTGCCTGGTGTGTCAGAACCAGACCATCGCCGACTCCAATGCCGAACTGGCGCAGGATTTGCGGCGCGAAGTCCGGGGCATGATCAAGGATGGCAAGAGCGACAAGGAAATCGTCGATTTCATGGTCGCCCGCTATGGCGACTTCGTGCTGTACCGCCCCCCGGTCAAAGGCATCACCCTGCTGCTCTGGGGCGGGCCGGTCGGCCTGATGCTGCTTGGCCTTTTCGCGCTACAGCGCTATCTGCGACGCCGGGCAACCCGCATCAATGCCGAAGACAAGCCACTATCGGCTGACGAATCCAGCCGCGCCGACGCGCTGCTCAAGGAAATTGACCAGAAATGAACCAGTTCGCCATCTTCGCCACCCTGCTGATTGTGGTGGTTGCCGCCTTTATTCTGCCGCCGCTGTGGCTGGGCCTGCGCACTCCTAACCTCAAGGCGGAACGCAAGGAAACCAATCTCGCCATCTTCCGCGACCAACTGGCCGAACTCAGTCGTGAAAAGGCGGAAGGCACGCTCGCCGAGGATGATTTCGAGCAGTCCCGGCATGAATTGCAACGTCGCTTGCTCGAAGAAGTCGATCCCGCCGCCACCGATGCCGGCGCCCCGGCCACCCACGGCCCCAGTCGCAAAATGGCCATCGTCGTCTTGCTCCTGCTGCCCGTCCTCGGTCTGCTCGGCTACGGCATCCTCGGCAACCTGAAAGCCCTGGACCCGACCCAGCTCGTTGCCCAGGAGCAGATGACACCAGAAAAGATCAATGAAATGGTCGCCAGTCTGGCCGCGAAGATGAAAGCCAATCCGGACGACACGCAGGGCTGGCTGATGCTGGCGCGTTCCTACAAGTCCTTGGGGCGCTACGACGATGCTGTTCAGGCTTACGCCAAAGCCGAAAAAATTATCAATGATGATCCGGACCAACTGGCCAGCTATGCCGAAACCGTTGCCATGGCCAGCGGCAAAGGCATATCCGGCAAAGCACTTCAGTTGGTCGAGCGGGCGCTGAAAGTTGACCCAACCCACGCCCATAGCATGTTCCTGGCTGGCGCCGCCGCCATGGAAGCCGGTGACAACAAGAAGGGGCTGAGCTACTGGGAACCGCTTCTGGACCAAGTCGAGCCCGGCTCGGAAATTGACCAGATGCTGCGTCAGGGCATCGAGAAGATGAAAGCGGGCAAGTAGGATCATTGATGGTTGACCTCTCCCGGCGCGCCTTCTTTCGCGCACGCACTCGCCCCAAAGCGGAAATCCGGCCGCCTTGGGCGCTACCGGAAGAGACATTCATCACCACTTGCACGCGCTGCAACGACTGCATCAAGAGCTGCCCACAGCACATCCTGATCATCGGCGATGGAGGCTATCCAACCGTTGATTTTGCTCACGGTGAATGTACTTTTTGCGGCGACTGCATCACCGCATGCCAGCCCAAGGCCTTGACGCGCATTGAAGCAGAACAGCTCGGCTGGAACTACAAAGCCAGCATTGACGAAGCCTGCCTGCCCCGACAAGGGGTCGAATGTCGTGTCTGCGGTGACTTTTGCGACAGCCGCGCCATCGGCTTCCCACCTCGCCTCGGCGGCAGCCCCCTGCCCGAGATCAATCTGGAAACATGCACTGGTTGTGGCGCCTGTATCGCGCCTTGCCCGGTCGCTGCTATCCGCGTTGGCTAGTCATTCGCCCCGCTAGCCGGCGGTGGCACCAACGTGCTCGGTGAAATGCCAATCTCGACCATCTCGGCTTCCAGCTTGATGCGCAAGATCAGTAAGCCCCGCAGGGATTCCCGCGCCTTATCCTCCGCCCAGCTCTCATGATGAATGCAAAGGCAGGCGTCAATCTCATGGCGATTACCTAAATTTACGCCACAAATAGCCGCGTAACGATGGATCTCTCTATCAATGTCCGCCAATTCACGATCATAATGTTCGAATACACTCATGTTTCAAGAATACTACGCAAGGAGCGCTCATGGACTGGCTAACGCTACCGGAACCGCGCAAGAATATCGCATTGGCCTTTCTCGACTCGCTGACTGCAAAGGCATGGCTGGCCACCCAGCCTCAGGCCCAGCCCATGCACATGCTCTCCGCGATCAGCCTGCAGATCGAAGCCATTGAAGGGACGCCTTTGGCCCCCGTCCTGGCCATCGAGTTGTTAAACGTGATGCGAACCGCTGTGGTGCCGATCCAGGAAGCAATCGAGTCGCGCTATGTCCGCAAGGCACTGCCCATGCTCGATGACGATCAGCGCAGTTTCGAGGTGGCGCAGCGTCTATGGCTGCGCCTGGGTACGGCCTACCTTCGCCTGGCGCCCCATTTTGCACCAGCTGAAAAATGCTTGCCGCTACACCGTGCCGCCAGCGCCTTCCGGATGGCGGAATATTGTCATTTTCTGGCGGCCCGTGAATGCCCGCGCTTGCTCGACCAGCTTCTCTTTGCCGTGCTCACCCAGGCTGAAAGCAGTGGCCAACTACGCAAGGCCTTACCCGATCCCGACTTCCCTCACTTCGGAGAAGCCAATATTGCCGGCCACCTGAGCTGGGCTTTCATGCTCAGGCTGATCGATCCCTACCGTCTTTCTGCGGCCCAACTGGCAGTCGCCAACCGGGCCATCAGCCGCTGGCGCGAACTCGCCAGTTTTCAGGCCGTGCCGGGCGATGATCCGCAAGGCCATTCGGTCGACCTCGCTCCGCTATTCGGCGAAGCCTTGCCGGAAGGCGTGCCGCGCTGGCTCGAAGTACGCAAGGTCACGCACAAGATCGATCAGCGTATTGAGGCCATGCGCCAGGGAGAGTCTCCGGAAGCATTGAAACTTGGCCGTGAACTTTCGTCTTCCGCCTGTATCCGCCTGCTTCGTGAACTTGAGGCCAGCCTGGAGATACATGCGCAGCAGAGTTCAACGGAAATTGGCGAAATCGAACTCGCTTTCGGTGCCGACTATGCCTACGCCGCCTTTACCGGCGAAATGCTGGTCGCAAGCGGTGCGCTCGACGCAGGTAGCGCAACTCTGGCCCATCAGCGCGTCGCCATGTTCGGCTTCGACCGCGTGTCGACGATGCCGACCGCCGTCAAGAAACTGAATGTTCCCGGTGAAAACTGGTTGCTGGTTGATGGCAAGGCCATCCGTCCTGCCGACCGCCGGGGGGCACGGCGCCAGTCACCCTGCCTGATCGCCATGACCTCGCTCGGCACTCCCCGTCTGGGCGTGATGATTGGCTTGCAAAGCATCGCCGGTGGCGCACTGGCAGCCGATCTCGTCTGGTACGACGAACGAATTGAAGCAGGGCGCCTGACGCGCCCGGCGCAGGATCGCCACCTGCCCGTCACGCCCATCTTTCTGCTGCACGATGGCGACACATGCTCGCTGATCGCACCCTCAATTGCCGGCGTCCGCCTTGATGTCGGCCTGACTTTGGAGGGCACCTCGGTGAATCATGTAGTCCCGACCGAAGTACTGGAACGCGGCGTCGATTTCGTGCGTTACGCCGTTAACAAGCAATAAAAAAGGCCCGCCAATCGGCGGGCCTTGAGTTCCACGGTCAACCGGAAAAAATCCGGTAAAACCAAATTATTCGAACTCGATAATGACCTGATCGACCATCAAGCTCTCGCCAGCAGCAGCAGAGATCTTCTTGACCTTGCAATCCTGGTCAGCCTTGAGGATGTTTTCCATCTTCATGGCTTCGATAACCGCCAGTTTCTCGCCAGCCTTCACTTCCTGCCCAACCGTAACCGCCACTTCGCGGAGCAAACCCGGCATCGGAGAAATCAGGAACTTGGAGAGATCGGGCGCCTGTTTCTCAGGCATCAGGGAGAGCAGCTCGGCAGCACGAGCGCTCATCACCATGAAATCGGCACGAGTACCCCAGTGGAACAAGCTGTAGCGAGTCTTGTGACGCTCGACCTGCAAAGTGAATTCCTGACCGTTACAGGTTCCGTTGAACAGCGACTCACCCAGTTTCCAGGAAGAACGAAGTTCGTAGGGCTTGCCCAAGTACTCGATGTCATAACCACCATCAACCAGACGGGCCGTCACCGGATGGTGCTGGTTGCCCGCCGCATCAAGGCGAACCACCATCCAGTTGTCGCTGACCAGCCGCTCGTGGCCCTGCAACTGGCCAGTGATTGAAGCAGAACGATCGGTAAAGGCACGATAAACGTAGGCAGCAACGGAAACCAGCAAGGCTGGATCATCATGCGGAACCATTGAGGCATCGAAGCCCTTCGGATATTCCTTGGGAATAAATCCGGTATCAAAGATACCTGAGTGAAAGCCCGGATGCTGCATCAGCGCGGCCTGGAACGGGATATTCGAGGAAATCCCGCGGATCACGAAGGCGTTCAAGGCATCGCGCATGCGGGCGATCGCCGTGCTGCGATCCTTGCCGTGCACAATCAGCTTGGCAATCATAGAATCGTAGAACATCGAGATTTCACCACCGTCGTAAACACCAGTATCGACACGGGTGGTGCCGCCGGCATCGGAAGTTTCCTTCGGCGGCTGGAACTTGACCAGACGGCCGGTCGACGGCAGGAAGCCGCGGAATGGGTCTTCGGCGTTGATGCGGCACTCCATGGCCCAACCGTCTATCTTCACGTCAGCCTGGGACAGCGGCAGCTTCTCGCCGTAGGCAACACGAATCATCTGCTCAACGAGGTCGAGGCCGGTAATCAGTTCGGTGACTGGATGCTCCACTTGCAGGCGGGTGTTCATTTCCAGGAAGTAGAACTCCTTGGTCGCACCGGAGACAACGAATTCGACCGTACCCGCCGATTCGTAATCCACAGCGCGGGCCAGCGCCACAGCCTGCTCGCCCATCGCCTTGCGCATGGCCGGGTCGACGAACGGACTCGGCGCCTCTTCGATAACCTTCTGGTGACGACGCTGGATAGAGCAATCACGCTCGTTCAGGTACACGTAGTTACCGTGCGAGTCGCCGAGGACCTGGATTTCGATGTGGCGCGGCTCCAGCACGTACTTTTCGATAAAGACGCGGTCGTCACCGAAGGAGTTACGCGCTTCATTAACGCAGGATGTAAAGCCTTCATGCGCATCAGCGTCATTAAAAGCCACGCGCAGCCCCTTGCCACCACCGCCGGCAGAGGCCTTGATCATCACCGGATAACCAATGCCCTGGGCGATCTTGACGGCTTCGTCAGGACCGGCGATGGCATCGTTGTATCCCGGAATGGTATTGACGTTGGCGGCAATGGCGAGTTTTTTGGACTCGATCTTGTCGCCCATCTTGGCCACCGAATAATGCTTGGGACCGATGAACTTGATGCCTTCCTCTTCCAGACGACGGGAGAACGTGGCGTTCTCGGACAAGAAGCCGTAACCCGGATGGACAGCCTGAGCACCGGTCTGCTTGCAGGCAGCAATGATCTTGTCCATGACCAGATACGACTCTTTGGAGGCAGCCGGGCCGATACAGACGGCTTCATCCGCCAGATCGACGTGGAGCGCATCCTTGTCGGCCTCGGAATAAACGGCAACCGTCTTGATGCCCATCTTGCGGGCAGTCTTGATGACGCGGCAGGCAATTTCGCCGCGGTTTGCGATCAGAATCTTAGTAAACATATTCCTGTTTCTCCCTGACGCTTACAGAGGAATGTTGCCGTGCTTGCGCCACGGGTTGTCGAGTTTCTTGTCGCGCAGCATGGCCAGCGAACGGGCGATGCGCTTGCGGGTTGCATGCGGCATGATGACATCGTCGATGAAGCCACGGGCTCCTGCCACAAACGGATTGGCGAATTTTTCCTTGTACTCGGCTTCGCGCTCGGCCAACTTGGCCGGATCGTTCTTTTCCTCGCGGAAAATGATTTCAACAGCACCCTTCGGCCCCATGACCGCGATTTCAGCGGATGGCCAGGCAATATTGACATCGCCACGCAAGTGCTTGGAGGACATCACATCATAGGCACCACCGTAAGCCTTGCGGGTGATGATCGTAACCTTCGGCACAGTGCATTCGGCGTAGGCGTAGAGCAGCTTGGCGCCATGTTTGATAATGCCGCCGTACTCCTGAGTCGTGCCCGGCATGAAGCCCGGGACATCAACGAAGGTGACCACCGGAATATTGAAGGCATCGCAAAAGCGGACGAAGCGGGCAGCCTTGATCGAGGACTTGATGTCCAGACAGCCGGCCAGAACCAGCGGTTGGTTGGCAATGATACCGACCGGATGACCATCCACACGACCAAAACCAATGATGATGTTTTTGGCGTAATCAGGCTGTACTTCGAAGAAGTCATTGTCGTCAACCACTTTGACGATCAGTTCCTTCATGTCGTACGCCTTGTTGGCGTTGTCCGGCACCAGCGTGTCCAGCGAATAGTCCATACGATCTACTGGATCGTTGGTCGGCGTGACCGGCGGCTTTTCGCGGTTGTTGGCTGGCAGGAAGTTCATGAAACGGCGCAGCATGGAGAGGGCTTCGACATCGTTTTCGAAGGCCAGATCGGCCACACCTGACTTGCTGGTATGGGTCACGGCACCGCCGAGTTCTTCGGCCGTCACATCTTCGTGAGTCACGGTTTTGACGACTTCCGGGCCGGTCACGAACATGTAGGACGAGTCCTTGACCATGAAAATGAAGTCAGTCATCGACGGCGAATAAACGGCACCACCGGCACAGGGTCCCATGATCATGGAAATCTGCGGCACGACGCCAGAGGCCATCACGTTACGCTGGAATACGTCGGCGTAGCCGCCCAGAGAGGCGACGCCCTCCTGAATACGGGCACCACCCGAATCGTTCAAGCCGATGACCGGCGCGCCAACCTTCATGGCATGGTCCATCACCTTGCAGATCTTCTCGGCATGGGTTTCGGACAGCGAGCCACCGAAAACCGTGAAGTCCTGCGAGAAGACAAAAACCAGTCGACCGTTGATGGTCCCGTAACCAATGACGACACCGTCACCCGGTATCTTTTCTGCCTGATCCATACCAAAGTCAGTACAACGGTGCTCCTTGAACAGATCCCATTCCTCAAAGGAGTCCGGATCGAGCAATAGTTCAAGACGTTCCCGGGCGGTCAATTTGCCCTTTTTGTGCTGGCTGTCGATACGCTTCTGGCCACCGCCGAGGCGGGCCATTTCACGCTTTTTTTCCAGCTGACGGATGATGTCGTGCATAAAAACTCCCTAAATGGTTCGGGTAATTTGGAATTCAGTGTTTCAAATAGTCGAGCAGCGCATAGGCCGCCGCTGCCGGCGTTGTATGGCCCTGCTCGACGGAGCTGGTAAGCGCAGGCAAATTCTCCTGCACCCGCTTGTGGTGACGAAAGTGCTGGCGCAAGCCGGAGTCAATCAACTGCCACATCCAGCTTAACGCCTGATGCTGGCGCTTGGCGGCAAACTCGCCGGTTGGCTTCAGCGCAAGCTGATATTTCTCGACCTGTTCCCAGAATTCGACAATGCCTTCCTTGTGCAACGCGCTCAAGGCGATGACCGGCGGCGCCCAGTTCGGCGAAGCGGGGCGCAGCATATGCAGCGCATTTTTCCATTGTGCGCGGACCACAGCGGTTGCTCGCGGGTCAATATCGGCCTTGTTGATAACCACCAGATCAGCGATCTCAACGATGCCTTTCTTGATCGCCTGCAGGTCGTCTCCGGCATTCGGCAATTGCAGCAGGCAAAACATGTCGACCATGCCGGCCACCGTGGTTTCCGATTGGCCGACGCCCACAGTTTCGACAATGATCACGTCGAATCCGGCTGCTTCGCAGAGCAGCATGGCCTCGCGTGTTTTCTCGGCAACGCCACCCAGCGAACCAGCCGACGGGCTGGGGCGAATGAACGCCTCTTCGCGCTGGCAAAGTAATTCCATGCGCGTCTTGTCACCCAGAATTGAACCACCGGAGACCGAAGACGATGGATCAACCGCCAGAACGGCCAGTTTTTTGCCCCGCTCGATCAGCCAGACGCCCAACGCTTCGATGAAGGTGGATTTGCCAGCCCCCGGAACGCCGGAAATGCCAATGCGCACTGCGTTACCCGTCTTCGGCAACAATGCGGTCAGTACCTGCTGAGCCCTTTGCTGGTGATCAGCGCGGGTCGACTCAATGAGCGTGATCGCCTTGGCAAGCGAACGCCGCTGACCGGCCAGTACGCCATCGACCAGCGCTTGATCCGCCCCCGAAGAAAGGTGAGCCAGCACAGGAGCTTCGCCCAGATTCATCCAGAATTAACCGCGCGCCTTGCGGATCTCTTCCAGCACCCGAACAGCAGAATCCTCGATCCGGGTACCGGGTCCGAATATCGCCTTGGCACCAGCGTTGTAGAGATAATCGTAGTCCTGAGCCGGGATGACACCGCCGGCAAAAACGATGATGTCGTCAGCACCCTGAGCCTTGAGGGAGTTCACCAATTCGGGGAGCAGCGTTTTATGTCCGGCCGCCAGTGACGAAACGCCGATGGCATGAACGTCATTCTCGATGGCCTGACGCGCAGCCTCTTCCGGCGTCTGGAACAAGGGTCCCATGTCAATATCGAACCCTAGGTCAGCAAAGGCAGTGGCCACGACCTTGGCGCCACGATCATGGCCATCCTGACCCAGTTTGGCGATCATGATGCGCGGGCGACGACCTTCTTCTTCCGCAAACTTGGCGACATCGGCCTTGATGGTTTCCCAGCTTTCCTGACCTTCCACAACACCTCCGTAAACACCCGAAATGGTCTGGTTATTGGCGCGGAAACGACCAAAGATCTTTTCCAGTGCATCAGATACTTCACCGACCGTGGCGCGCAAACGCATGGCCTTGACGGTCAGGTCGAGCAGATTCCCTTCGCCGGTTTCGGCGGCCTTGGTCAATGCATCAAGCGCGGCCTGGACCGCCACGGAATCGCGGGTGGCGCGAATCTGCTTGAGACGGGCGACCTGGGAGTCACGCACGGCATGGTTGTCGATATCGAGGATGTCTATCGCGTCTTCCTTGGCCAGCTTGTACTTGTTGACGCCAACGATGACGTCCTTGCCGGAATCGATGCGCGCCTGCTTGTCGGCGGCACAGGTTTCAACCTGCATCTTGGCCCAGCCTGATTCGACGGCCTTGGTCATGCCGCCCATCGCCTCGATTTCCTCGATGATGCCCCAAGCCTTGTCGGCCATATCCTGGGTCAGCTTTTCCATCATGTAGGAACCGGCCCACGGATCAACCACGTTGGTGATATGTGTTTCTTCCTGGATGATCAATTGCGTGTTGCGGGCGATGCGCGATGAGAACTCGGTCGGCAACGCGATGGCTTCGTCGAGTGCATTGGTATGCAGCGATTGGGTGCCACCGAAGACTGCCGCCATCGCTTCGATGGTGGTGCGTACGACATTGTTGTATGGGTCCTGCTCGGTCAGCGACCAGCCGGAAGTCTGGCTGTGCGTGCGCAGCATCTTGGACTTCGGGCTCTTGGCGTTGAAGCCTGTCATGATGCGATCCCACAGCAGGCGACCGGCACGCATCTTGGCAATTTCGAGATAGAAATTCATGCCCACAGCCCAGAAGAAGGACAGGCGGCCGGCGAAAGTATCGACGTCCATACCGGAAGCGACGCCAGTGCGCACATATTCCATGCCGTCAGCCAGCGTGAAGGCCAGTTCGATGGCTTGGTTGGCACCGGCTTCCTGAATGTGATATCCGGAAATCGAGATCGAGTTGAACTTCGGCATGTGCTGCGCCGTATAGCCGAAAATGTCGGCGATGATCTTCATCGACGGCTTGGGCGGATAGATATAGGTATTCCGCACCATGAATTCTTTGAGAATGTCGTTCTGGATGGTGCCGGACAGCTTTTCCTGCGGCACACCCTGTTCTTCGGCAGCAACGATGTAGCCGGCGAGAATCGGCAGCACGGCGCCATTCATCGTCATCGACACGGAAATCTTGTCGAGCGGAATGCTGTCGAAAAGGATCTTCATGTCTTCGACTGAATCGATCGCTACGCCGGCCTTGCCTACGTCGCCGGTAACACGTGCGTTGTCGGAGTCGTAGCCACGGTGAGTAGCCAGGTCGAAAGCGACGGAAACGCCCTGACCACCTGCGGCCAGTGCCTTGCGGTAGAAGGCATTGGAAGCTTCTGCGGTTGAGAAACCTGCATACTGGCGGATCGTCCACGGCTTGACCGCATACATGGTCGGTTGCGGACCGCGCATATAAGGCGCAAAGCCGGGCAAGGTATCGGCAAATTCGAGGCCTTCGACATCAGCCTTGGTGTAAAGCGCCTTGACGGCCAGTCCTTCCGGCGTATTCCAGACCAGATTGGAGATATCACCGCCCGGCGACTGTTTCGCAGCAGCTTTTTCCCAAGCATCCAGGTTATTGGAATCAAAGAACTTTTCGGACATGACTTACCCTCGCTGATTCGATTTTTTTGAGCTTATGATGCAGAATTCAAAATTCTACGCTTTTGGGCCCATCTTGACATACCTAGGAGCGCATAATACTTTATTCATAATTATGGAGGCAAGTCGGCAATGCACCGTTTTTCGCTTTCGCATCGCACCTAGAATATGACTCGTATCGCACCCACTGCACTCTATCAAGAAGTCGCCGAGCGACTGCGCCAACGCATTTTCGCTCACGAATTGACACCAGGCACCTGGATCGACGAGCAGAAACTCGCTGAACAGTACGGCATTTCCCGTACGCCATTGCGCGAGGCACTCAAAGTGCTGGCATCCGAAGGGCTGGTCGATCTCCGGCCACGTCGAGGCTGCTATGTCACGGAAATTTCCCGACAGGATCTGGATGATATCTTCCCGCTGATAGCCATGCTGGAAGGTCGCTGCGCAGCAGAAGCGGTCAAACGCGCCAAACCAGCGGACATTGCCACCCTGAAGGCCATCCATGAACAACTTGAAGCGGCAGCGCGGGACGGTCGCATTGACGCTTTTTTCGACTCCAACCAACAGTTCCACAAAAAGATTCAGGAGCTCTCCGGCAACCGATGGCTGCTGTCGGTCATTCAGGATTTGCGCAAGGTATTGAAACTGTCGCGCATGCACTCACTCTCGCTGGAAGGGCGTCTGCAACAATCGCTGGATGAACACCGCCTCATTTTGGCAGCACTGGTCGCCGGCGATGCTGTCAAGGCGGAAAAACTGATGCACGATCACCTGTTATCCGGTCGGGAGGCTCTCGCCAAGATGCAGGACAACGCCCCCAGCAAAGCAGCCTGATCACCGCAGCGGTCGCAACGAAAGCAGCAAACCAGAGTAGCTCTCACCTCCTTCGGAGAAACTCGCATCTGGTGCTGACATGATCTTTAAAGCCTGCGCTGCAAGCTAATATCACCCTCCCAAAACAACATTGTTAAGCCCCACAAGCAAATACTTTCAATGGGCCATTTGAGATAACGCCATGAGTACTATCGATGTTTGTTGCGATGGCGAAGTCGCCACGCTCACCCTGAACAATCCGGAAAAACTCAACGCCATCAATCTGGATATGTGGAACCAGATTTTTGAAAATATGGCAAAAATCAGCGTTGACCGTAGCATTCGCTGCGTCGTCCTGCGCGGCGCCGGCACCGATGCCTTCGCTGCCGGCGGCGATCTGGAAGAATTCGTGACAGCCCGCACGACGCTCGAACAAGCCCTGCATTACCACGGCCAGGTCGCACTCGCGCTGCAAGCCATCGATCAGTGCCCGCACCCCACCGTGGCCTTGATTCAGGGCGCCTGCATTGGCGGCGGACTGGAAATTGCCGGCGTCTGTGACTTCCGGATTTGTGGCGAAAGCGCCCGCTTCGGTGCGCCGATCAATCGTCTGGGATTTTCGATGTACCCTGGCGAAATGGAAGGCTTGCTTCGACTCGCGGGCCCGGCAGTCATGAAGGAAATCCTGCTCGAAGGTCGCATTCTGAGCGCGACCGAGGCCTACGCCAAAGGACTGGTCACTCGCGTCGTTGCCGATGAGCAAACCATCGGCGAAGCCTACGCCACTGCCCGTCGAATCTGCGCCGGCGCGCCGCTGGTTGCCGGCTGGCACAAACAATGGATCAACCGCCTCCTGGACGGTCGAGCACTGAGCGACGAAGAAAAAGCGGCATCTTTCGCCTTCCTCGAAACAGAGGATTACCAGGAAGGGCTGGCTGCCTTTCTGGAAAAGCGAAAACCCGTGTTCAAGTCGCGCTAAACAAGCCCCTGTTAACCACCGTATAGGCTCCACAACATCCTGCTCGACAGCACCAGTAACAGGCTGGCAAAAATCCGTTTGAGTACATGCACCGGCAGACGATGGGCGAGACGGGCGCCAAGCGGTGCGGCCAACATGCTGGCCAGCAGGATGACGCCGAGCGCCGGCAGGTAAATGAAGCCCAGGCTGCCACTCGGCAAGCCGGGATGTGCCCAGCCATTCCAGATATAGCCGATCGTGCCGCCAATCGCGATCGGCAAGCCCACCGCAGCTGACGTCCCGATCGCGTGATGTGGCCTGACATTGCACCAGATCAGGTAAGGCACGGTGAGAGCGCCGCCACCCATGGCTGCCAGACTGGCAACAGCGCCGATGACAGTGCCGGCGATGCCCAGTCCAAGCCGCCCGGGCAGATTTCGGCTCGGCTTGGGACGGAAGTTGGCGATCATTTGCGCGGCAACAAAGATCATGAAGGCGACAAAGAAAATTGACAGTGCCCGCGACGAAATGCTCGCCGCCACCAATGCGCCAAGCAGGGTGCCGATCAATATGCCCGGCGTCAGATCGCGCATCACCGTCCACAGCACGGCCTGATGCGCGTGATGGGCGCGCAGGCTGGAGATCGACGTGAACAGTATCGTCGCGATCGAGGTGCCAAGCGCCAGATGCATGACCTCGTTGGCGGGAAAACTCTGCGAGGTAAAGATAACAGTCAGTAATGGGACGACCACTACGCCACCACCGACGCCAAGCAGGCCGGCAAAAAAACCGGCCGCAGCGCCGGTCAGCAGATATGCCGGGATGACTTCAAAGGAGATCACAGGGATTGGCGAAACGACAGAATGAGTAGGCGGTGAATTCTATCGGTTCCCGGCTTCCAACCAGCGAACGATGCCCTCACAGCTGCGAAAATCATCAGTGGCACGCACCGGAATCTCTGGCGCCAGCTCGCTGAACAGGCGAGCCAGGGCATTGCCGGGGCCGATTTCGAGCACGGCATCGGGTTGCATTTCCCGCACCGTTTGCAGGCAGGATGCCCAATTGAGTGGCGTGCTGATCTGGCGGGCCAGTGCGTCGAGCGCTGAGCTGGCCGTACGTGCCGCCGTCGCGTCGATGGCACTGAGGACGGGAAAGCTTAGGCGGCGCTCTGGCAACACACTAAGCCGTTTCTTGAAGGCGAGTGCCGCCTGACTCAGCAACGGCGTGTGCGAAGGAGTCTGCACCGCCAGATGGACCAGCCGGCTCGCTCCCGCTGCCTCGAATTGTGCAGCAACGACGGCAATGCCGGTCCGTGGTCCGGCAACGACCAGGTGCCGCGGCGCGTTGCGGATCGCCACGGCCAGCCCGGCCTGCTCGGCCAGCGTCTCGACCAATGCATCATCCAGTCCAAGCACGGCAAGCATGCCGTGCTCACCAGCTGCCGCAGCATCCATCACTGCCGCCCGTTCGGCGCACAGGGCGATGCCCTCGACCACCGTAAAGGCACCTGCCGCGCAGCAGGCCGCCATTTCTCCGAGAGAATAGCCGGCGGCGCAAATTGGCCGGGGCAGGCGATTTTGCAATTCGCCCCAGAGCAGCATTTGCTGGGCAAAGATCAGCGGTTGGGCAATTTTGTTTTTTGCCAGTTTTTCCGGGTTGACCCTGGGGCCAGCCGTTGTTTCCATGATCGTCAGACTGGGGTCGGCGATGCCGGGCAGCACCCGCAACAATGCCTCACCAAGCTCGCCATGCGCGCCAGCCTGGACTTGCTGCCAGTGCGCCGGACCTTGCCCGCCCTGGCCGCTGAAAAGAAGGGCAAGGCGCATCTCAGGTCCAGTTATCCAGTTCAGCGAGAAAGAGCGTGACGCCGAGCAGGTCAGCGCTGCCACCGGGACTCAGGCGACGGGCGATGAAATCCCGGTCGATGGCCTTGGCATGGTCGCGCCAATCGGAGGCGAAAACACCACCAGCGGCCAGGAATTCACTCGCGGCGCGCTGCCCGTAGGCCAGCCCGGACGGGCCACCACGCCACAGCAGGTTGGTGTCGTCCAGTTCGGATATCAGGGAAAACAAGGCCTGCGTTGCGGCCAGTTCGCCATCGCCATGCGCAGCCAGAACGCTGCGATAGGCTGGCAAGCCAAGCGCTAGCGCCGCCGGAAAGCCGCTCGCCGCCTCCTGACGCGCCCCGCCACTGCCATAACGCCGGGCGACAACCAGACCGTGGCTCAGCTGCGAAGCGGCTGGCGGCGAGGACAAACCATGGAGAATCTCCGCGCCCCAGTTCATCTTCACGGTCTCGCAGCAAGCAGATGCCGAAGGCTGTTCGCCATCGGCAATCAGCTGGCCAGCGGCCGCACAGAGCAGGCCAAGATTGAAAATCGCGCCGCGATGGGTGTTGACGCCCCCGGTCGCGGCCAACATGGCGCTTTCAGCGGCGATGCCGAGCGCTTGCAAAGGGGCGAAATCGGGGCCGTGCTGACCGCAAGCAGCGATGGCCGGGAAATAGGCACGCAAGGACTGCAGGCTGCGGACGAAGGTCGTGAAATCCATGTCGCCATGGCTGCCCTGGCTGCTCGGCGTGACCAGGCCGGGCTTGGGCGCCAATGCCGCTTCGCGGTACAGGCCACGAATGGCCAGCCGACCAATCCGCCGGGCTGCCGCCTTATTGATCGACAGCGGTAGCGGCGCTTGGCGACTGACCGTCGTAATGCGCTCAAGCATGGGAGCAGGCCTCGTCGAGGCTGGCCAGCAGCGACTGCATGGGAAGCAAAGCAACTTCACGCGGCCCTTTGACGAGAACACCAGCCGTCGGCTTGTCCCGATTGGCGGCGAATTCCCGCCAGGCGACGGCGCTCCCATCCGGCAAGCGAATTTCGCCATCCAGCCGACAGGGCAACTGGCTGGCGGCCAGTTGCAGCGCCAATAGCATGGCGTCGAGTTGCGCCATCGTGTCGACATCGATAATCAGATCGATATCGGATTCGGCATGGCGGTAGTCTTCACCGCTCAAAACCTCCCAAGCCAGCGAGCCAAAAACGCCGATGCGGACCGAACAGGCTGCCGCCTGGGTGGCCAGTCGGCGCAATACATTGGCCTGGCCTGGTGACAGACGCAACCAGCATTGTTCGATGGACAGCGGCGAGCGAATCTCGGCAACGGCACTACGGTCAACCTGAATGGACAGCCTTTTTCGCTGCTGCGCCAAGGGCAGGCTCAGACCGAGCAGCACGCCAGCGGCGCCGTCTGGCTGACGCGCGGCGACCAGCGGCCGGCCGCGGCCTATCCATTCGCTGGCGGCCAACCAGAATGGGTCGCCTGCTACAGCACAGGGCGTGCCAAATGCGGCGTCGCGACGCAGATATACAAGGTCATGGCGACGCATTGTTCAGGCTCCGCGCTGGTCGCTCTGAACTTCCCCGGCAATACCGGCCGCCAACAGACGGCCGCCGCGCTGCAGCGCGCTGACCATGCGCCCATCGCTGGCCGGCGCAGCCTGTCGAGCGAAAGCCAACGCGTCTTCGAGCAGCTCAGCCGATGGCATCGGCCAGATCGCCTCAATGCCGCCCATGCGCACGTAGTTCTCAGCGCCCGGGGCAAAGGTCGGCGAAGAGACGGCCAGTTCAACCAGACGCTCGTGGGCAATTTTGGTCACCCGTGACATGGCCCGCAAGTCCATGACCCGAACCTGCGCGTCAGCCAGCGCATAGGCGCGGTCGGCCATCAGGCCAAAAGACAGGAAGCCGCCGCTGACGGCATTGGCGGTGACCAGGCTGAATGAAGGATGACCCTGACGGCGGGCGAGATCAACGCAACTGGCGAGATGGGCCAGCGATCCATTGAGGCAGAGCAACTCCTGACTGCGCGATAGGGCTTGGCCGCTGGTATCGACGAGAAAAACCAGCGGTCGACCGGGATACTGCTCGATGGTGTTGAGCACGCAGTCGGCCAAGGCCAAGGCCATGCGGTGGTCGATGGCCGCCGCGTCGGTAGTGCCGAGCACGGTGACCGTACCCTGCGCCGTCTGCGCTTCGCCGGTAATCACCTGACCGTCCACGCTGACAGTGTGGCCGGCCGGAAACAGCGAATCGAGAATGTCGTTGAGGCTCATGTCGGGAGTCCTTCCTTGAGGGCGACCAGACTGTCGCGGTCTAGCATCGGCACGCTTTCCGGTTGCGCCACGCCAAGCGCGGCCCAGACCTGCAGGCCATCGCGGAAGCTGGCGTAGGCGGCGAGGCGGTTTTGCAATAATTTTTGCCGGGTACGCAACAGGGCCAGACTTGGTTCTGGCTCCGTCCAGCCGGCGAGAAATTCGGCCGCCCCGACCCGAAAAGCCGGAATGTCGTCCTCGACCAGTTCAGCGCAATCGCCCATCAGGTAGCGGTGCTTGCCACCCGTGATGCGCCAGACCAGCGCCCGGTCTTTCGAGTCGAATTCCTCGACACCGGCCACCGTTTCAATAACCTCAGGACCGGAAAGCGCCAGCCGGCCTTCCTCAGAAATGATGATGGCCGAGCACAGCTTGGCGACGATACCCATGCCACCGAAAGCGCCACAACTGCCGCCAACCAGCGCGATGACCGGCACGCCGGCAGCACGCGCTTCGAGCACGGCGCGCATGATTTCGGAAATGGCGATCAGACCGGCATTGGCTTCATGCAAACGAACGCCGCCGGAGTCAATCAGAAAAAGTACGGCAGCCGGCTTTTCCTTTGCCGCGCGGCGCAGCAGCCCGGCGATTTTGGCGCCGTGAATTTCGCCGACGGCACCGCCCATGAATTGACCTTCTTGGGCGATAACAAAAATAGGCTTTTTTTCCAGTTGACCGTAGCCAATGACTACGCCGTCGTCGAAAGCGCCGGGCAGGTCGAGTTGCGCCAGATGCGGACTGGGTTGCGACTTGGCGGGGGGCAGAATTTCGGTGAAGCTGCCGGCATCGAGCAGACCAGCAACGCGAGCGCGGGCCGTCGCTTCGAACCAGCTGCGGCGGGAGGCGAGTGACAGGCTCATTGGGCACCTCCCTGATATTCAGCCAGCGCCTGAGCCAGGCGCAGCGTGACGACGGCGGGCGTCGCCCCCATGTCGTTGATGGCAATGGCGGTCCCGCCAGCCGCATGGCTGGCGGCAAAGCTGCCGAGCACAGCCTGCCAGGTTTGGCCAAAACCGCGCGCCGAAGTCTTGATGCGGATCTGGCAGGTGGCTGGCTGTTCTCCGGTCTGGACCAGAATTTCCAGATTGCCGGAGCCGACCACCCCGCATAGCGCAGGATCGGCCGCCGGACGCACCGGCGCAGAGTCGAAACAAAAATCGAGTGTTTCCATCTTGATCACCAATTGCGGAAGCGTGAAGGAGGGGCATACAGACCGCCAGACCAGCGCACCAGATCCTTGACGGACCGGGCGGCAAGCAGGTCGCGGGTGGCCAGCCGCGGGTCGATGCCGAGGTCTTCGGCGCGGCGGATGATGCCGCGGTCTCGCAGGTTCTCGACCATGCGGGCATCGCGGGCCATGCCAACCGGCGTGAAGCCGGCGACACCGCGAATCGCCTGCTCGCGCTCTTCCGGCGAACGGCAGAGCAGCAGGTTGGCGATGCCTTCCTCGGTGACGATGTGACTGACGTCGTCGCCGTAGATCATGATCGGCGGCAGTTCGGCCCCCATCATTTTCTGCAGTTGCCAGGCATCGAGTTCCTCGACGAAGACCGGCGCCATGTGTTCGCGGAAGGTCTCGATCATCTGCACGACCAGCTTGCGGCCGCGGATGGCGTTCGGCCCGTAGGCTTCGCGCCCGGCTTTCAGCCAGGCCGGGCTGGCGTGACGACGGCCGTGCGGGTCGGAGCCCATGTTGGGCGCCCCGCCGAAACCGGTGATCCGGCCCAGCGTCGCCGTCGAGCTGTTACCGGCGAGATCCATTTGCAGCGTCGAGCCAATGAACATGTCGCAGGCGTAAAGGCCGGCAGTTTGCGAAAACGCCCGGTTGGAACGCATGCTGCCGTCGGCGCCGGTAAAGAAGACATCGGATCGAGCCGAAATGTAGGCATCCATGCCGACTTCCGAGCCAAAACAGTGCACCGATTCGACAAAGCCAGATTCGATGGCCGGGATCAGCGTCGGATGCGGATTGAGCGCCCAGTGCGTGCAGATCTTGCCCTTCAGCCCAAGGTCGGCGGCGTAGGTCGGCAGCAGCAACTCGATTGCCGCCGTGTCGAAACCGATACCGTGGTTCAGGCGGGTGACGCCGTATTCAGCGTAAATACCCTTGATCGCCATCATTGCCATCAACACTTGGACCTCGGTGATTTGTGCCGGGTCGCGGGTAAACAAGGGTTCGATGTAATTGGGCTTGGGCGCCAGCACGGTGAAATCCACCCAGTCGGCCGGAACATCGACGCGTGGCAATTTTTCCAGCCGCTCATTGACCTGGGCGATGACGATACCGCCCTTGAAGGCGGTCGCTTCAACGATGACCGGCGTATCTTCGGTATTTGGGCCGAGGTAGAGATTGCCCTCGGCATCCGCTGCCTGCGCCGCAATCAGCGCGACGTTCGGCGTCAGATCCATGAAGTAGCGGCCGAACAGTTCGAGATAGGTGTGAATGGCGCCGATCTCGATGCGCTGTTCCTGAACAAGCTTGGCCAGGCGACTGCCTTGCGGACCGGAGAAGGAAAAGTCGAGGCGACTGGCAAGGCCGCGCTCGAACAGATCCACATGGCTGGGCAGGGCGAGCACCGACTGGACCATGCTCAGCTGGTTGATTCGGGCCGGATCGCAGTCGGCCAGCGACTCGGAAAGAAAATCGGCCTGCTTCTGGTTGTTGCCTTCGAGGCAGACGCGGTCGCCCGGCTGGATGATGGCTTCGAGCAGGTCGATGATACGGTCAACCGGAATTTCCCGGCCAAAACCGAGGCTCGCCACCCGCTCAAGGCGGCGGCCGCGGCTCTGGCGCAGAGTGTCCCATTCACGCGGGAGTGGTGCGTTCATGATCGTCTTTCAGCTAATTCAGGAGCCGCTGTACTGCGAGGGCAGCCAGGTGGCTATTTCCGGGAAGATGCAGAGCAGAACAATGCCGAAAACCATCAGCAGGAGGAAGGGCACGGTGCCCCACATGATTTCCTTGAGCTTGATGTCAGGGGCGATTCCGCTGATCACGAACAGGTTGAGGCCAACCGGCGGGTGAATCAGGCCCATTTCCATGAGGATGGTCATGATCACGCCGAACCAGATCAGGTCGATGCCCAATGCCTTCAAGGCCGGCAGGATGATCGGCGTGACCATCAGGATGATGGCGACCGGCGGCAGAAAGAAGCCGAGCACGATGAGCAGAATATTGATCCAGAAGAAGAAGACCCACTTGCTCATTTCCAGCGAAATCATCCAGGCGGCAGCTGACTGCGTAATATGCAGATAGCTCATCACATAGGTGTAGAGGAAGGACATTGCGATGATCAGCATGATCATCGACGACTCACGAGCCGTACCGGACAAGATGACCTTGAGGTCAGCCCAGCGCCAACAGCCGTAGATCGCCATGACCATCAGCAGCGCACCGAAGGCACCGATGCCGGCGACTTCCGACGGCGTCGCCCAGCCACCGTAGAGAGCAACCATGACGACAATGATCAGACCAATGAAAGGAGTAAGCCGGGGCAGCGTTTCGAGGCGTTCCTTCCAGCTATACGATTCCTCCGCTGGCATGGCGATACCGGTCGAACGATTTGAGGCAATTTTTTCGTTCTTCTCCGCCCAGGATTTGTAAACCACCCAGATCGAGAACATCGTTGTCAGTAGCAAGCCAGGGCCAACACCAGCCATGAAGAGCTTGCCGATCGATTGCTCGGTGGCGAGGCCATAGAGAATCAGCGTCAGCGACGGCGGAATCAGGATGCCCAGCGTGCCGCCGGCAGCGATCAAACCGGTCGCCAGACGCTCGGAATAGCCGCGTTTGCGCATTTCCGGAATGCCTGAGGAACCAATCGCCGAGCAGGTCGCCGGCGAAGAGCCGCACATTGCCGCAAACACCGAGCAGGCCAGCGTATTGGCCAGGCCAAGGCCGCCCGGCACCTTGTACAGCCAGCGATTCAGCGAGTTATAGAGATCGGCACCGGCGCGTGATTTGCCGATCGCTGCCCCCATCATGATAAATAGCGGGATAGTCAGCAGGGTGAAACTGTTCAACTCTGAAAAGATGGTTTCAGCGATGATCGACAACTGCGCCACCGGTATGAAGAAATACATGAAGATCAGGGCAACGGAGCCGACCGCAAAGGCAATCGGCATGCCCGAGAATAAAAACAGGAAGGTTGCGGCCGCATACAGCATGCCTAATGTTCCGACGCTCATTTGAGTTCTCCTTGATCGTCATGCTGGATGCGTTCGATGGCCACCTGGATCGCGGCGTTGTGCTGCGGCGGAGGGTGATGCGAGCGCATGGCTTCCGGTAGCGAGTCCTCGATGAACTGGACAAATACCTGCAAGGCAAGCGAGGTCATGCCGATCGCCATGGTGGCGAATACCGGCCACATCTTCGGCGCCCACGAGGTATCGCTCATCCGGCCTTCGTCCCAGGCTTCGTAGAACAGATGCCAGCAGTTCCAGGCGATGAAGGCGCAGAACAGGAAGGAGAGCAGATCGGAAAACGCCATGCGCCACTGAGTCCAGCTCGGCGGCGTGATTTCGTCGAGAATTTCGATTGTGACGTGGCCACGGTTAAGCTGGGTGTGGGCAGCAGCCAGGAAGCTGGAAGCGATCAGCAACATGACGCAAAACTCGATTTCCCAATCGGTCGGCCAGGCAAAGAAGTAACGGACTGCGACTTCAAAAACGAGGACGCAAGTGGCAATAACGATCAGAAAAGCCGACAGGTAACCTGTCGCAATATTGAAAGCCTTGACCGCACGGCTGATGAAATATCCGGGGCTCATGATTCACCTTTAAAAAAGGATGGGCCGGGCCATGCCCGGCCAGGGATTACTTGACCGACAACGCCATGTCGAGCAGGGCGCGGCCACCCTTGATGTTCTCGGAGAAATCCTTGAAGGCGGTTTGTTCAGCGATGCCACGCCAAGCCATGAAGGCTTTTTCATCCATGTCGGAAACCTTGGCACCGGCTTTGGTAAAGACTTCGGCCATGCGCTGATCATCCTTCTTGGCCTCCTCAACGCCGAACTTCTCCAGACTGGCGCCGACTTCACTGATAATCTTCTGTTGGTCTGGGGTCAGCGAGTCATAGAGGCCCTTGGAAATCAGCAGCGGCTCGAACATGAACCAGAAGCTCCTGTTGCGGGCCGTGGTGACATACTTGCTGAATTCTTGCAGACGGAAACTGATCAACGACGTGCTGGAGGTCAGTGCCGCATCGAGCACGCCAGACTGCATCGCACTATAGATTTCCGAGGACGGCATGCCGGTCACCGCAGCGCCAGCGCCCTTCAGCATCTGGTCCATTTCCTTGCTGCCGCCGCGGAACTTCAGGCCCTTGGCGTCGTCAGGAACGACCACAGTTTTCTTGGTCGAGGCGATGCCGCCTGCCTGCCAGACCCAAGTGATGATCTTGATGTTCTTGTCCGCCAGGATACGGTCAAGTTCCTGGCCAATTGGCGCTGTTTTCCAGCGCATTCCCTGTTCGTAGCTGCTGACGACTGTCGGCATCAGCGTGATGTTTACCTGCGGAATTTCGCCGCCTCCATAGGCCAGCGGCACCAGGCTCATATCCAAGGCGCTCTTGCGCAGGGCACCAATCTGGCTGTTCGTCTTCATCAGCGAACTGCCGGGATAGATTTCGAATTTCAGACTTCCCTTGGACTGCTTTTCGACTTCGGCCGCGAAGCGGCGGACCAGTCGATCGCGGAAATCACCATCCTCGTTGGTCGCAGCGGGAAACTGATGGGAAATCTTGATGACACGCGGCATCTGGGCCTGTGCAACGGGCAGCGCACAGGTCAAAGCGGCTGCGACGATGGCTAGTGTAAGGTTGCGTTTGGTGTTGCTGATCATGGATATCTCCTCCAAGGTTAAATAGGTACGGGCGGTGAAACCTCACTGGCTGGCTTATCCATACTTGGGGAATACCGCGCTCTTGATTTGTGTTCAAAAATCACCGTTGTGTATACAAGATATACATCGATTGAATACTGGTCAACTAATTTCGTATAATTCAATTATTGCCATCAGCTGGAGCTTGAAACATGAACAGCCCTGTCGAGATTCCCACCACTACCCGTCAGTCAGAACGGCTAGGCGAATTCATTGAAGAGCGCATCGTTACCGGCGTCTATCCGCCCGGCACCCGGCTCGATGAGCAGGAACTGGCGGACACCTTTGGCGTTTCGCGAACACCAGTCCGCGAAGCGCTGATTCAACTCGCCTCCATCGGCCTGATCGAAATCAAGCCGCGACGTGGCGCGACAGTGCCTGAAGTGGGTGCCGACCGGGTCTGCGAAATGTTTGAAGTGATGGCTGAACTGGAAGCAATGTGCGGCCGACTTGCGGCTCGCCGCATTACGTCGAGCGAGCAGGTGGCCTTGCAGGAGGCCCATCGCGCCTGCGAAGAGGCACGCGATGCAAACGCGCCGGATATTTATTACCAGCTAAATGAAGTCTTCCATCAACGGATTTACGAGGCCAGCCACAATGATTTCCTCGTCGAACAGGCGACCGCACTGCACCGCCGGCTACGCCCATACCGCCGGCTGCAACTTCGGGTCCGTAACCGGATGGCGACATCGTTCAATGAACATCAGACCATTGTAGATGCCATCATAAAGGGCGACAGCGACCTCGCCTCAGCCCTCTTGCGCGCCCATGTCACGGTACAGGGCGAGCGTTTCGCCGACCTTGTTGCAACGCTGCGCGACTTCAAGGCAGGCGTCTGAGAGCCTTCAGCCGGTAAGACTGTAGAGCATCTTGCTGGCAAGCAGGGCAAGAAAGCCACCAAAAGCCCGCTTCAGTTTCTTGACTGGCAGTTTGTGGGCAAGTCGGGCACCGACCGGCGCCATGGCCATGCTCATCAAAACTATCCCGACAAAGGCCGGCAGGTAGATATAGCCCAGCGCGTAGGGTGGCAATCCAGTATCGCTCCAGCCGGCGACGATGTAGCCGATTGCCCCCGCCACGGCAATCGGAAAGCCCAGTGCCGACGAAGTGCCAACGGCCGAATGAATGGCGACATTGCAAAAAAGCATGAAGGGTATGGACAAAAACCCGCCACCGGCAGCGACCAGACTGGAAATCACGCCGATGCCGCCGCCCACGGAAAACAGGCCCAGCGGGCCGGGCAACTGCCGGTGCGCCTTGGGCTTGAAGTCGAGCATCATCTGGAGGGAGGCATAGTAGACGATGACGACAAAGATGGCCGTCATCGGTCCGGTAGGAACCTGACCGGCCACCAATGAGCCACCAAAGGTACCCAGCACCAGGCCAGGCGCCAAACTGCGCACGACATCCCAGCGCACTGCGCCATGCGCGTGATGGGCGCGCATGCTTGAAAGCGATGTGAATACAATGGTCGCCATCGAAGTACCCAGCGCCAGATGCATGACATGCTCCGGCGGAAAATTTTGGGCGACAAACAGCATGTACATGAAGGGCACAAGGGTCAAACCGCCGCCAACACCAAACAGGCCGGCGACAAAGCCGCCAAAAATTCCCAGCAGGGGGTAGCTTAACCACCAGATTGTCATGAGTTCGCTGCCATGAGACGGTTGATGAACGCCCACTCATCTGCCGTTACCGGCATGATCGACAGCCGGTTGCCGCGGGCCAGGAGGCGCATGTTAGCAAGTTCCGGACAGGCACGCAGTTCGGCCAGCCGAATTGGCCGCGACTTGGCAACGAAACGGACGTCACGTAACCACCAGCGCGGATTTTCAGATTTCGATTTTGGGTCAAAATACCGGTTGACCGCAGCAAACTGGGTTTCGTCCGGATAAGGCTCGGAACAAATCTCGCAAATGCCGGCGATGCCGGGCTCGGCGCAGCTGGAATGGTAAAAGAAGGCAAGATCACCGACCTGCATCGCATCGCGCATGAAATTGCGCGCTTGGTAGTTGCGTACCCCAAACCAAGGCACATGCTGCGCCGGTGCGGCCTCAAGATCATTGATCGAGACCTCGTCCGGCTCGGATTTCATCAGCCAATACTGCATGTGATCGCGCTAATCTGAGGGCAAAAAAAGGCCCCCGCGAATGTCGTCAGGCCGGCATCCTGAACCGGGGTCCAGAGTGGTCGCATTCCTACCGCATCAGGCACACTCACTGGGAGCGCGCACAACAGCGGATGATTGGTCCGCAACCGATGCCAATTAGCATTGGTTCAAGGAATATATGGCCTTAACAAACACCGCAGGGGACGCTCGGCGGGCGGCGCCGGGGTCAGCAGAAACCGACTACAAGTCCAGTTGCTGCTGGGGCGCAAGCACGGCATCAAGTCGTGCTCCCATGTCACCGATTCTACGCTTCGCTTCGGAAGTATCAACTGCTTCCGCAAACTCTTTTGAAGCGCCACCGGACGCACCGGTCAGGTGTTCATGTGCAATATTCAATGCGGCCATGACAGCAACACGTTCGGCAATGGTGTTCTTGGTCCGCTGCGCAATATCGCGCATCTTGCCATCCACCACGTCGACCGCCTGCAACAGCGCATCGCGTTCTTCAGGCGCACAGGCAACGCGGTACTCGCGCCCCATGATCTTCACGTCGAGGAAATTCGGCTCTGCAGTCATCTCAGGCATCCTCGGGAATCTTGTCCATCAGGCCTTCCAGGCGCTCACGGGCGGCCGTCATCGTCTGCCGCAGGTGCAGTCTTTCTGACTCGGCGGCGGCCATCTGGTTTTTCAAAACCTCGTTTTCGGCGCGCAACTGGTGAACCAGCGCGACGGCCTGATCGATTTTACCTTCAAGAATTTCAAGTTCCGCATTCATGGCGCGAACTATAGAGGCAAAAATCCCGCGTGGTCAAGGACTAAGCGTTTCATCTAAAAGTGGTTTATAGAAACCTGATCGAACTTGCCCGATGCACTCAAAAGCCTACCCATGTAGAATGCGCGCCGTGTCAGGTGCTGCGCATGGTTTCTCCATGCTCAGTTAAACGGGAAAGCGGTGCGTCTCCAACGAGACAACTCCGCTGCTGCCCCCGCAACGGTAAGCAAGTGCGGACGTATCAAAAGGCCACTGGGTAACCACCTGGGAAGGCGATACGTCAAGACTTGCGAGCCCGGATACCGGCCTGAGACAAAAAAGCGGAAGTGCCACGGGGCGTGGTGCCGGTTCTTGCGGCCAGCATTCTCCCTGCATTTCCTTTTACCACCATTCCGACTCGCGGGGACGCCTGTCGGAAAAAGGAAAGCTATGTCTACCTGCCTCAAGCCGCTTGCGGCCTTACTCCCCTTGTTGTACCTAACGCCTGCTCTTTCTCAACAAAATCTGGATCCCGTTGTAGTCACTGCTACCCGGCAAGCTACCCGCGTCAGCGAAACGCTCGCCGATGTAACCGTCCTTCAACGCGAGGATATTGAAAAAGCGAGCGGATCTTCAGCACTAGAGCTGATTGCCCGCCAGCCCGGCATTCAGTTGAGCAATAACGGCGGGCTTGGCAAGGCTTCCAGCCTGTTCATTCGTGGCGCCGAAGCACGCCATACCCTGTTGCTGATCGACGGCATCCCGCTCGGTTCTGCCACCACCGGCACCCCGTCACTGGCCGACATTCCATTGTCACAAATCGAACGTATTGAAATTGTTCGCGGCCCTTCCTCTGCAGTCTATGGATCAGATGCGATCGGCGGCGTCATCCAGATTTTTACGCGGCGCGGAGAAGGTCCATTACAAGCAGATGCCTTTGCCGGTATCGGATCACGCAATACCCAAGAGCTGTCGGCCGGGCTGTCCGGTAGAGGCCAGATGCTGTCGGGGAATCTGCGGGTTTCGTATCTGGGCACGGATGGATTCAATGCCGCAGCCGATCCGGTTCGATACAAAGCAGTCAACGGCAGTTTTCCCAATCCAGACCGAGATGGTTATTACCAAAACAGCATGTCCGGCAGCATCGCGATTCGTCCGGCCAAAGGCCACGAACTGGGGATTACCGGCTACAACGTCACCGGGAAAAACGACTACGATGGCGGTGGGCCGACCGTCTTTGCCTACGCCAATGTCGCAACCACTGTACTCTCCGCCTATTCCCGAAATCAATGGACAGACGATTGGACATCGACAGTTCGTTTTGGGCAGGCCGAGGATAGCTCAACCAACTTCGCACCGACCCGATCACTATTCGAGACGGTACAAAATCAGTGGATGGTCGAAAATCAGATTGGACTTCCGCTGGGCAGCCTGCTGATCGGCTATGAGTATTTATCCCAGGAAGTTAACAGCACCACCAAATATGCCGTTCGTGAACGCACGGTCAGCTCCCCTTTCTTGGGCTACAACGCCAAGCTAGGCAACCATAGCGTGCAACTCGCAGGACGACGCGATGACAACTCGCAATTTGGTGCCAAAAACACCGGCAACCTGGCCTACGGCTATCAATTCACGAGCGCGCTCTCCGCACGCGGGGCGATCGGTACTGCGTTCAAGGCCCCCACCTTCAACCAGCTCTATTTTCCAGGGTTTGGCTCGACAAACTTGAAGCCGGAAGAAGCATTGAACCGGGAAATCGGCCTGACCTGGCTGGAGACCGGCCACCGGATTGGCTGGGTTTATTTTGACAACAAAATCACTGATTTGATTGGCGGCTCTCCGCTGGTCAATATCAACAAAGCGACAATCCGGGGCAACTCATTGACCTATGCCGGTTCGATTGGCCACTGGCAGATCAATGCGAGCATCGACATCATGGATCCGCGCGATGCCACAACCAGGAAAAAGCTGCCACGTCGCGCCGACGAGCAGGCCAATTTCTCACTTAGTTACGCTACCGGCCCACTGAACGTCGGAACGGAGGTCCAGGCCGTCGGCACCCGCTTCGACAACGCTACCAACACCCGCCGAATGAAAGGCTACGCGCTGGTCAATCTGTTTGGCCATTACCAGATCACGCCAGACCTTCGTCTAGAAGCCCGCATCAATAACCTGTTCGATGAACAATACGAAACCGCCTGGGCTTACGCGCAACCACGCCTGAGCGCGTTCATTGGCTTACGTTACAACCCTAAATAATCCTGCCACCCGCCAGCCCCCCGGATACCGGTGTCTTTGTGCAATTTAGTGATCAATCCTTATGTACAGGGCGTTGCCGGCGTCGCGGGAAACGCTCCGTATTTTCCTCGCCGGACTAAAACTATAGAAAGAAGAAGCTATGTCTCTGTTATTCAAGCATTCCTCAATGTAAAATCGCAATTGTTACAGGTGCTGCGCGAGGTTTCTCCAACCGCAGTTAAACGGGAAAGCGGTGCGTCTCCATTGAGACCATTCCGCTGCTGCCCCCGCAACGGTAAGCAAGTGCGGACATATCAAAAGGCCACTGGGTAACCACCTGGGAAGGCGATACGTCAAGACTTGCGAGCCCGGATACCGGCCTGAGACAAACAAGCGGAAGTGCCACGGGGGTGTGGTGCCGGTTATTGCAACCAGCCTTCTCCCCTCCCACTTCCTTTTCAATGCTCTTCCGGCATGCGGGGACGCCCGCCGGGAAAAAGGGAAAATCATGCATCCACGTTTAAAGCCGCTGGCTATTCTGCCGGCACTCGCCCTTTCCGCCACCCTGGCACAAGCGGAAGCGCAACTCGATCAGGTCGTGGTGACGGCAACCCGCTTTGCCGAACAAGCACCTGCAGTCCCCGGAAACGTAACCATCATTTCCCGGGAAGATATCCGAACCTCACCGGCTCGCAATATTCCTGACCTGTTGCAGAACAGTGCCGGCGTCATGGTTTCGCCGCTCTATGGCAGCTTGGGCATTGATGCCACTGTCGACCTTCGCGGCTTTGGCGATACGGCAGGCAACAATACCTTGATCCTGATTGACGGTCAGCGCATGAATCCGCTCGACATGAGTGGCATCGACTGGTCAATCATTCCGCTCGCCAGCATCGAGCGAATCGAAATCATGCGCGGTGCCGGGTCGGTACTCTATGGTGACCGAGCAACAGGCGGCGTCATTAATATCGTGACGGACAAGTCGGCGCGCACAGCAGCGTCCGCCTCGGTCGGCGTTGGCAGCTTCAACTCGCGTAGCGCAGACGGCGAAATCTCTTACGGCGGAAATGCGGGATATGGCAGCCTGAAGGCCCATTATGGTGCCACCGACGGTTGGCGAAAGAATAACCAAGCGGATCAGGCATCCATAGCCGGACGGCTGGGCTGGGCGTTCTCCCGTGCCGAGATTTTTACCGATTTCGCCCTGTTCAATGAAAGCACCGGCACCCCCGGATCCATCGCCGAGAATGCCTACCGGACGGACCCGAAGCAGGCCAGAAATCCGTTCGATACCCAGCGTAAGGAAGGCTACCGGCTACGTCCGGGTGTTGCTGTTCAATTAAGTGGGACCTTGCGTCTTGAAGCCGAAGTCGCTTTAGACCATGCCGAGCAACACTTTGATAGTGTTTCATTCGGCAGCACCTCCGATCGCCAGCGCAACATGGTGTCGGTAACACCGCGTATTCGCTGGGCGCATGGTTTGGGCGCACTGAAGAGCGAGAGCGTCCTTGGTGCTGACTACTATTCCGGCGATGTCACCAACAGTTACTCGTCGTATGCCAACAATCGGGCCGAGCAGGACAGTTCTGCCGTCTATCTGCAGAACACGACGGGACTGACCGACCGCCTGACAATGACCCTGGGCGGACGCACCCAGAGAGTAAAGCAAACCGCCGATCAGGACGCCTACCCGGCGTGGCTCATGCCGGCCCTGTCCGGTAGAAGCGAGCATACGCGGAGCGCCGTGGATGCGGGTCTGGTATATCGAACGAGTGACTGGCGTGTTTACGGGAAGTTCGGCACCACATTCCGCTTTGCCAATACGGATGAACTGTTCGGCTATGACTCCCTGACCGGGAATCCGGTGTTTGCCGGCAATCTCCAACCACAACACGGGACCATCGGTGAACTTGGCGGCAGCGTCGCCTTCGGCCCGCTTTCGGTGCAGCTTGCGGCCTTTCAGATGGACCTCAAGGACGAGATCGGTTACGACGGCGCCCAAGGGGCGAATATCAATTTTGACCCGACACGGCGGCGCGGCGTGGAAACAGAAATTGCCTGGCGAATGACATCGAGCCTGAAAACCCAGTTCGCCTATACCTATACCGATGCCAAATTCCGCGACGGGGTTTATCAGGACAAATCGGTGCCCATGGTGCCGAACAACAAGGCTTCGTTCCGCATCAACTGGCAAGGTGGTCAAATTGGCAACTATGGCTTGTCGGCCAACTACATCGGCGACCGCCGCTTTAGTGGCGATTATGCCAACCAACTCAAAATGCTTTCCGGGTATACAACGCTCGATCTCGTTGCTGATTGGAAAGTCGGCCCAATGACCGTCTCGGCTCGCGTTCTCAATCTCACCGACAAGCACTACGCCCCGTTCGCACTGTATTCCCCACTCAAAAGCGACTATTACTACTATCCGGCTGACGGCCGTGCCGTTTTCGTTTCCGCCCGCTACGACTTCAAGTAAATGCCAACCCGCCAACGTGCCCTCCTGATTCTCGCCAGCCTCTGCCTTCTGGCCGTGGCGAGCTTCTGGCTGGCGCTGACGGTGGGCAGTTTCAAGATTTCCTATGCCGAAGTGCTTGCCGCCTTGCTGGGACAGGAGGGCGGGGCAGGTGATGTGGTATTGCAACTGCGCTTGCCGCGCGCCGTGGCCGGTTTTGCCTGTGGCGGGCTGCTGGCACTGGCCGGCGCCCTGATGCAGGTTTTGCTGCGTAATCCGTTGGCTGACCCGTACGTGCTGGGTATTTCCGGGGGTGCCGGCGTTGGTGCGATGTTCGCCATGCTGCTCGGACTGCCGGTACTCGGTGTTGATGGGCTGGCTTTTATCGGTGCCTTTGCGGCAATGCTGCTGGTCTTCGGGCTGGCGCACGGGGACGGAAGCTGGACGCAAACCCGCCTGTTGCTGACCGGTGTAATCGTCGCCGCCGGTTGCGGTGCGCTGGTCGCGTTGATGCTGACCATTGCCGAGGAGCACAAGCTGCGCGGCATGTTGTTCTGGCTGATGGGCGACCTCGGCCAAAGCGCACAATGGTGGCCGGCCTTGGCTGCGCTGGTCATTGCGCTGGCGCTGGCCATGCCTTTTGCCCGAGAGCTGAATCTGCTGTCCCGCGGACTGATGCAGGCGCAAGCCTTGGGCGTGGCGGTTGGCCGCTTGCGTTACGCCATCTACCTTCTCGCTTCACTGGCCACTGCGGCATCGGTGACGACGGCCGGCTCCATCGGCTTTGTCGGTCTGGTCGTGCCGCACCTGGTGCGACTGGCCACCGGCAACGATCAACGTCTGCTGCTGCCGGCTTCGGTACTGGCAGGCGGCTCGTTATTGGTGCTGGCCGACACCCTGGCCCGTACGCTACTGGCGCCGCAGCAGTTGCCCGTGGGGGTGCTGACGGCACTGATCGGCGTTCCTGTCTTTCTCTTCCTGCTCTCCAGGCAGCCGAAATGACCCAGGCACTGCTCGAAGCCCGACAACTGGCCGTTGAAATCGGCGGCAAAGCGGTCGTCAACCAGGTCAACCTGCGGGTGGCCAGCGGGGAACGAATTGCCATTCTCGGACGCAATGGCGCGGGCAAATCGACGCTGTTGTCGACGCTGGCCGGCCTGCGTCCACCGGCGGCCGGTGCGGTGTTGCTGGATGGCGAGGACGCTGCCTTGCTGCCGGCCCGACAGGCTGCCCTGCGCCGCGCCTGGCTGGGGCAATTTCAAAACGATCCCTTCGGTTCAAGCGTGCTCGAAACGGCCCTGACCGGACGCCATCCACACCTCGGGCGCTGGGACTGGGAGTCGACGCGCGACGCCGAACTGGCGCGCAGCGCAATCAAGGCGGTCGGTCTGGAAGGCATGGAGTCACGCCAGGTCCATACTTTGTCCGGCGGCGAACGGCAGCGGCTGGCGATTGCCACGCTGCTGACCCAGGCGGCGCCGCTTTACCTGCTTGATGAACCCCTGTCGCATCTTGACCTCAATCACCAGATGGCTGTGCTAGAACTCTTTGCCGGCGCCGCTCGCGACTGCGGTGCCGGGGTCATCATGGTCCTGCACGATCCGGCCCTGGCCCATCGTTTCTGCGACCGGGCACTGCTGGTTTATGGCGATGGCCGCACCGAGTCAGGTACGGTCGATGCCATTCTGACGGCCGAAACGCTATCCGAACTTTACGGCTATGGCCTGCGTCAGATCGAAGATCGCGGCCATCGCTGCTTTATTCCGAAATAATAAAATTTCAAATTTGGCCGATTTTTCCGGTTGACCGTAGCAGTCGGCTTCCACCCCTTTTAATCAATTTTTTCAGAGAAAATCATGACCGTTACCCACGAAGAACGCATGCAAAGGAAAAAGGCTGTCGTCGATAGCAAGATCGACGCGGCACAGGAAGAACGAGGCGTGCTGGTGGTCAATACCGGCAACGGCAAGGGCAAATCGAGTGCAGCGTTTGGCGTCGTCGCGCGTGCTCTCGGGCATGGCCTCAAGGTCGGCGTCGTCCAGTTCGTCAAAGGCCGTTCGGATACCGGCGAGGAAGCATTTTTCCGTCTGCAACCGAATGTCGCCTGGCATGTCGGCGGCGAAGGCTTCACCTGGGAAACCCAGGACAAGGAACGCGACGCGAAGGCAGCCCAGGCCGCCTGGGAGATTGCCTGCGGCCATCTGAGCGACCCGGCCATCGGCCTCGTCGTCCTCGACGAAATGACCTACGCTTTCAAATACGGCTGGCTCGACCTGGACACCATACTTGCCAAGCTACTGGCTCGCCCGACCATGCAACACGTCATCATCACCGGCCGCGCCGCGCCGCAAGGCCTGCGCGAAGCTGCTGACACGGTCAGCGACATCGGCATGGAGAAACACGCCTTCCAAAACGGCATCAAGGCCATGCCAGGACTCGAATTCTGATGCCGTCCTGCCCGGCACTGCTCATCGCCGCCCCCGCCTCCAGCCAGGGCAAGACTACGGTCACCGCCGCGCTGGCCCGCCTGCACAGCCGTCAGGGTAGACAAGTCACCGTCTTCAAATGCGGTCCGGATTTTCTCGATCCGCAGATTCACACCGTGGCCAGCGGCCGCCCTTGCCAGAACCTCGATCTCGGCATGTGTGGTGAAAACGATGCGCGCTGGCGGCTGGCCCGAGCCGCGCAGGAATCCGATCTGATCCTGATCGAAGGGGTCATGGGCCTGTTCGACGGCCAACCCTCGGCCGCCGACCTCGCCCTCCGCTTCGGCATTCCGGTGATGGCCTTGATCGACGCTGGAGCCATGGCCCAGACCTTCGGCGCGATTGCCCACGGCCTCGCCACCTATCGACCCGAACTGCCATTTGCCGGAGTGCTAGCCAATCGCGCCGCCAGCGAAGGGCATATCAAGATGTTGCGCGACAGCCTACCCGCCGGCATGGGCTGGTTCGGCGCTCTGCCCAAAAGCAACGACAGCCTGCCCGAACGTCATCTGGGATTGCTGCAGGCGGCCGAAATCACCGACCTCGAAGCCCGTCTCGACGCCTTGGCCGATGCCTTGGCGGCGAGTGCTACGGTCGACCTGCCAAAACCCGTCAATTTCGACACTTTACCGGTGCCGCTCATTGCGCCAGCACTTGCCGGCCAGCGCATCGCCATCGCCCGCGATGCCGCTTATGGATTCATCTACCCGGCCAATCTGGAAACGCTGGCGGCGCTCGGTGCCGAGCTGTGCTTCTTTTCGCCGGTCGCCGGCAATCCATTGCCCGATTGCGATGCCGTTTGGCTCCCTGGCGGCTATCCGGAACTTCACGGCGACACCCTTGGCAAGCACACTGGCCTCTGGCAAGCACTGAAAGCCCACGTCGCCGCAGGCAAACCCCTGCTCGCCGAATGCGGCGGCATGATGAGTCTGTTCGAAGAAGTCATCGACAAAAGTGGCACATCCCATCACTTTGGTGGCCTGTTACCGGGGCGTTCGGTGATGCAAAAACGTCTGGCCGCGCTCGGTACGCAATTTACTGAATTGCCGGAAGGCCGGCTGTCCGGGCATACCTTTCATTACTCGAAGAGCGAAACCACGCTCACGCCACTGCTCCGTGCTCAAACAGCCAAGGGAAGCGAAGGCGAAGCCATCTATCGCCAGGATCGACTGACTGCCTCCTACGTCCATTTCTACTTTCCAAGCAATCCAGCGGCCACAGCCAGCCTTTTCATGCGACCAAAATAGTTCGAATAATACGAAGACTAATACAAGAAATAGCTGGTTTTTCTGCAATGGGAAGCGGGTACACTACGACTTGTAACTTTCCCACACGGAGACATGCATGAAGAATTTCGTATTGATGGCCGCCGCACTCGTGCTCGGCTTCACCTTGCAAATCGGCGATGCCGAAGCCAAGCGTCTTGGCGGCGGCAGCTCTTACGGCATGCAGCGCCAGTCCGTTGCCCCGAGCAAGTCGACCAACGCTGCACCAACCCCGGCTCCGCACCAGGCTGGCGCAGCAGCCCCGCAAGCGCAACCCAAGCGCTCCTGGATGGGTCCGCTCGCCGGTCTGGCCGCCGGTATCGGTCTGGCCGCCCTGGCATCGCACTTCGGTTTCGGTGAAGGCCTGGCCAACTTCATGATGATCGGCCTGATCATCATGGCAGCTGTCATGCTCTTCGGCTTCCTGATGCGCAAGAAGGCCGCTGCTGCTCAGCAAGGCGGCATGCAGTATGCTGGCGCCGGCAGCAACTACGGCAGCAACGCCCCACGTGAGCCGGCTTCTTTCAACCCCGGCGGTGCAGCCATGGCAGCACCGATCGCAAATGGCGCGAGCAGCGGCAACATCCCGGCCGGTTTTGATGTTGAAGGCTTCGTGCGCAACGCCAAGGTCAACTTCATTCGCCTGCAGGCATCCAATGACGCCGGTAATCTCGACGATATCCGCGAATTCACCTCACCGGAAATGTTCGCTGAAATCAAGCTGGGCATGGGCGAACGCGATGGCACCAAGCAGGAAACCGACGTTGCGCAACTCAACGGCGAAGTGCTTGACGTCGCCGAAGAAGCTAACCGTTATATCGTCAGTATCCGTTTCACCGGCCTGATCAGCGAAGAAAAGGGTGCGACACCAACGCCTTTCGACGAAATCTGGCACATGACCAAACCGACCGACAACAGTCGCGGCTGGGTATTAGCTGGTATCCAGCAAGTTCAGTAAAACTAGATTCGCCCAGACAAGGCTGGCGAGAGCTTCTCGCCAGCCTTTTTTGTTTTTGCTTGCGCAAACGCCGCATAGTTCGTTTTTGTGAAATAGTGCATTGAACAAGCTGAACTTCGATGGCATAGTCACCATTGTCTTTGTAAAGAGCCCTTTACAAACAATCACGCCTACGACAGAACAAAATATGGCGATGTCATACATAAAAATTTTTGCGGCTATCGCATACATCGCTCTTGCGGTGCTTTCAACTGATGCTTTAGCCGTCCTGGATGACGACCTCAGTCTCGAAGACCTGACCAAAACCGAAATTTCGTCGGTTTCCCGACGCAATCAGAGCCTGAGCAACGTGCCGGCTGCTGCCTTCGTGATCACTGCCGAAGATATCCGCCGCTCCGGCGCACTGGCCTTGCCCGATGTCCTGCGCATGGTGCCGGGCATTCAAGTAGCGCAGATCGACAGCGGGCGATATGCCGTTACGGCGCGCGGCTTTAACGGTCGCTTTGCCAACAAACTTCAAGTGCTGATCGACGGCCGAAGCGTCTACGACCCATTTTTCTCGGGCACCGACTGGGAATATGACCCGATTCCACTTGAAGACATCGAGCGCATAGAAGTTATTCGAGGCGCCGGGGCTGCCATGTGGGGCGTCAATGCAGTCAACGGTGTCATCAACATCATCAGCCGGCATTCCCGCGCGCAATCTGGCGGTATGGTTTCTACAACTATTGGCACCAATGGTCAGAAGCAACTTTATACCCGAGCAGGCGGAAACATCGATGCTGATACCTCGTGGAAAATTTCAGCCCAAGGCCGCCATGCCGAACCATCCAAGCAACTGGCCAATGACCGCTACAGCGAAGATAGCCTGAGCAATGGCGTGGTCGATTTTCGCTTTGATCGGGCACTGTCCGCAGGCAGCGATCTCAGCGTCTGGGCCAATGCTGGCAGTTCATCCGTTGGCGACCTCTACCCGCTGACCCCCAATCCACTCAATCCTTCCGTACTAATTTCCGTCCCGGTCACGCAAAAGGTATCCAACCAGACCTTGGGGGTCCGCTATCGCTGGCTGACCAATCAGGGTATTGAGTCTTCTCTGCAAGCCTCGATTGCCAGCACCTCCACGGAGCTCAAGGGGGCGCTGGACGTAGACCACAATCAGTTCGATATTGACTATCAGGGGCGCTACACCTTTTCCTCACACGATCTGCTATGGGGTGCCAGCCATCGAACGGTCTCGGATGAAATGTGGGCCAGATATGTGGTTGAAATTTCCAAACCCGAATTTACCCAGCGAACAACCGGTGTCTTCGTTCACGACAACTGGACCCTGATCGACGATACATTGCAACTTGGCCTTGGTGCTCGCTGGGACAAAACCAATCTGGGCGGTAATACCTTCTCGCCAAATGCCACGCTGATGTGGACACCGACGCGCAGCGATACGCTCTGGACAAAATATTCGAAGGCGCCACGCATGCCCGCGCGCGCCGAATACGACATCACGATGCTGACGGGTTTTCGGGCTCCCACCAGCCCATTTGTTCCTCCCGTCGCAATTCGCGCTCAGCCCGGCAGCCAGCCATTGCGTCAGGAAAAAATGGAAGGCTTCGAAATTGGCTATCGCAAGCAATTTGCCCCGCAAGTTGGCGTAGATATTTCAGTCTACCGTTATCGCTATTCCGACATCGTATCGGGCACTTTGGGCAGCACCCAGTTTCCAGTCTTTTTTTATGGAATTCCCTTCGCTTATCAAAATATCGATCGCTGCAACTGCGCCAGCGGTTGGCTGAGCGGTGCTGAACTGAGCGTTGACTGGTTGCTGACACCCATCTGGCGGATGCAATTGTCGTACGCCTACACCCATGTCAACATGGATGAGTCGACCAACCTGATCGCACAAGGACAAGGCAAGAGTGAGGAACGCTCCACCCCACGCCACTACGGCTCCTTGCGTTCGCAATGGAATATTTCGTCCAGCCAGCAATTTGACGCCTGGATTCGAGGCTCCTCCGGCCTGTACAGAAGACTGACCCCTTACACCACCGAGATTCACGTATCCGGTTACGTCACGCTCGATTTGCGCTACGCCGTCAAGCTGAACAAGGATCTGGAGCTGGCACTGACCGGGCGTAATCTGGTCGGCCCAAGGCGCATTGAATACGTGACAGATTATGTCCCGGCCACACCGGTGATCATTGAGCCGTCGCTGCTCCTTTCGGCGCGCTGGAAGTTCTGATCATGCCAGCCCGCACGCAATTTTTGTCGCAAATACGCCCCGTCCGCTGGCTGGTCTTGCTACTGCTAAGCTGTGTGTCGACCGCATTTGCTTTTCCGGAATCGGAGCCTCAGCTGGAGGCTGCCTATCTTGTCAATTTCATGAAGTACGTCGACTGGCCGGCCAGCAACCGTACAACAACGACAATCTGCCTGTTTGGCCGCGATACTCTGGGTCCATTTCTTGCCGGCTACGAAGGCCGCTCGGTGGGCGGCAAAGAGTTGCGCATTCGCCGAGCCAACAGCCCTGACGACATGTCGAACTGCCAGCTGGTATACATCCCCGACATCGAAGAAGCCCGAATTGGTGTCGTTTTGCGCTGGATTCAGAACATGCCGATACTCGCCGCCAGCAATACTGATGGATTTGCCCGTGCGGGAGGAGGCATCGAACTGGTCCGTAGCACAGGCCGCGTCCAATTCATCGTCAATGCCGAAAGCCTCACAAAAAATGGCCTAACGCCAAGTTCGCAAATGTTGCGCCTTGCTCAGAAGGTCATCGGAGCTGAGCGTTGAGTACGCATCACAGCATTCGCAAACGAATTGCCTTGGCGATTGCTGCCTCGCTCGGTATTGGCCTCCTGCTGTCCTTCCTGACCTTTGCGGTCCGTGAGGTCGACCAGCGGCGCCAGGCCAAGACGACGGAGTTGTTCGCCATGGCCGATGTGGTGGCCTTCAATGCCTCGGCCGTCATCGAGTTCAACGATACCAAGGGCGCCAAGCAATTGCTCAGTTCGTTTGGAGAGCATCCGGATGTATTGACTGTTCGTCTGCTCGGCACCAACTCGAATTTTCATTACCACTTCGATGCACCCAACCGTACCCTTCCGGCGCAGGTAGCGCTCGGCGACCAGCCGCATAGCGAACGTGCCGTCTATGCCGACTGGTCAAACGTGACCGTGGCCGTACCTATCCGTTCGGAAGATGGCGTCGTTGGTACGGTCACCATCACCTCCAGCCTGGACACCGTTTGGCGGGCGATTATCTGGAACCTGATGCTCTCCCTGCTGGCCTTGGCACTGTCATTCGTGATCGCCTTCGCCATCGGCCGCCAGATGCTGGCTTCGATACTCGCCGCCCTTGGCTCACTGACCAATACAGCCCAATACGTCGCTGAATCGAAAGACTATTCAAGACACGCGAAAATTTACTCCGATGATGAAATCGGGCGCTTGGGCGACGCCTTCAACGCCATGCTCACCGAGATTGCCGAGCGCGACCGCCAGTTGGCGGATCAGCGCGATCATCTGGAAGATACCGTGCAGGAACGCACCCATGCCTTGTCATTGGCCAAGGAAGCCGCCGAAGCGGCCAGCCGGGCAAAAAGCACCTTCCTGTCGAACATGAGTCACGAACTGCGCACACCGATGAATGCGATCATCGGCATGACCTACATGCTCAAGCGCAACAATCTGGACGGCAGCCAGATCGACAAGCTGGGCAAGATAGACGGCGCCGCCAATCACCTCCTGCAGCTGCTCAACGACATCCTTGACCTCTCCAAGATCGACGCTGAACGAATGACGCTTGAACGGACAGCATTCTCGGTCGATGCCCTGACGCAGGAATTGGCGAATCTGCTTGCCCCGCGTGCCGAATCCGCCCGCCTGCATTTTGTGCTCGACATCGACCCGCGCCTCAAGGTCATGCGACTTTTGGGCGACCCGCTGCGCTTGCAGCAAATTTTGCTCAACCTTGCCGGTAACGCTATCAAGTTCACAGAGCGCGGCGAAGTTCGCGTTGTGGCGCGCATTGCTGAGAATGGTGGAGACAGCGTTCTGCTTGAGCTTTCAGTCTGGGATACCGGCATCGGTATTGCCCCAGAGGCGATGGATCGCATCTTCAACCCGTTCGAGCAAGCTGATGGCTCGACGACACGAAAATATGGTGGCACCGGTCTGGGCCTGCCCATCTGCCAGCGCCTCGTGCGACTGATGGGCAGCGAAATTCAAGTAGTCAGCACCCCCGGCGCGGGCAGTGCATTCACTTTTGCCATTCGTCTGCAGCAAGCTGAAATAGCGCCGACCCGGACAATCGTCACGCCTCAGTGCGGTGACGATGCGGAAGATGCATTGCGGGCCGAGTTTTCCAATTGCCGAATCCTGGTCGCCGAAGACGACTGGGTGAATCAGGAAGTTGCGCTCGAACTGCTGCAGGTAACGCTCGGCTTTCCAGTGGATATTGCCCCGGATGGCTTGCAGGCCATTGATATGGCATTGCGCGATCACTACGACCTGATCCTGATGGACATGCAAATGCCCGAACTTGACGGCCTCGGTGCCACCCAGGCGATTCGTGAAATCCCCGGTTATGAGAATATTCCAATCATCGCGATGACCGCCAATGCCTTTGCCGAAGATCGCGCCCGCTGCCTGGACGGTGGCATGAACGACTTCATTGCAAAACCGGTCAATCCGGACACGCTGTTCGCCGTGATGCTGAAGTGGCTCCGTATCCACGAAGCCGCGCGCGCTCAGCTGGAACAGCTAACCTCTAGACCAGTCGCCCAATCAGGCGGCAGCGCAGCATAATCTTCGCAGTCTGGCTGCTCGTCAAATGGCCGACGCAGGCAGGCAAGCAGCCGCTTTACATCGGAAAAATCACCTGCCTTCGCCTTTCTGATCGCAGCCTCGGCCAGCCAGTTACGCAACACATACTTGGGGTTGGCGGCCAGCATGGACGCCTGCCGCTCGGCATCAGGCCACGGGGTCCGGGCCAGTCTGGCTCGCCAGCCATCCAGCCAGAGATCGCAGGCACTGCGGTCGATAAACAGGTCGCGCAAGGCGTTTTCGGATTTTGAGCGATTTTCCGGGTTGACCGCAGCAGATAGCTTGGACAGGGTCCGAAAGAACAAGGTGAAATCCGGGCGATGCTCTTGCAGAAAGCCAAAGGTTTCACCAATGAAATTCTCGTCATCGGGTAGCGTCTCACGCAGCCCCAGCTTGGCGCACATCAGGCGCTCGAAAGTCAGTGCGAAGGCGTCACCATACGTCTCATCAACGGCCGCCCGGCCAGCCGCCGGACGCTTCAACAACGGCAGAAAGGCATCTGCCAGACGATAAAGATTCCATTGCCCGACATGCGGCTGGTTGCGGTAGGAGTAACGGCCCTGATGATCGGAGTGATTGCAGATATGACCGGCATCGAAGGCTTCCATGAAGCCGAATGGGCCGTAGTCGAGCGTCAGGCCGAGGATGGACATGTTGTCCGTATTCATCACGCCATGCATGAAGCCGACCGCCATCCAGTGTGCCATCAGCTCGCCGGTCCGGCGGGAAACATCACGCAATAGCGCATCGTAGGGATTCGCTGCGGTACGGCATTCCGGCCGGAAGGTGTCGATCACATAGTCGGCCAGTTGCTGCAATTCAAGATGCCGGTCACGCGACGCCCAGTGTTCGAACGACCCGAAACGGACAAACCCGGGCGCCACCCGCGCCACCACCGCCGCTGTTTCAATTTCTTCGCGGCGCACCGGCTGATCGGCGCCGATGACGCACAACGCGCGGGTCGTCGGCACGCCCAATCCGGCCATGGCCTCCGAACACAGAAATTCACGAATTGAGGAACGCAATACGGCTCGTCCATCCGCCCCCCGCGAATACGGGGTGCGCCCGGCCCCCTTGAGCTGGATTTCCCAATGTCCAAGCCCATTGCGCAGGCCGCCCAGCAAATGCGCCCGGCCATCACCCAACTGACCCGCCCAGATGCCGAACTGATGGCCAGAGTAAACCGCAGCCAGCGGCTCGCTACCGGGCATCAATTGATTGCCGGCAAAAATTTCGGCGAACTGCGGACTATCGAGAAAGCTGGCCGGCAGGCCGAGCATGCCGGCCACTTCATCGCTCACCGCAACAACGTGCGGGTTACGCAGTGGCTGCGGATTCAGTCGGGTATAAAAAGCGTCGGGCAGCGCAGCAAAGCTGTTGTCAAAAACAGGCAGATCATTCGGGAGGGATTCAGGGGCGTTCATTGTGTCGGGTTTCTGGCAAAGGATTGGGGCTGTGCCAGCTTGCAGCAAATGGCATGCCGGCTAGCCCAAGATCAGAACATGAAAACCGCAGATGGTTCGCACCGAGCATGTTCCAGCAAGGACAAGCCGAATCTGCTCACTGCATTTGCATCAGCGCTAAAATGCGCCTTATTGGGCCGAAGTAGACCCACCTTCAAAGTCAGCCAATGAGCCGCTACCCATTTTCCTTCGTTGCCCTGACCCTGCTGGGCATTCTTTGCGCAATTCCGGGAATTATCAGTCTGGCCGGATTCGGTGCCAGCCTGCACCCGGTATTGGACGACCCTATGGCCGGCCTAGCGTTCATTGTGTCGGCAATTGCCCTGATTGGCTCGGGCGCCTTCCCGCTGGTCATCGCCAAGCTCAAGGAAAACGAGAAGCCTTAGGCCTAGCGCATCAGGCGCCAGTACTGGAACTTCAGCATGGTTGCTGCCCCGAGTACGATGGCCAGAAAGGTAATGATCGACCCCAACGCCAGCGTAGAGATGCCGCTGATCCCCTGGCCAACCGTACAACCCATGGCCACCACCCCGCCAAAGCCCATCAGCGCTGCACCCATCAAATGACTGGCGGTGTCTTCGACACTGACAAAACCTTCCCAGCGAAAATTACCGCTCAGCACCGACCAAGCAAATGAGCCGGCAACTACGCCCAGTGCAGTAGCAATGCCAAAACTCATCGTGCGGCTGGTGTCTGACCACAGCATCAGCAATTCCAGCGCGTACGCCTGGGGTGCGACAAAACTCAACGCCTCCATGCGTCCGCTATTGGTTGCGAGAAAGGCTTCCTCCAGTGTTTCCGGATGCTCGGCGATATAACCGAGGTGACCGCTGACGTACCATGCGGCAACGATGGTCAGCCCGATCCCCAATCCCGCGAGGAGGTTGTCGAAGGTCCGGAAATCACGTTTGAGCAGACATGCTGCGGTCAACCCGCCACCGATGGCCAAAACCGAAAAACGGAAAGCCATCCCCGGATCAAAACCGGCCGCGCTCAGCAACGCCGGAACGTCCTGTCCGCCTGGAAGAATAATCGCCGCTTTTTGCAGCACGTTAACCCGAAATACGCCGAAGATACCGCGCATTGTCATATAGGCAACCACCCCGAGTACGACAAAGACCACCAGCGATTTCAGGTTGCCACCACCGATGCGAATCAGTGTCTTCGAGCCGCAACCGGAGGCGAGCACCATGCCGACGCCAAATGTTGCGCCGCCCACGATGTACGAGAGCCAGGTAAAATTTGGCGTGCGATAAATCGACTTGCCGAGATCGATCAGTCCGCCAAGGTGCAGCGCTGCGGCACCCAGAATGGCGATGCCAATGGCCAGCAGCCACATCCGCATGCGATTCCAGTCGCTCATGTTAACGATGTCGGAGACCGCCCCCATGGTGCAGAAATGGGTCTTCTGGCCGATGCCGCCAAAGATGCAACCAATGGCAAACGCCAGCCAGAGGATCAAATTGGCGGAAACAGCTGTTTCCATACTCAGGATCGATAGATCGTCGGGTCAGGCAATCCGGCGGCGGCAAAGCCTTCGGCTCGCAGGCGACAGGAATCACAAACACCGCAGGCGCGGCCATCTTCATCGGCCTGATAACACGACACGGTCAGACTGTAATCCACGCCCAACGCGGCACCGGTACGAATGATCTCGGTTTTGGACAAGTCGATCAGCGGCGCATGGATGGAAAGCTTGTGCCCTTCGACCCCGGCCTTGGTCGCCAGATTGGCCATCGTCTCAAAAGCTGCAATGTATTCCGGCCGGCAATCCGGATAACCGGAATAATCCACGGCATTCACGCCAACAAAAATATCCAGGCTGCCCAGCACCTCCGCCCAGGCCAGTGCCAGCGACAGCATGATGGTATTGCGCGCCGGCACATAGGTCACCGGAATACCGGGCTGCACGCCGTCGGTCGGTACGGCGATACTGGTATCGGTCAGCGCCGAGCCTCCGAATTGGGCCAGACCAAAATTCACGATGCGATGCTCGGCAGCGCCTAGCGCCTTGACGACACGATCGGCCGCGACCAGTTCTGCGCAGTGTCGTTGCCCATAATTAAAGGACAGGCAATAGGATTCGAATCCCTGGCTACGGGCAATAGCCAAGCATGTGGCGGAGTCGAGTCCACCGGAAAGGAGTACGACAGCTTTCTTCATGGGGCGTGAATATACCCCAAAAGCGCCCTTAGCCGAGCAGGTATCTGCTTGTTCACAATCCCTTTTCTACCTCAAAAGGGGGAGACTGGTGAGCCGCATATCCATCCCATCCATATCGGCCGAGGCGTGGAAAATATCCAATCCAGAGCTTCTCGGTGAGCACATCAAACTTTCTTGTGCAGTGACGAATTCAGCGGATATGACGCGGGTTCAATATTCGGCGAGTTGGGAAAATTCGCGTTCTGCCAGCGCCTCGTTGCCCAAATTCAGCTCAACCAGACGCCGCAGGTGAGTAACACTGTCCAGATCAATTTCACGACAAGCCAAGCCATAGTAGTTGGCCATGTGGTGTACGACAGTCGCTTCCATCCGGATCGTCGTTCCTAGCGCGTCCAGACGAATTTTCAGCGTGCCATGGGTCCCAACGTTGACGAACATGTTGGCGTTGGGATGGATCAGTGCGCCTTGCAGCGAGAGATCGAGCACTTCGACACCATACTCGCCATCGGGCAAAAAGAGACTGGCTTCACTCTGGAAGGCAATGCGGGAAAACTTTCGGCGATTACGTTCCACGTGCGTCTCCATTCCTTATTTTCCCTGCATGTTACCCCAAAGCAACTTGTGCAGTTGAAGCTGGAAACGGACATCGAGCCCGTCCTGGAGTATCCATTCAGCCAGCGATTGCGGCTCGATCAAGCCCTGGGCTGGCGAAAAAAGGACCGAGCAAATCCGGGCAAGCTGGCGTTCGCGCAACACGTCCCGCGCCCACTCGTAATCGCTGCGCGAAGCAATGACAATCTTGAGTTCGTCACGTCGATTGAGTACCGCCAGGTTTTCCCAGCGGTTCCTGGCGGATTCGCCTGAATCGGGCGCTTTCAGATCCATGATCCGCGCGACACGCGCGTCGACATCCGCCACGTCAATCGCACCAGAGGTTTCCAGCGAAACGTCGTAGCCGGCATCACACAGCGCCGTCAGCAACGGCAGGCAATCCTTCTGCGACAACGGTTCGCCACCGGTCACGCAAACCTGGCGGGCCGGATATTTGCCGACCTCGGCGAGCACCGATTCAATGCTCGCCGGCTCGCCCCCGGTAAAACTGTAGGTGGTGTCACACCACGTACAACGCAACGGGCAACCAGTCAGGCGGACAAACACGGTCGGCAACCCCGCGCGCGATGCCTCGCCCTGCAGGGAGTAAAAAATCTCGGTAAGGCGTAGGGCCAATTATTTCTTCTTCAATCGCTGGCGAGCTGTTTCAGCAGCAGGCGCACTCGGGTATTTGGCAAGCACCGTTTCCAGCGAATGTTTGGCGCCCTTCGAATTACCCATTTCCTGCTGGCAGGTAGCAATTGCCAGCCAGGCATCCGGCGCTTTCTGGCTCTCGGCATACTTCGTAGTGACGACGCTTTGCGCCTCGATGGCACGCTTGCAGTCGCGCTGGGCGTACCAGGCATTACCCAGCCAGTACTGGGCGTTGGGCGCCAGCGAACTGTCCGGATATTTCTGGACGAAGCCGCCAAAACTGGTCGCTGCTTCCTTGTACTTGCCTGCCTTGAACTGGTTCAGGGCTGCTTCGTAGTCCTGATTTTCCCGGGCCGGATCAATCGCCGGTTTCGAATTTGGCGAATTTTCCGGGTTGACCGCAGCACTCGAGCTAGCGGCCGTCTCAAACTTGCGCAGGCGAGTGTCAAGATCGAGATAGAAATCCTGCTGGCGTTTTTTGGCGGTGTCCAGCTCGTAATTGAGCGTTTCGATCTGACCCCGCAGGCGGGCAATCTCTTCAACCTGGCGCTGGATCTGGCCTGCCAGATCCAGCTGTGCCTTGGCCTGCTGGTCGAATCGCGCCTCTGTCTTGATCCTCAGATCAGTCACCTGGCGGCGCGCTTCTTCGTCGTCAAAAACACCGGCGTGGGCCTGAACGGCCCCTAGCGCGGCGATCAGAAGTGCGATTCGAACCGGGCGCATGATGCTTAGAACTCGCCGCGGCCGTCAGCAGCCTTGTAAAGGATATCGGCACGGCGGTTTTCAGACCAGGCAGCTTCGTCGTGACCGGCGTTCTTCGGCTTTTCTTCGCCGAGGCTGACCGATTCAATCTGGGCTTCCTGAACGCCGAGCAGGCTGAGCGAACGCTTGACGGCTTCGGCCCGCTTCTGGCCGAGCGACAGGTTGTATTCGCGGCTGCCACGCTCGTCGGTATTACCCTGGATCAGCACTTTGAAGCCCTTGTTGGCGACCAGATACTTGGCGTGCGCGGCGACCAGATCCTTGTAATCATCACGAACTTCATACTTGTCGAGATCAAAGTAGATGCTGCGTTGCGACAGCTTGCTGGACGGATCGGTCAGTTCGCGCGGCAAGCCGCTGGCATCAAGACCACCGGCCTTGACCGGGGCGACGCCCGTGGTAGCACCACTACGGGATTCGACCGGGGCGCCATTGCTGTCTTCCGGCAGCGGGGTGGTGGAACAGGCAGCCAGCAAGGCAGACAGCAGGGCGGGTATCAGCAGTTTTTTCACAAAGTTCTCCGATGGATAAGTGGATTATTGGTAGTACGGGCCCCAGGCCGGTTCCCGGACATCGCCGGCAGCCACCGAGAGGCGTTGTTTGATCCTGCCATCGCTGGAGACAGCCGATAGTACGCCGCGCCCGCCGACTTCAGTAGCGATCAGGATCATGCGGCTATTCGGGGCGAAACTGGGAGATTCGTCCTTGTTGGAATCACTCAGCACCTGGACTTGGCGGCTGGCCAGATCCATGACTGCGAGCTGGAAGCGGCCTTCGCGGCGGCTGATGAATGCGATGCTCTTGCCATCCGGCGACGGCCGCGGCGAGACATTGTAGCTACCTTCGAAGGTGACGCGTCGGACCTCACCGCCGCTGGCGCCAATCTGATAAATCTGCGGGCTACCGCCACGATCCGAGGTGAAATAGATGGTTCCCCCATCCGCCGAATAACGCGGCTCGGTATCAATGCCGGAGGATTGAGTGATGCGCTGCAGGCCACTACCATCTGCATTGACCGAGTAGAGCTGCGAAAATCCGTCCTTGGATAGCACAACCGCCAGCTTGCGACCATCAGGTGACCAGCCCGGCGCCGAGTTGGAGCCCTTGAAATTGGCCACAATGTGACGCTGCCCGGACGACAATGAATGGACATAGACCACCGGCTTCTTCTTCTCGAAGGAAACGTAGGCCAGGCGGCCGCCATCAGGCGACCAGACCGGCGAAATGATCGGCTCGGAGGAGGTCAGCGCCGTCGCTGCATTCTGACCATCCGAATCGGCGATCTGCAGCAGGAATTGGCCACGCGACTTCACGACATAGGCGATGCGCGTCGAGAAGACGCCTTTTTCGCCGGTCAGCTTTTCATAGATGAAATCGGCAATGCGATGGCCGGCAGCTCGCAACTGGACGTTGCTGGTGACATAAGCGGCGCCACCCAGCGACACTGCCTTCTGCGTGTCGTACAGGCGGAAACGGGCTTCCATACGGCCATCGGCACTGCGTCCGATACTGCCGGCAGCCAGCGCATCAGCACCCTTGCCTTTCCAGTCGGCGTAATTGACAGGTGCGCTTTCGTCAAAGGCCTGGCCGCCATTGTCGATCAGCTTGAACAGACCGCTACGTTCAAGATCGGCGCGCACGGTGGTGGTTATCACGCGAGAAGCAGCCGGATCACCCGGAAAATCGACGATCGTCACCGGAATGCGGCTGGCGCCGGCACCGGTGATCTCGATGGAAAGCTGGGCGTAGGCCATTCCTGCGGTCAACAGGGAAAAAGCCAGAAAAATGCGACGGGAAATTCGGGACATTTCGTTCATTTTCATAAGGATTCGCGCGATTTTACTCTTCTAACGGCTTGTATTTGATTTCCAGCTCCCGCTTAAATAGCGAGGGGTCATCCGGCTTGGGCAAGGGTGAGGATTTCCGGATAGCACGCTCGATCGCAGTATCCAGCGCCGGATTGCCACTGGAATGCTTGAGCCTGACGTTCAAAACTTCGCCAGTCGGCAACTGGCTGACTTCAAAAATTGCTTCCGGATTGCCTTGAATTGAAGGCGGCAAGACGATATTGCCGCGTACCTTGCCACGAATCTTGTTGGCGTAATCAGCCATTCCCCGCTTATTCGACGATGCCCGCTGCTCCGCCTCTGCGGCGGCTGCATTGGCCATGTGTTGGGTACTCGGATTCGGACGAGGTTTCAGCTCCGCGGTTTCACGCGACAATTCCTTGCTGAAATCCGGCACCTTGGGTGGCGGTTTGAGTTCCGGCTTTGGCTCGGGCTTCTTGGGCTCAGGCTTTTTCGGTTCCGGCTTGGGTGGCTCGGGTTTAGGTTCCGGTTTTTTCGGCTCCGGCTTTTTCTTTTCTTCCTTGATCGCAATATCCGGCTTTTTCAGCACAGGCTCGGGCTTCGGCTCAACACGTGGGATTGGCTTCGGTTCCGGTTTGACCTCGGGCGGTGGCGGCGGAGGCGGCGGTACATAAGTCGCCTGCTTTGGCGTCGCCGACCACAACTCGACCTCCATCACCTCCGGGGGGCTACTCTTCCACTGCACCCCGAGAAACAGCGCGGCAATCAGCCCGACGTGCACCATCACGGTGAACGCCAATGCGTATTTCTTGCCAGGCTCTTCGCGTTTGTCGAGGATCATCAAGGCTATTTGCTGGCGGTTTCCAAGCCGACCTTATCGAAGCCCATTCGCTTCACCTCGTCAAGAACCTCGATGACGTTCTTGTACTGGGTTTCCTTGTCGCCGGCGATCAGAACTGCAATTTTTTCATCAGGCGCTTTCAAGGCATTCAGCTCACCCTTAAGTTCCTTGATGCCCTTTATTTTCCTGGCCTTGCCATTCACATCAAAGACCGACAACGCGCCTTCGCTGCCTACTTCCACCTTGATGTATTTCGGCGGCTTTTGTGGGGCGGTACCGGTGCTGGGCAAGTCAACCGATCCGGTAGTCATCATCGGCGTTGCGACCATGAAGATGACGAGCAAGACCAGCATGACGTCGATGTAGGGTACAACGTTGATTTCACTTTTTAGACGACGCTGGCGCATGACTTAACGCATCTGCCGTTGCAGAATGTTGGAAAACTCCTCCATGAACGACTCGTAGTGCGTGGCGAGGCGGTCGATGTCATGCGAGAAACGGTTGTAAGCGAGCACGGCCGGAATGGCAGCGAACAGGCCTATTGCGGTCGCGACCAACGCTTCGGCAATGCCAGGGGCGACCGAGGCGAGCGTGGCCTGACCGACATTCGAGAGGCCGCGGAAAGCGTGCATGATGCCCCAAACCGTGCCGAACAGGCCGATGTAAGGGCTGACCGAGCCGACCGAGGCAAGGAACGAAAGGTGTGATTCGAGCGAATCCATCTCGCGCTGATAGGTCGCGCGCATGGCGCGGCGAGAGCCGTCGACGATGTCTTTGGAGTCGAGGTTCTTCTGGCCCTTGAGCTTGGTAAATTCACGGAAACCGGACTCGAAGATGCGTTCCATCGAGCCCGCGTGGTGACGATCATTCACCGCGCTGTTGAAGAGGTTGTTCAGATCACCACCAGACCAGAAATCACGCTCGAAAATCTCGGTCTTTTCGCGGGCCAGCTTGACCGTGATCAGCTTCATGAAAATGTAGTACCAAGACATGAAGGATACCCCTGCCAGCAATGCCATGACGGCTTGCACGACCGCGCTGGCCTGGAGAATCAGATGGAGGATGGACATATCCTGGGTGACGTTCATTTCAGCGCTTCCAGTTTTTGATGCAGAAAATCGGGGATGGCAGACGGGGTCATGGTGGACATATTGACGCAGGCAATTTCGACGGTGCCGGTGACCAGCTCGACATCACCGCGACGGACATGCTGGCGGAAAACAACACGGACACGGGTCAGTTTTTCAACCTCAAGACCAACCACTAGCTCGTCATCGAGCCTGGCCGGCTTCAAATACTCGCAGCTCGCCTTGCGTGCCACAAAGCCGATACCCGCCTCCGACGCCAACGCCGACTGGTCATGGCCGGCAAAGCGCATCCATTCGGTACGGCAACGTTCGAAGAACTTCAGGTAATTGGCGTAGTAAACGACGCCGCCAGCATCCGTATCCTCGTAATAAACTCGGACGGGAATCGAAAAGGCATTGGGTTTCGGCTCGTATTTCATCTTCACGATTTTACCTTGCAGCGCAACATCTTTTGTAACGTTCTGTCGCAAAGTTAAAGCCTTGCTCCACTCGCTACCCATAGCGCCCCGAGCCAAGCGGTGACACAGGTGTTCAACATCCGCCATAATCGCCCGATGATCCGCCACGCTCATATAACTGACCGACGCCACTTGCTCCTGCTGCTTAGTGTCGTGCTCAGTGCCGGCTTTTTTGCCACCACACTGTTTGGTTACTTTGTCTCGAAAGCGGCCATCCGATCGGCGATCATCGGCCAGGATCTGCCCTTGACGGCGAGCAACATCTATTCGGAAATACAGAAGGATTTGGTACGCCCCATCCTGATTTCATCAACCATGGCGCATGACACCTTCCTCCGCGACTGGGTGCTAAAAGGCGAAAACAATGTCGCGGAAATGTCACGTTTCCTGGCCGAGGTCAAACAACGAAACGGGGCCTTCAGCAGCTTTTTTGTCTCGGACAAAAGCAGGATTTACTACACCGGCAACGGCATATTGAAGCGCGTCACCAAAGACGAAGCACGGGATGCCTGGTATTTCCGGGTTCGCAACCTGGAGGAAGGCTACGAGATCAATGTCGATACTGATATGGCCAATCTCGACGCACTAACCATCTTCGTTAACTACCGCGTATCGGATTTCAACGGCCAATATATCGGCGTCACCGGCATCGGCCTGACCGTGGATGCCGTGCGAAACCTGATTACGGAATACCAGAAGCGTTTCCGGCGCACTATTTATTTTGTTGATCAGCGGGGACAGGTGGTCGTTTTTGGCAACCAGACAGGCATTCAGAGCGAATTACGTAGCCGGGCCGGCCTCGGGCCGCAGATCGACCACATCTTACAGGCGCGCTCCGGCACCTATCAGTTTACCGATGGCGACAGCCATGTGCTCAATGTCAATTACCTGCCCGAACTGAAGTGGTACCTGTTCGTCGAACAAAACGAGGATGTGGCACTAGCCGGCATTCGCCAGACGCTCTATATCAACCTCGCGATCAGTCTCGTGGTCACGTTGGTTGTCATTTTCCTGACCTATCTCAGCCTGGGTCGTTATCAGCGCAAGATTGAGGAAATGGCCTCGACGGACAAATTGACCGGCCTCCTCAACCGCCACGCCTTCGGTATCCTGATCGACAAGCTGATTGCCTCCTATCGCCGCGCTCCGCAGCCGATTACCGTGCTGCTCGCCGATATCGATCATTTCAAGCACATCAACGACCAGTTCGGACATCGGGTCGGCGACATCGTGTTGGCCGGGGTGGCCAAACTACTCCAGGAAAACCTGCGCAAGGCCGATTTTGCCGTGCGCTGGGGCGGTGAGGAGTTTCTGGTGATATTGCGCGGCTGCACGATGGCCGAAGGCTTGGTAGTCGCCGAAAAAATTCGCAGCGAGATCGCCGAAAAGCAGATTTACGAGGCAGAACCGACGCTCCGCGTCACCATCAGCGTCGGCGTCAGTAATTTCGACGATAGCGAACCGATCGACCAGACCGTCAATCGCGCTGACATGGCGCTCTATATGGCCAAGGAGCGTGGTCGTAATCGCGTATGCCAGGTCGAGGAAAACAAGCCCTGAGCCCTGAGCACAGGGCAAATGCGCCTCACTCCTCCGAAAGCAGATCCCGCACGATCGCGCCGGGCGGTTCGGCAAGGCCAAGGTGACGATAGACGGCCGGCGTCGCGATGCGGCCGCGCAGCGTGCGCTGCAGGTAGCCTTGCTGGATCAGATAGGGCTCAAGCACGTCTTCGATGGTGTCACGCGCTTCACCGATAGCTGCGGCGATGTTATCGACGCCAACCGGGCCGCCACCGAATTTGTCGATAATGGCGGAGAGCAGCTTACGGTCCATGACATCCAGTCCGGCCGGGTCGACGTCAAGCATGTGCAGCGCGGCATCGGCCACTTTTCGGGTGATATTGCCGTCGGCCTTGACCTCGGCATAGTCGCGAACGCGACGCAGCAGGCGGTTGGCGATACGCGGCGTGCCGCGCGAGCGCTTGGCGATTTCGAAGGCGCCCTCCGGATCTATCGGCGCGTTGAGCAGTGCGGCGGAGCGTGCAACGATGCTCTTCAACTCTTCAGCCGTATAGAACTCCAGCCGGGCGACGATACCGAAGCGGTCGCGTAGCGGGTTGGTCAGCATGCCGGCGCGGGTCGTCGCCCCCACCAGCGTAAACGGCGGCAGATCCAGTTTCACCGAGCGCGCCGCCGGACCTTCGCCGATCATGATGTCGATCTGGAAGTCCTCCAGCGCCGGGTAGAGGATTTCCTCAACGACGGGGCTGAGGCGGTGGATTTCATCGATGAACAGCACATCGTGCGGTTCCAGATTGGTCAGAATGGCGGCGAGGTCACCGGCGCGTTCAAGCACCGGGCCGGAGGTCTGACGCAAATTGACGCCCATTTCGGCGGCAACGATATGAGCCAACGTGGTCTTGCCCAGGCCCGGCGGGCCGAATAGCAACACGTGGTCGAGCGATTCCTGACGATTGCGGGCAGCCTGAATGAAAATTTCCAGCTGTTCGCGAATCTTGACCTGACCGGTGTAGTCGGCCAGCCGCTTGGGACGCAGGGCGCGCTCCAGCGCCTCTTCCTGCGCCGATTTCGAATTTGGCGCAATTATCCGGTCGACCGCGGGACCCGCCTTTGTGGCCGTGGCCGCTGGTGTCAGCTTGTCGGTTTCGATCATGAGGGAATCTCCTCGCGCGTCCATCGATCAAACAGCATGTGTCCCAGCGCCAGCAGTACCGGCCCGAGAAAGATGCCGATGAAACCGAACACCAGCACACCACCCAGCACACCGAGGGCAATCAGCAGGATGGAAATACCGGCGCCTCGCGCAATCAGGATTGGTTTTACAAAATTATCGATGCTGCTGATGATCAAAAGCCCATAGAGCACCATGAAAATTGCCCAGCCGGTCTGCCCTTCGTTGTACAGCCAGGCCGCGGCGCCCCCCCAGATCAGCGGCGGTCCGATCGGAATCATCGACAGGAAGAAGGTGGCACAGCCCAGCAGGACAGCCGCCGGCACCCCGGCGATCAGAAATCCGATCATGGCCACAGCCCCCTGGGCAGCGGCCGTGCCGACGATGCCGAGCATGACGCCAACCACGGTGTTGCGAGCCATGTCGAGCATTTCTTCGCCAAGATCACCACCGAGTTTACGCCCGGCGGTATACAAGGCATTGGCAACGGCCTGACCATCGCGGTACAGGAAAAATAGAACAAATAGGACCAGCGCCATCTGCAACAGTCCATTCGCGGCAATGCCACCAAGTGCCAGCAATAGCTGGCGGGCGGGCGCCAGCAACTGTTTGATCAGGCCATTCAGCTCTTCCCGATCACCGGCCAGGCGATGCCAGGTCTCGTCTATATCAGCCCCCACCAGCGGCAATCCACTGAGAAAAGCAGGCGGGTCGGCCGGCATGCCCTGGGCAATGTATTGCCGTGCGAAGGCGATGAAGCTGTCGGCGCCATTGGCCAGCGAGCCGGAAAGGAAAAGCGTCGGCAGCAACATGACCAGCACCAACAACAACGTCATCAAGGAAGCGCCGAGCGAATTGCGCCCACCCAAACGGGGCAGGAGCTTTTCGGAATAAATACGCCAGGTGCACATCCAGATCACGAACGAAAAAAGCACGGCGCCAATAAATGGCAACAAGACCGAAACGCAGCCAACGATCAGCAGCGCAATCAGTGCGATCTGGGCCAGACGCTTGGGATTGTCTTCGCTGAACATCACACCTTGGACAACAGTTTGAGTGCCGCCCGGATGCCATCGGAAGTACCGATATCGGCCGGCAGCTGCTTCATGGCCGATGCGGCTTCCTTCTCGTTGTAGCCGAGGGCGAGCAGGGCATTGGAAATATCCTGCTTACTGTCGTCGACCGCAGCATGCAGCGAAACGCCGGTGGCATCGGCCAGCTTGCCCTTCAACTCTAGCAGCAGGCGCTCTGCGGTCTTTTTGCCGATTCCGGGAATCTTGATCAGCCGGCCCAGTTCCTGTTGCGCCACGGCAGCGGCCAGATCGCCGACCGACAGACCGGACAGTACCGACAGCGCAGTACGGGCACCGATCCCGGATACCTTCAGCAACTGGCGAAAGGCAAAGCGCTCGGCTTCGGTCAGAAAACCGTACAGATAATGCCCATCGTCGCGCACCGCGAAATGCGTCAGCAATTTGGCCTTCTCGCCCGCCGCCGGCAGGTTGTAGAACGTGCTCATCGGCACATCGAGTTCGTAGCCGACGCCATTGACGTCAAGCACGATCTGCGGCGGGTTCTTTTCGGCGAGGATGCCGGTCAATCTTCCGATCATTTCAGGGTGATCTCTTTCTGGAAAAAGCACTGTAATTCTACACAGCTTATCATCCTATCAGTCGCCCGCCACGAACACGATACCCGGCCGTCGCCATCGCTCCCAAACCCTGGCCACCGTGGGCGTGGCAAATGGCGCAGGCGAGGGCATCCGCAGCGTCTGCCGCTGGCGCGCCGGGCAGCTTCAACAGCCGGACAATCATCTCCTGCACCTGCTCCTTGGCTGCCTTGCCGTGCCCGACGACCGCTTGCTTGGTCTGCAGCGCCGTGTATTCGGCCACCGGCAGCGCCGCATGAACCAGTGCGCTGATCGCCGCGCCACGTGCCTGGCCGAGCAGCAAGGTCGATTGCGGATTGACGTTGACGAACACCTTTTCCACCGCCGCCTGATTCGGCTGGTACGTGGCAATGACCTCGCTGATACCGGCGAACAGCGTCTTGATACGCTCAGGCAAGGACTCCTTGTCGTTGGACTTGATGCAGCCACTGGCGACATAAACCAGTTCCTTGCCCTGCAGCTCAATGACGCCAAACCCGGTTACCCGCAGGCCAGGGTCGATACCAAGGATGCGCGGGGTGATCATTGCTTCCCCGCTGCAATCCATGCATCGTAGCCACCGGCCAACGGCCTGACCGATTGATAGCCGTCTTCGCGCAAGCGGCGCGCCGCCTGAATTGCCCCCGCATCTTCCGGACAGGCGCACAACGTGACGATGGGCTGGTGCTTGGGCCAATCGCCCACGGCATCCTGCAGAAAATCATGCTCGGCGACGACGGCGCCCGGGATCGGACCGGTTTCAGCAATCATCGTCGCCCCCCGCAAGTCGAGCAGCAAGGGACGCGATTCGCCATTCATTGCCGTGATCAGTTCGTCGACAGTGATATGGGGAATGCTGCTGAATTTCTTGAAACGGTATTTTTGCCACAGCTTCCAACCGAGCCAAATAGCGAACACCACCAGCACAACCGGTGCGGCCTGCCCGAGGCGTTGCTCCAGAGAACTCATCACCGCCTGAACCGCATCGCGCATCAGCCAGCCGGCGGCAAGCGCCAACCCAGCCCACAGACTCGCGCCAGCGGCGGCCGCCAGCAGAAACCCCGGCAACTGCATGCGCAAGGCGCCGGCAATTGGCGGCGCAACGGTCGAGAAGCCGGGGATGAATTTGGCGATAACCAACGACGAAATGCCCCAGCGCAGGAAGCGCGCTTCGGTCTGGCTGACACATGAAGCCGGATTAAGCGACAGCTTGCACAACCCGGCCAGCACCCGATAGCCAAACGCTCTTCCGGCGGCATACCAGACCCAGTCGGCAATCACCGAGGCCACAATGGCCGCGGCCAGCACCATGCCCAGGCTACCCGGCGTTGCCGCCAGGCTGCCGGCCAGCATCAGCGTCGGCACCGCCGGCAACGGCAGCCCGATCTGCTGCAACAGCACGTTGATGAAGACCACGATGACCGCGTTCTGGCTCAGGCTCTGGTTGATTTGCGAGATTTCGATCACGATGCGTTAAGGAATGGATGTCGACATGAAATAGGTACGCTGCGTAGTCTAGGCTTGGCGGGCACTAGCGTCGTGCCCTATTTTGCCCGCGCGACCACATAAACACCGCTCACGGCGACGACCATACCCAATGCTGCGGTCAACGACAAATTTTCGCCAAAAATGAAAAACGCAATCAGCGCGGTAGTCGGCGGCGTCAGGTAAAACAGGGTGGCGACATTCACCGCGCTGCCGCTGCGGATCAACAGATTCAGCAGCGTGATCGCGCCAAGAGAGAGAACCAGCACCAGCCAGCCCAACGCAAAGATGAACTGGCCGTTCCACTCGATGCGGTAATTCTCAAAGATCGCCACCGCAATCGCCGTCACCAATGCCGTCGGCACGAACTGGATGATCGAGCCGGTGCGCAGGTCGAACTTGGGGCAATAACGCTTCTGGTACAACGTACCGGCCGTGATGCCAAGCAGGGCGACGACCGCTGGAATCAGCATCGGGCCCAAGGCACCATCGCCCAGCTTGCCGGAAACGACCATGCCGACACCGACAAAACCCAGCCCCAGCCCACCCCATTGGCGAGCGCTCACTTTCTCGCCGAGCAGCCAGCCGGCGCCAAAAGCAGTCAACAAGGGCTGCATGCCGACAACCAGCGCCGTCACCCCGGCCGGCAAGCCATGCTTGATGGCGACAAAAACACCACCCAGATAAACCGCATGAACCAGAACGCCGGAAACCCCGATGTGCAGCCAGTCGCGCGCCTTCTCCGGCCACGGAGCACGGGTCACTAGCGCCAGCACCGTCATCAGCGCGATCACCAGGCCATAGCGCGTCAGCAGAAAGGAAAGTGGCTCGGCGTAGGGCAAGCCGAACTTGGCGCCAATGAAGCCGGTGCTCCACAAAAATACGAAGAGAAAAGGGTAGAAGCGTTCCATCGGATCAGGCTGTCCAGTTCGGCACACAGGATTTTTTCACTTCCATCAGGGTTTCGAACAAGGTCCGCGCATCACCGCTGGCCCGGTGGCGACGCAGCTTCAGGCGAGCCTCGACGGCAATGCGAGTGGCGTGCCACAAGGCCTGCTCGCACGCCTTCAGTAAATCACGCATGTCCTTCAGTTCGAACGATGGCACTAGATCGGCCGCCTCGTACATCACGCTCAGCCAGACATAATCGTAGGCCCAGGCATCGCAATAAACCCGCTGCCCGCGCAGGTTACGGTTGAGCTCAAGACAAACCTCAACAGCTGGCTTGCCCTTCGCTTCAAGCAATTCTCGAGCGATGCCATGTACCTTTTCGGCCGAACTGTCCCAATGAGTCCAGCCCGCCTCGGGACGGATCAACGAGCAAAAGGACTGCCCGTCCGGCCGGTAATAACCGATCTCGATCGGGTAACTGCCCTTGCCGAACCCTGACGCTTCGATATCGATAATGACCGGTAGCGACTGATCGCGCCGCAGGTCGCCGCTTACGGGCGATGGCGCGTCATGCCGCAACGCCCCGGATTTCAGTTGCAAGTGGCCCTGCAGGTGGCTGCGTCGGCGGCACACGCCTTTTCATTGTCAATGGCACAGACGGCTTTCGTCCGAAAGGTAAAAACAATGCCATCAGGATAGCCGCAAACCACCTTCGCAAGCTTGCCTTGCTGAGCCAGCTTCATGCTCGTCACGCGCAGCGCCTTGAAGCGGCCGGCCGTCAGATCACAGGCCAGATAGCCGTCGAACTCGCCGTCCTTCGACTCCCAGCGCGCCAGATTTTTCTTCTGGCGATAGTCTTCATAACGAACGCAGGAGTCAGTCTCCCTGGCGTACGCCTTGGCATCGTCGCTGCAAAAGCCGGAATAGGTGTGCCTCAACTCTTCCTCGGTAGGACAGGCATTCACCTGAACCACTGTAGCCAGATCAGGGCACGCAAGGGTCGCCGCGGCCGCTGAAAGACTCAGGGTTGCGGCAAACAAAGCGAGGGCAAGCTGACGGTATTGCACGGCGATTCCTTGGGTAACGACCGCTGTTATTTTGATCAACCGCCCCCCCACGCCAGTGGGGATGGCCTGATGCTGCCTCAGTCTTCGATGACCGCCGTGGTGTAGATTTCCTGCACGTCGTCGAGGTTTTCAAGCGCGTCGAGCAATTTCTGCATGCGCACACCTTCATCGCCGGCAAAGACGTTTTCACCTTCCGGCTTCATCGTCACTTCGCCGAACTCCGGCTTGAAACCGGCAGCTTCCAGCGCATCCTTGACCGCCATGTAGTCGTTCGGCGGGGTCAGGACTTCGATCGAACCGTCGTCATTGCTCGCCACGTCGTCGGCGCCGGCTTCGATGGCAGCATCCATCAGCGCCGCTTCGTCGGTGCCCGGCGCAAAGATCATCTGGCCGCAGTGCTTGAACTGGAAAGCCACGCAACCGTCCGAACCCATGTTGCCGCCGAACTTGGAAAACGCGTGGCGAACTTCGGCCACCGTACGCACCTTGTTGTCGGTCAGGCAGTCGACCATGATCGCCGCGCCGCCGATGCCGTAGCCTTCGTAGCGGATCTCGATGTACTCGACGCCTTCCAGTTCGCCCGTGCCCTTCTTGATCGCGGTATCGATCTTGTCCTTGGGCATATTGACGCCCTTGGCCTTGTCCACCGCCACGCGCAGGCGCGGGTTGAAGTTGATGTCGCCGCCGCCCATCTTGGCGGCAACAGTGATTTCCTTGGCAATCTTGGAGAAGGCGGCACCGCGCTTCTCGTCCTGGCGACCTTTACGGTGCTGGATATTGGCCCACTTGGAATGACCAGCCATGCTGTTTTCCCTGAATGCAAATAACGAAGAAGGCGAGATTTTACCCGCCCGGCGGCTTCTCGTCAGGGCGAAGTAGCACCCAAACTTACGCTATTTAACAAAGCCCTACCCCGGCGTTGCTAGAATGCCGTAATACTTTCCCTGCTGGAGCCTGCCGCCATGTCCGAACCCATGTACCTCGCCAAATCCGAAGATGGTTACCCCGCCCTGCTGCCGCAGATGGCCAACCGCCACGGCCTGATCACCGGCGCCACCGGCACCGGCAAGACCGTGACCCTGCAATCGATGGCCGAACGCCTCTCCTTTGCTGGCGTTCCGGTCTTCATGGCGGACGTCAAAGGCGACCTTTCCGGCATGGGTGCGGCCGGCGTCATCACGCCGAAGCTGGAAGCCCGCCTCAAGGACCTCGGCCTCGAAGGCTTTGCCCCCTACGCCAACCCGGTCGCCTTCTGGGACGTCTTCGGCCAGAGCGGCGTGCCGGTCCGCGCCACCATTTCCGACATGGGCCCGCTGCTCCTCTCCCGCCTGCTCAATCTCAATGACACGCAAGGCGGTGTCCTGCAGCTGATCTTCAAGGTCGCCGACGACAAGGGGCTGTTGCTCCTCGACCTCAAGGACCTGCGCGCCATGGTCCAGTACATCGGCGACAACGCCAAGGAATTCACCACCGAATACGGCAACGTCGCCTCGGCCTCCATCGGCGCCATCCAGCGCGGCCTGCTGACGCTCGAACAACAAGGCGGCGACCAGTTCTTCGGCGAACCGATGCTCGACATCAACGACCTCATGAAGGTCGATGAAAACGGCCGCGGCATCATCAACGTCTTCGCCGCCGACAAGCTGATCAACTCACCCGCCCTCTACTCCACCTTCCTGCTCTGGATGCTGGCCGAATTGTTCGAGCAACTGCCGGAAGCCGGTGACCTCGACAAACCCAAGCTCGTCTTCTTCTTCGACGAAGCCCACCTGCTCTTCACCGACGCACCGCAGGCGCTCACCGACAAGGTTGAGCAGGTTGTCCGCCTGATCCGCTCCAAGGGCGTTGGCGTCTTCTTCGTCACGCAGAACCCGCTGGATGTGCCGGAAAAAATCCTCGGCCAGTTGGGCAACCGCGTCCAGCACGCCCTGCGCGCCTTCACCCCGCGCGACCAGAAAGCCGTGCAAGCCGCCGCGCAAACCATGCGCGCCAACCCCAAATTCGACGCCGCCAGCGTCATCACCGAACTCGGCGTCGGTGAAGCGCTCGTCTCCTTCCTCGATGAAAAAGGCCGCCCCAACATCGTCGAGCGCAGCATGATCTTCCCACCCGCCTCGCGCTTCGGCCCGCTGACGACGGAAGAGCGCCAGGCCGTCATCAACGCCTCACCCATGCTCGCCGCCTATGGCACGACCATCGACCGCGAATCCGCCTACGAAATCCTGCGCGGCAAACCCGCCGCCACCCAAGCCGCCCCCGGCGCCATCCCCGCGCCGCCGGCCGGCCGGCAACAGCAACCTCAATGACAGCGACTGGGGCAACAGCGCCAACCAGCAGCCGCAACCGCGCTACCAACCCGCCCCGCAAGCCCGCCAGCCCGAACCCGCGCCGCAAGCCTCCGGCGGCATCTTCGGCACCATCGGTGACCTGCTCGGCGGCACCACCGGCCCACGTGGCGGCCACCGCGAAGGCGTGCTGGAAAGTGCAGCCAAGAGCGCTGCCCGCGGCATGGCAGGCACCGTCGGCCGGGCCGTCGGACAGCAGATTCTGCGCGGGGTGCTTGGGTCGATTCTGGGTGGACGGCGCTGAGTGCTGGTCTGACCCCGTTTTACGCCTGGCTTTTGCAACCAAGAACTGGAAAGCGATGCGAGCGAGGGTAAAAGCAGCTACTGACCCCGAATATGATGCCTTCAAGCATTTTATGTCATGGGCTTGCGATAACGATGAATTCTTGGGCAAGAGTGATCCTCAAAGTCACCCCATGTATATTCTTGCAAAATTCGAAGGCACGGTCCCGCGTGCAATGCTAAAGCAGGGCCTGCGAGAGGCCATTTACGACTCTCTAGAGCGCTTTTCTCGTTGGACAGGTGAGCGAGTAAAGGCCGCGGACGCCGAGTTGAAAGCGCTCGGCAGTCCGACACTTACCGAGATGCGAATGCTGTTCGCCAAGGATCTGCGCCGCCTCGAAAAGAGAGGGAGGCTTCAGACCGAAGAGGAGTGCTTTCTCGTACGAAATGCGCTGGAAATGCCGATGATCCAAGCCAATCCAGTGCGCGCCCGAAAGCTAATGGAAATGCTTGCAGACTACGGAGTGTGAAATTGGGAGGAGCCAAAGGGGTCAGACCCCAAGGGACATCATAGCCTTCCGATTTTTGAGGCTTACTGAATAATTATGAATCAATTGCGTTGCGCAAACCTCTATGAGAGGAGGAACAATAGGGGACAGACCACGGTTTTCAGCCAATTCGTTCAAGAAACCGTAGTCGGTTCCCTCTTGCTCCTGGTCCCGTTGGCGCCAAGTTGACACATGCCATCCCAACCATACAATGTATGCATGATTACGTTTGATTGGGACGCAGCCAAGGCGTCGGCCAATGTCAGAAAACACGGCGTTTCCTTCGAGGAGGCGCAGTCGATTTTCTATGATGAATTTGCCGTTCAGTTCTTTGATGAGGAGCACTCCGCTGAAGAGGAGCGCTTTCTCTTGCTGGGTATGAGTACCGGCGCGCGGCTTCTACTTGTGTGCCATTGTGAACGGGAGTCCGGCAGCGTTATCCGAATCATTTCTGCGCGTAAAGCCACCAAGCGCGAGAGCGCGTTTTATGGAGGTGAGACACCATGAAAACCGAATACGATCTTTCCAAAATGAAGTCGCGTAAGAATCCTTACGCTTCGAAATTAAAGAAGTCGGTCACGATGCGGCTCTCCGAAGACGTCGTGGCTTATTTCAAAAGTATGGCTTTGGAAGCGGGTGTGCCGTACCAGAGCCTTATCAATCTTTACTTGCGGGACTGCGTGACCCAACGCCGCCAAGTGCAGATTGCGTGGCCGAAAGCGCCTTGATGAATGAAAGGAACTTCTCCGTCCTCATCGTTACCTGGCGCACTCGGTTCGGCGCCTGAAGTTACTCACGTTTCCAGTCATGGCTTCTGGTTGCTGATAGCCGATGAAGAGCCGAATCTGGATATCGATCTTTCGCTGGCGTCTATTCGCCAACCGGATGCCTTCCCGCTGATGTCCAAAACAGTGCGATAACCCCCCAGTCACCGAGCCTCAAGGAGTCGGCAGGCATTGAATTCCGGAAACGCATGACCAAGCCGATTGGACTGATACTATTTTTCCTGTCGATTCCCCACCACCTCATCCGTCGTACCGTAGAGGGCCTTCCTCTACTTCCTGGGAGCTGATCATGCCGGCCAATACCGTTCAACTGCACCGCGTTCTTCGTACCTCACCCGAGCGCATTTATCGCGCTTTTCTGGATGCGGATGCGATGGCCAAATGGCTCCCGCCTTATGGTTTTACCTGCAAGGTGCTGCACATGGATGCGCGGGTGGGCGGGACTTTCCGGATGACTTTTACCAATTTCTCGACCGGCAACGGCCATTCGTTTGGTGGTGAATATCGCGAGCTGGTGCCAAATGAGCGGATTGCCTACAGCGACAGGTTTGACGACCCCAATCTGCCGGGTGAAATGGTGACGACGGTGACTTTGCGGGCGGTGGTTTGCGGTACGGAGCTGAGTATTGAGCAGGCCGGCATTCCCGAGATGATTCCGGTCGAGATGTGCTATCTCGGCTGGCAGGAGTCACTGGCGCAACTGGCGAATCTGGTTGAGCCGGTCATCCCGGATAATGGCTGAGTCGCGGTGATGCAGTGGATCGGCCCCGGCATTGCAGCATTGCTTTTTGCCCTGCTCGTTCAGGGCTGCACGACGGAGGCGTGGTACGAGGGCGTCAAGCGTTCCGGGGAGAGCCGCTGCCGCAGTGAGTCACCGACCGACACCCAGTGCTGCATGGAGCGCTTGAACCGGAAGTCGTATCAAGAATACGAGCAGGAACGCAGCGGCTCGGAACGTTAGGGCGGGAATCCCCTCAAATGGCCAGCCGTGCAATTTTCGATTTTGGCCCTTTTTTCGGGTTGACCGTGGCAAGCCCCAAAACCGCAAGTGTTTGCCTTCCCGAGCGAGCCTGAACATGACGACCACGCCTTTTCCCGCCGACCGCTATCTCACCCGACTCGGCCTGTCGCAATGGCCAGCCTCGACGCCAGAAGGACTGGCCGAACTGGTGTGCGCGCAGTCCCGGGCGATTTGTTTCGAGAATCTGGATACGCTGAGCGGCACGGCAGTCGACGTCAGTCTCGCAGCTATCGTCGACAAGCTCCTCGTCCGACGGCGGGGTGGTTACTGCTTTGAACTGAACGGGCTGCTGGGCGCGGCGCTGCAGGCGGCCGGCTTTACCGCCCGGCGCCGGCTGGCCCGGGTGTCCTTCCGCCGGCCGGGACCGGGGCCGCGCACGCATTTGTTGTGGCTGGTCGAACTCGATGGCGAGACCTGGCTGGCCGATGCCGGCTTTGGCGGCCCGGGCACCGTCGCCCCAATCCGCTTCGTGCCGGGCGTCGTCACCATTCAGGCCGGTGCCCGCTTCCGGCTGCTCGACGAAGGCGAACACGGCCTGCATTTGCAACGCTGGATCGACGGCGACTGGGTGGACGTTTATCTGGTTGATCCCGGTCCGGTGAGGGATGTCGATATCGTGATGGGCAACCATTTCACCGCTACTTGGCCGACCTCGCCCTTTCGCCATATTTTCATGTGCTACGCCCGTTGCGACGACTGCTTCTGGGGCATCCAGGGCAATCGTCTGGTTCGGCGCAACGCCAACTTTGAGGCGGTTGAACAACGCGAGATAGGTGATGCCGATGTACTGCACGCCGAATTGAAAGCCCTGTTCAAACTCGAGCTGCCGGTGGCGGTCGTTCACGCCTCCTGGCAACGCGTGCAGATGAATGCCTTGCCACCCCCCGCCTCATCGGCTTGATGCAGTCTGCTTTGCGATTTTGGCGCTTTTTTCCGGTTGACCGTGGTGAGGCGCAAATAGCCTTGATTCAGGCCTTGTGCCGCTCGCGCACGAACTCGACAAAGGCGGCTGCCTCGATCGGTCGCGAAAACAGGAAGCCCTGATAGTTGTCGCAGCCCCTGGCTTTCAGGAAAGCGATCTGCGCTTCGGTTTCGACACCTTCGGCGACGGTGCGCAGCGCGAGCTTCTGGGCAAGCGTGATGATGGCATCGACCAGTACGTCTTCGCTGGCGTCACTCTTGATGTCGCCGACAAAGCTGCGGTCGATCTTCAGGGTGCTGACCGGGAAGCGCTTGAGCTGGCTGAGCGAGGAATAGCCGGTACCAAAATCATCGATGCTCAGTTGCACGCCAAGCGCTGTCAGGCGATGCATGGTTTCCAAGGCTTTGTCGACCTGATCCATGATCGAGCTTTCGGTGATTTCCAGTTGCAGCAGCGAGGCCGGGCACTGACTGGCGCGTAATGCCTGTATCACCGATTCATCGAGAGAATGCGCCTGAAACTGTCGGGCGGAAAGATTGACCGCCACCGGAATATCGCCCAGCCCGAGGTCCTGCCAGGCACGTGCCTGAGCGCAGGCCTGGCGCAGCACCCAGTCGCCAATCGGGACGATCAGCCCGGTTTCTTCGGCCAGCGGAATGAAACTGGCCGGCGATACCAGCCCACGCTGCGGGTCTTCCCAGCGCAGCAGGGCTTCAGCGGACGAGACCCGGCCGCTGCCGGCATCAATGATCGGCTGGTAGTGCACCCGGAACTCACCGTGTTCCAGCGCGCGGCGCAGCCCGGCTTCGACCTGCAGGCGCTCGTCCATGACCTGTTTCATTTCTGCGGAGAAGAAGGCCAGCGCATTGCCGCCCTGATCCTTGGCGCGATACATCGCCGTGTCGGCGTATTGCAGCAATTCGTCGGCGGTTTGACCATCGCGCGGGTACACGGCAATGCCAAGGCTGGTGCTGACTGAAAGCATCTGCAGGCCAACCTCGACCGGCTCGACGAGGGCGGCGAGGATTTTCTGGGCGACCGGCACAATATCGGTCACATCGGCCATGTCGGCGAGCACCACGACAAATTCGTCACCGCCCAGCCGGGCCACGGTGTCGTCTTCGCGAATGCACTGGCTCAGGCGCCTCGCCACTTCGACCAGCAAAATGTCGCCCTGGCTGTGGCCGAGGCTGTCGTTCACCGTCTTGAAGCGGTCGAGGTCGAGCATCAGCACGCTGGCCACCCGGTTAGCACGGCGTGCGTGGCTCAGTACCTGATCCAGCCGCTCGGTGAGCAAATGGCGATTGGCGAGACCGGTCAGCGGATCGATGCGGGCCTGGCGTTCCAGTGCCCTGGTGTTGTGCTCGATGTCCCGACGCTGCTGCGCCAGCGAGTGCGCCATACGATCCAGCGCCTGCATCACCTGGCCCAATTCGCCCCGCGGGTAGTCCGCCCCGAGTGGCAGGGGGTCTTCGCCGGCATCCATCCGGGAAATGGCCTCCATCAGCCGCGCCGCCTGGCGCCGTACGGCAAATTCGCCGAGCACGGCTGCCGCCAGGAAAATCAGGATGGCGAGGGTCACCAGGCCAAACAGTGCACGCTTGAATTGCCGGTCGACTCGTTCGTTCAACTCGGACTCCGGCACGCTGAGCGCCAGTTGCAGCCCCGTATCCAGCGAACGGGGCAAGGATGCTTTTGTCCATATTCTGGCCTGCTCGCCATCTTCCAGCGTGACGCTGCCGGTGGACGGGCCGCCGAGCATGAAGCGGCGCTGATCGTCAGTCACCGCAAGGCTGCTGGCGCCCGGCGCCGCATTGTCCATGATGATCGATGCATCACGATTCCAGATCTGAAAATGCATGCGCGCATAGGGCAGGGACTGGATGACGGCATGGCCATAGGCGCTCAGGTCCAGCGAGGCCAGGATGATGAAGCGCAGGCCGCCATCGGCATCGCGTACCGGATAAGCGATTTGCAGCACACCTTTGCCGCTCAGGCGGCCGATCACCGGTTCAACCACCGTGCCTTTGGCCGTCAGTGCCTGCTGAAAATAGGCGCGATCGGTCAGCTTGAGAACGCGACCGGAGCGCAGCGAGTCGCAAAACAGCGTGCCATCGAGCTTGATGGTGAGCAAGCCGGTGTATTGCGGGTGCTCCTTCAGGACATCGGCCAGAAAACTGGAGCAGGCCGCCTTGTCGTCACCCCTGACGATGGGTACATGCGCGAGGCCGAACAGCAGTTGCGTCGTACCGGCGATTTTGTCATCCAGATCGCCGGCGATGATTTCGCCGCGCAGGTCGAGTTGATTGCGCGCTTCGAGCACGGTGGTGCTGCGGTTCTCCAAAAGGATGCCGAGCATTGCCAGCACCGGCAGCACCGTGGCAACGAGGACCAGCAACAAGATGCGCGCACGCAAACTCACCGGGCAGCACCGGCAGGGCGGCAAGCGCGCGTTGGCTCAATCGACATTCAGCCCCCGGAACCATGCGCCGGAATCACTGCCGCATGATCGTTTCAATATATGCCTCATCAGCACCATGTCTCCGACATTTATCATTAGCGCCTGGACAGCTTTTTCATCGTTGAGCCTGGCTGCCAGGCCGGCTGAATTCATTAATAGTGATACAACTGCAACAAATCATAACTTAAAACAAACAGGCCGGCCGCAAGCTGCGCCATGCCGCCGCCATTTTCATTTTCAGGTGTTTTTTCGGGTTGACCGCGGTACCGAACAAACGGCCGGGGATGCACGCTCGCTTGGACAGCAGCGCTGCGGTCAACCGGAAAAAATGGGCGAAATTGAAATATATCGGCTGACGGGATTCCTCTCGTTTTTCGCTGATTCAATGCCGGACACGAAAATACCAAAGTCATTTCACGAAAAATTTAATCGGCATATACTGCGACACCACACGCTGCTCCTTTCGATTAAACCTTCTGCTATTCGGGTCCGACACCATGTCCATTTTTCGCCGTTTTTCTGCACTTCAATCGCTCAAAGTCGTCGCTGTCGGCTTGCTGGTCACCTGCGCCGGGCAGGCTGGCGCGGCGACCTTGCAAATCGCACCCGGCCAAAGCCAGGTGACTTATACCCCGGGCAGCGGATTTCCCATTTGCGCTTTCGACGGGAACGGCAATCTAAGCTGCTCGGGAGCTGGTGCGCCCCAGACTGAAAGTCTGTCCGGTCAGATCGACCTCAATGTCGTCCACGAGCATTGGGAGATTCGCGGGAACGTGGTCGATCGTGACCTGATTTACCTGACGACCAACAATTTTTCGGCCGGGACATTGTCGAGTGTCTTCCCACTGTCCGGCGCGGTGGGTCTCCTGAATGGAAACACTTTCCAGGTACGCGACGACCCTTGTTTTCTGTCAGTTGATACGCAGTGCAGTTCCTCCGGTTATGCGTATGGCAGCTGGGGTGCGGACGGCACCTGGGATGGCAAAAGCCTGGTCTGGACCGGTTGGTCCAATGAACGCTTCGGCGACAGTCTGAGCTATACGATCAATGCACAGGCCCTTGCGTCGGTCTCTTCCGTCCCCGAGCCCTCCGCCGCGATCCTCTTCAGTCTGGGCCTGCTGACGATCGTCTTGCGCAAACATCGTGGGAGCAAGGCCTAAGCGCATCGTGTGGTGCAAAGGAATTCAGGCATGCGGCGTGGGCTGGCTTTTTTGTCGGCTCAGGCCACTAAAGCGGGCTCGACAATTTCTTGTCCGCACTTTCGATGTATCTTGGACGACAAACACCGCCGTTGAATAAAAATGCATCCGGCGGCCGGAAAATTCCGTAATAGGTCTTGTGGGCAGCTTGCCCATGCCGAACAGGAGCGCTCGTGCTTGCATCGAAAATCCGCATTTTCCAGCGCCATTGGCTGACTTTTTGTACGGTCTTGCTGGCCGGCTGTTCGGGAACGACACTGATCAACGCGGTCACGCCAGCCGACAGTTATACCTTGCGTGGCGGCCTGAGCTACGGACCACTCCCGCGGCAGGAAGCCGATTTGTACATCCCCAAGGGCGAGGCACCTGCCGGCGGCTATCCGCTGGTGGTGTTTTTTTATGGCGGCACCTGGAACAGTGGCGACCGGGCCGATTACCGCTTCGTTGGCGAAGCGATGGCGGCGCGTGGCGTGATGACACTGGTGGCTGACTATCAACTGTACCCCACCGTCAGTTATCCGGAATTCCTGCGTGATGGCGCGCTGGCCATTCGCATGGCCTTTGCTCAGGCACCGGCGTGGGGGGCCGATCCAGATCGAATTTTCTTGCTCGGTCACAGCGCCGGTGCCTACAACGCGGCGATGCTGGCACTCGACACGCGCTGGCTGGGCGAGTTGCAGCTCTCGCCGGACCGCCTGGCCGGCTGGGGTGGTCTGGCTGGCCCTTACGATTTCCTGCCCGTCGTCAATCCGGAAGCCAGGCCGGTGTTTCACTTCCCCGACACACCCACCGACTCACAACCAATCAATCATGTTAATGGCCGGCAAGCGCCAGCTTTTCTCGCGGTGGCCCGCGACGACGAGCTGGTTAACCCGCAGCGCAATACCGGGCATCTGGCCGACCGCTTAAGGGCCTTCGGCACGCCGGTCACGCAGGTCAGCTACGACCGCGTTTCACATCTGACCTTGATCGGCGCGTTTGCCCGCCCCTTGCGTTTTCTCGCGCCGGTACTCGACGATTTTGTCCGTTTCCTGGAACAGACCGGACCCCGTTCGACGCAACGCGCAGCAGTGCCGACACCAGCACCGCGCCTTGGCCGGGAAGGCTAGTGGCCTTCCCGCTGGCTGCCGAATTTACTTGGCGGTGATCGTGGCTTCTTCAATCAATATCGGGTACAGGTAGCCGCTGCCAAAATCGCGGTTCAACACGGCAATGCCGGAGATGCTGATCTTGTCGCCGACCTTGGCGGTCTGCTTGCTGGTGAAGGCCAGATCATTGTTGCTGGCGTCACCGCTGCCATCCTGAATGTGCAGGAAATTACGCCCCATGATGCCGTTGTTGACCTTGACTACCGTGCCCGCGGTTTTGACCGTCTTGCCACCCAGCGAAGCTTTGTTCTGATTGATTGAGGCGATGGTCGCCGGGCTTTCGTCGGCGCTGGCCACGTTGAATCCTGTCAGGCCGATGCTGGCGAAAAGCGCGACGATGGCGATGGATCGGATGTTCATGAAAACTCCTGTGCTAGGGAAATGGTATGGGTTCGCCCAAGTGCTGACTGCGAGCAGCATTCTGCGGGCGCCATCATAGAACAGTTCAGGGCAAGGCCCTGAACTGCACTTTTCGGTTTTGCCCGTTTTTCCCGGTTGACCGTGACGGTCTACTCTGCGGCCGGCCGGGTGGGTCGCAGCAGTCCGGCCAGCATCTCCCATTGGTGCACGGAGAGCCCGAGCAGGATCAAGGCGGTGCCCAACCACAGACGCAAGCCAATAATTTCACCGTTCAGCCAATGCCCGAGCAGCAGCGCGATGACCGGCGTGATCAGCGTAATCAAGGCCACTTTCGAGGTGTCGAGATGCTTGATCACGTAGTAGTACAGCGCGAAACCGATCACCGAGCCGAAGACGCCGAGGTAGACGATGGCGGCGCCTGAACGCGGCGGGATCATGGCCGGAATCTGGCCGTCCGTCAGGTACCAGACCAGCCCGAAGAAGGGTAGCGACACCGTCAGCGTGCCGACCGTGGTGGCCAAGGGCGGACTGTCGTCACCGATGTGCTTGAGCCAGACGAGGCAACCGGAATAGATAAACACTGCGACAACCAGCGCGATCAGCCCGGCCAGTACATGTTCATGGCCCAGACTGTCGCCATGGATGAAGATCGTAGCCAGCCCGGCGGCACCAAGCAGCATGCCGGCCAGCTTCAGGCGCGTCAGTGAGCGCTCACCCAGAAAGAGCGCGGCAAGGATGCCGGCGGCCAGCGGCGACAGCCCGAAGAGCACGGAAATCAGGCCGGAATGAACAAAGCGTGCCGCCCAGTAAGTGAGCGCCATGGCGATGAACAGGCCAAGGCCGCCGACCAGATAGGCGCGGCGCGCCCGGTCGTGCAGCGGAAATCGGATGCGCCAGACGATGATGATCAGGGCGGCGACCACAGCGCCGATCAACATGCGGGCAAAGACGGCGAGGGCAAAACTGGTGCCCTGGGTGCTCCACTGAATGGCCAGTGGCGTGGTGGACCAAATGAGGATGATGCCAAGATAGGCGACGGGGATGGACACAGCTTTCTCCAGTTCAATTCGGTTGCGGCGAGGGTGGATGCAGGGCGGCCTGGGTGAGGCGCTCGGCGTCGATGAAGGCGGCGATCATGGCGCGCCAGGTGGCATCGACTACAGCGGCATCGGCCCCGGCTTCAATCGCCAGTGCATTGACCTTCGCCAGCACCTGCGCCACGCGCTGCGGCGCCGGCACCTCTTCAGCCGATTTTTTGAAACCCGCCGCCTGACGAACGTAGGCGCCACGTGCGGCGATCAACGCAACCAGCTCGCGATCCAGCAGGTCGATATGGTGGCGAACTTCCGCCAGCGAAGTACATTGGGCAATACGGGTCATGGCACTTCCTTTCGATGAGGGATAAAAACGAGAGGCAAACAAAAAGGCCGCGGGTTTCAAATCCGCGGCCTTTGCTGAAATCTGGAGAGAAAATCGACTACGTCACCCCGGCCCCGGACGAACAGCAACGCGCCACGCACGCAGAATTCGGCAGCATGGGACTTGCAGGGAAAACAGGGATGGTTCGAAGTTCATCGGACCATTTTGACGGCATGTTGTGCGCTGCGTCAATAGCGCCGAAACAACGAGCTGGCCGGAATCGGGCAGAATACCCTGCACAGACCCAACGACTTCGTCCGCCCGCCGCCATGCACGACCTCCCTCCGCTCCACTCGCTCCCCGCCTTCGAAGCTGCGGCCCGGCTCGGCAGCTTTCAAGCGGCAGCCGAGGCACTGCACCTGACGCCGTCGGCGATCAGCCATCGTATTCGGCAGCTTGAAGAACACCTTGGGCAGGCGGTGTTCGAGCGGCGCCACCGTGCCATCGTGCTGACCGCCGCCGGGCGCCGCTATCTGACCGTGGTGCGCGATGCGCTTTTGCGATTGGACGAGGCCAGCGCTGTGTTGCGCGCCCCACAGCGCGAACGGCTGCGTATTTCGGTGGCACCGGCGCTCGGCAGCAAGTGGCTGGTGTCACGCGTCGCCGAGTACCAAGAGACGCATCCAGCCATCGAATTCACCCTCGGCACGGCGACTGGCCTTGGCCCGCTTTTGAATGGTGAGGCCGACATCGGGCTGCGCTATGGTGAGGAAGAATGGCCCGGCCTGCTCGCCTGGAAACTGTTCGAGGAACGGGTCTTTCCGGTGTGCTGTCCCGGGCTGGCCGCCAGCCTGAACAGGCCGACTGATCTCGACCAGATTCGCCTGTTGCGCCATCCGCTGCTGTCATGGCAACGCTGGTTCGCAGCAGCGGGAATCCGGCATCCTGAGCCGGCCATCGGCCCGAATTACGGCGATGCCCTGCTCATGCTCGAAGCTGCTGTCGCCGGCCATGGCGTCGCCTTGATGGCAGGCACGCTCGCCGCACCCTATCTGGCCGAAGGCCGGTTGATTCGGCCATTCCCTCAAGACTGTGCGGACCGCAGCTTCTACATCGTCGCACCACCGGCTGTCCAGGAAAAGCCGGCGATCATGGCTTTCATTCGCTGGTTGCTACGGTCAACCCGAAAAAACGGCCAAAACTGAAATATTGCATTGCCTGAACTGTGGTCGTGGGCGAAGATCGCATGAATTAAATTAATGTGACGGCAATTCAAATCATTTGAGCGAGGCCGAAAATCGGCCCATTCTTGCCTCATCCCCAAGCGCAGCAAACAGCCCGCCTACCCGGCAGCGGCCCAGACGAAACCCACCGCGCCACCCTCACGCGGCTCCCGCCGGCAAACACCGGTTCGAACTCCATCATTGAGGAAATCCACCATGCAAGACCACGACGGCTTTATCTGGCTCGATGGCCAGTGGCTACCCTGGCGCGAGGCCAAAGTGCACGTGCTGACCCATACCCTGCATTACGGCTACGGCTGTTTCGAGGGCATCCGCGCTTATGAAGCGGCTAGCGGGCCGGCTATTTTCCGGCTGGCCGAACACTTACGCCGACTGGAAGATTCGGCCCACATTCTCGCCATCGACCTGCCTTTCGACCGTGAAACACTGGCCACCGCCTGCCGCGAGGCGGTGACGCGCAACGGCTTGCGCAGCGCCTACATCCGGCCGCTGGTCTTTCTCGGCGCCGAAAAACTGGGCGTCGATCCGGCTGGGGCTGCGTCGCACATCATGGTTGCCGCCTGGCCGTGGGGCGCTTATCTGGGCGGCAAGGCAATTGAGGCGGGCATCCGCGTCCGCGTGTCGTCCTACGCCCGGCATCACCCGAACGTCCAGATGTGTCGCGCCAAGGCCATTTCAACCTATTCCAACTCCATCCTCGCCGTGCGCGAGGCGCGCCGCGACGGCTACGACGAGGCCTTGCTGCTCGACACCGATGGCTACGTTTCCGAAGGTTCCAGCGAAAACCTGTTCATCGTCCGCGATGGTGAATTGCTGCAACCGGACAGTGCCTCGGCGCTCGACGGCATCACCCGCCGCACGGTTTGTACGCTGGCGGCAGAGGCCGGTTTGATCGTACGCAGCAAGCGCATCACCCGCGACGAGGTCTATTGCGCCGATGAGGTTTTCCTGACCGGCACGGCAGCCGAGATCACGCCCGTCGTCGAGGTCGATGCCCGGCGCATTGGCAGCGGCAAACCCGGGCCGGTGACCCAGGCGCTACAGGCCGCGTATTTCGCCTGCGTGCAAGGCAGATCAGCAAGCCACGATGACTGGCTGACGATGGCCTGAACATCCGTCAATGGCGCATCGAGCTGTGCTGTTTTGCATCAGATTCGCTGTGCCAATATGGGACGTTCAACACCTCGATGCGGGTGCCAGCACCCATCATCCGAACCAGAAATGGCGCCCCGGCGGGGCTGCAGTACTGCGGCTGATGGAACCTTGCAGCTGGCATGTAACTGGCTTGAATAGCAAACCACAATAGCTGTCGCTCGACGACGGTGAGATTCGGCCATACCACCCATCACAATTCAAGGAAGCCCACATGAAACGCTACGAAGTCTTTCCCGGCCACGCCGGCTCTCCGCTGCAAATGGCTGAGTTCGAACCGGCAGCGCTCGGCGATCGCCAGGTTGCGGTCGCCATCAAGGCCGTTTCGCTGAATTACCGCGACATCCTGGTCACCCAGAACACCTATTTCTGCCCGATTACCGATGGCCTGGTGCCATGTTCCGATGGCGCCGGCGAAGTCGTTGCGGTGGGCAAGGATGTGCGCGGGCTGATGGTCGGCGACCGCGTTGCCAGCCTGTTCTTCCCCAACTGGCAGAGCGGCCGGGCCGATGGCAACAGCTTCGCCGGCGCGCTGGGCGCGGAAGGCGGCGGCGTGCTGACCGAGCGCTTCATCGCCGAGGAAAGCGGCCTGATCAAGCTGCCGGATTCGATCAGCTACAGCGAAGCGGCAACGCTGTCCTGCGCCGCGCTGACCGCCTGGCACTCGCTGTTCGAAGCGGGTGATCTCAAGCCGGGCCAGACCGTGCTGCTGCTCGGCACCGGCGGCGTTTCGATCTATGCCCTGCAATTCGCCAAGGCAGCTGGTGCGACGGTGATCATCACCTCCAGCGACGACGGCAAGCTGGCCCACGCCAAACAACTCGGCGCTGATCACGGCATCAATTACCGCACGCACCCGGAATGGCAGGAAGAAGTTCGCCGCATGACCAACGGCCGGGGCGTTGACGTGGTGCTCGAAGTCGGCGGCCCGGGCACGCTGGAGCGTTCGCTAGCCAGCGTGTGCACCGGCGGCCGCATCGCCTACATCGGCGTTTTGACTGGCCTGGCCGGACAAGCCAACCCGGTGGCGCTGATCCCGACCATGGCCAGCATCAACGGAATTTTCGTCGGCAGCCGCGCCATGTTCACCCACATGCTGCAGGCCATCGAAAAGCACGGCATTCGCCCGGTCATCGACCGCGAATTCCCGTTCGACCAGGCGCCGGCCGCGCTGGAACTGATGCGCAGCGGCGGGCATTTCGGCAAGATCGTCATCAAGGTAGCCGAGTAATCATCGGCTGACGGAAAATGCCGGTCCTGCCGGCATTTTCAATTTTGGCTATTTTTTCCGGTTGACCGCGGCATCACTGGCAAGCGTCATCATTTTGGAGAAAATTCGCGCGCCGGCTTAAAATAAGCGTTCACTTATTTAAAGCCGGAGCCCGCCATGAAGAAACTTCTCTCCATCACCTTGATGCTTGCCGCCTTGCCCGCCCTGGCTCAGGATATTGGCGCCCTGACGGCCGATACGAAAAAGACGGTTCTGCCGGTTGTGCCGAAAGTCGTTGCCGCCATGCAGGAAGCTGTCGCCGAGAAGGGCGTGGCTGGTGCGATTCCGGTCTGCAAGGAGCAGGCGCCGGCACTGATCAAGGAAAAGCGCAAGGAAACCGGCTGGGATATCCGCCGCGTCAGCCTGCGAACACGTAACGCTGATCGCGCTACGCCGGACATGTGGGAAGTTCGCCAACTGGCCGACTTCAACATTCGCGCTGCCAACGGCGAAAAGGTCGATACCTTCGAAAAAAGCGAAATCGTGACCATCGACGGCAAACAAGTCTTCCGCTACATGAAGGCACTGCCGGTCGGCGACGTCTGCATGAAGTGCCACGGCCCGGTCGATACGCTGGATGCCGGCCTGAAGGCCAAGCTGGCCGAAAGCTATCCGCACGATCAAGCGACCGGCTACGCCAAGGGCCAGATTCGCGGCGCTTTGACGGTCAAGCGTCCGCTGTAGATTCAGTCACACCCTTGGCGGCCAGGTGCTCGAAAAGCGCTGCGGCCGCCGGGCTCAGCGCACCGCGCGCGCGAACGCACAACTGCAGGTCGCGCGGGGCCCAGTCGTCGGTGATTTCCACCGTTTTAATGTCATCGACCGCAGCCAGCGACGAACGCGGCACCATGCCAATGCCCACCCCTGCAGCCACCATGCGACAGACGGCATTGAAGCTGCGCACCTGAATGCGCACGTCGAGACGACTGCCAAGCCGGGCGGCGTGATTCATCATGAAGGTGTGAATGGCGCTACCGGCATGCAGGCAGACGAAAGGTTCGGCCAGCACTTCGCCAAAAGCCACGGCCTGCCGCCCAGCCAACGGATGACCCAGCGGCACGATGAGGACCAGCCGGTCGCGCCGATAGGGCAGCGTTTCCAGCCCGGCCTGTCCGCCATCTGCCGCCACGACGCCAATTTCCACCTGTCCGGCGGCGACCACCTGAATGATCGCCGGACTCGGCTGCTCTTCCAGGCTGATGCGTACGCGCGGATTTTCACGCAGGAAATCGCCGAGGTCTTCCGGCAAGAAGCAGTTGATGGCATTGGTGTTGGCGAAGACGGTGACCTGGCTGTGCAGGCCGCTGGCGTAGGGCGCAAGGTCGGCATGCATCTGTTCGAGCTGGGCGAATACCTGCCGGGCGTGACGAAGCAGGGATTCGCCAGCCGGCGTTGGCGTCAGGCCACGGGCATGGCGCGCAAAGAGCGGCACGCCGAGGGCAGCTTCAAGCTGCGTCAAGCGATGGCTGGCCGAGGATGGCGCCAGATGTACCTGCTCGGCAGCGCGGGTCAGGCTGCCGGAATCGGCGATGGCGGCTACCAGCCGCAGGTCCGGTAGATCGTAGCGCATGGTTTCGTCCATAACGAATGCTTGCTTTGGATAATACCAATTGCGGGCCCCGTCAGGCGCCGTTCTAATAGCATCTCCCAGAAATCACCCCGAGAATCACTTTGGAAAAATCGAATGCTGTCGGTGCAGGCTTGGCGCTTTTGGCGGCGCTCGGCTTTTCGCTGAAGGCAATCTTCGTCAAGCTGGCCTATCCGTATGGCGTCGATGCCATCACGCTGCTCGCCTTGCGCATGGGCTTCGCGCTGCCGGTTTTCCTGTGGGTCGGCCTGGCCGGGCAAAAGGCAGGTGCCAGTCTGACGCGTGACGATTGGCTAAAGCTGTTTGCCCTCGGCTGCCTGGGCTATTACGGTGCAAGCATTCTGGATTTCTGGGGGCTGCAATACATTTCGGCCGGCCTTGAGCGGCTTATCTTGTTCACCTATCCGACGCTGACCATCCTGATCGGCGTGCTCTTTCAGGGCAAACCCCTCACCCGCCGCGAAGGCATTGCCGTCGTGCTCTGCTATCTGGGTATCGGCTTCGCTTTCGTACACGACCTTGGCCTGGGCGATACACGCGCCGTCCTCATCGGCGGCGCGCTGGTCTTCGCCTCCAGCGTTTCGTATGCACTCTATTTGTCGGGCAGCGCCCCGATGATTGCCCGCCTGGGCGCCATGCGCTTTTCGGCTTTGGCCATGTTGGTGTCGTCGGCCGTAACGCTCGGCCACTTTTGGGCATCGCATCCGATCACCGCCTTCGTCCAGCCAATGCCGGTCTACGGCTGGGGCTTGGCGATGGCGCTGTTTGCCACCATCGTGCCGGTCTTTGCCCAGTCGGCCGCCATTCGCTGGATTGGCGCCGGGCAGGCATCGCTGTTTGGCATGGTCGGGCCCATCCTGACCATCGGTTTCGGCTGGTGGCTGCTGGGCGAATCAATCTCGCTGGCGCAAATGGCCGGTGCTGCGCTGGTCGTCATCGGCATACTGATCGTCAGTCGCCGGTAAAGCGCTTCGGCCCGGCAGGCTGTTAGAATCGCAACCATGATCGGCATCCTTCTCATTACACACGGCAGCTATGGTGAGGCACTCGTCCAGAACGTCTGCGATGTGCTGAACAAGCGCCCAACGCAATTGCTCCAGTTAGGCCTCAGCCCCCAGGATGACCCGCTGGATTTGTTGCCGCTGGCGCGCGAAATGCTCGCTTTGGTCGATGACGGCTCGGGTGTTCTGGTACTGACCGATATTTTCGGTGCATCACCAGCCAACCTTGCGCTAAAGTTGCTCGACCGGGGCCGTGTCGAAGGTCTGACCGGTGTCAATTTGCCCATGCTGCTGCGCGCACTGCACTACCGCGACAGAAGTATGGAAATCCTGATCGTCCGCGCCCGTGATGGCGGCCGTGACGGCATTCTCAATATGCTGGACCACTAAACTATGCTGACTACCGAAACTGAAATCATCAACAAGCTTGGCCTGCACGCCCGCGCTTCCGCCAAGCTGACGCAGTTGGCCGGCAAGCACAAGTGCGAGGTCTGGATGAGCAAGGGCACGCGCCGCATCAACGCCAAGAGCATCATGGGTGTCATGATGCTGGCCGCTGGCAAGGGCTCGAAAGTCACGCTGGAAACCAATGGCGTCGACGAGGCCGAAGCGATGGAAGCCTTGCTGGCGCTGATCGCCGACTATTTCGGTGAGGGAGAGTAAGCTGCCATGAGCTTCACCCTGCACGGCCTCGGCGTTTCTGGCGGCATCGCCATCGGGCGGGCCATGCTTATGTCACATGCCACGCTGGAGGTCGCTCACCTGACCCTGGCGCCACGCATGGTCGACAAGGAAATCGAGCGTTTCGACGCGGCGGTCAGTGCAGTCAAGGAAGAACTGATCCTGATGAAGGAAAACACCGAGCACGCCCCGGCCGAGCTCAATGCCTTTATCGACATCCACACCATGTTCCTCGAGGACCCGGAGCTGGCGCTCAAGCCGCGCGAGATCATTCGCGAGCGCCGCTGCAACGCCGAATGGGCGTTGGTCCAGCAGATGGAGCAACTGGTCGACCAGTTCGAGCAATTTGACGACCTCTATCTGCGTGAGCGCAAGTTTGACGTCGTTCAGGTGGTCGAACGCGTCGTCAAGGAGCTACTCGGCCACCCGGGCCGCGCCACGCTGAAAAATGCCAAGCGCTCGAAGGAAGAAGTCCTCATCGTCGTCGCCCACGACCTGTCACCAGCCGATACGATTTCATTCAAGGAGCACCGTTTCGCTGCCTTCATCACCGACGTCGGCGGCGCCACCTCGCACACCTCGATCCTCGCGCGCAGCATGGCGATTCCGGCCGTGCTCGGTCTGGAAAATGCCCGCGGGCTGATTCGTGATGGCGAGCAGCTGATTGTCGACGGCTTGCGCGGGGTCGTCATTGTCAATCCGGACCAGCGCGTCCTGGATGAATACAAGCTGCGCCAGGAGCAGATCGAGCTTGAAAAAAACAAGCTGAAGCGCCTGAAGACGGCCAAGTCGGAAACCATCGACGGCGTGCCGGTGGAGCTGTTCGCCAATATCGAACTGCCGAACGACGTACCAGGGGCCCTGGAAGCCGGCGCAGAGGGCATCGGCCTGTTTCGCACCGAGTTTCTCTTTCTCGACCGTGGCGACATGCCGGACGAGCGGGAACAGTACGAAGCCTACAAAAAAGTCGTCAAGGGCATGGGCGGCCGGCCGGTCACCATCCGTACCTTCGACCTCGGCAATGACAAGGATCTGCGTCCAGAAAGCACCGCCGGCGACCGCGTCAAGACCAATCCGGCACTTGGCCGCCGTGCCATTCGCCTGTCGCTGGCCGAACCACGAATGTTCCAGACGCAGTTGCGCGCCATCCTTCGCGCCTCCAAGTACGGCCCGATCAAACTGTTGATCCCGATGCTGGCCCACGCCCACGAAATCGACCAGACGCTGGCCGCCGTGGAGCAGGCAAAATCCAGCCTGCGCGGTGAAAAAGCCGCCTTCGACGAGGACATCCAGATTGGCGGCATGATTGAAATTCCCGCCGCTGCGCTGGCTGTCGGCCTCTTTCTGCGCCGCCTGAATTTCCTGTCGATCGGCACCAACGACCTGATTCAATACACGCTGGCCATCGACCGTTCCGACGAGCAGGTTGCCGCGCTCTATGACCCGCTGCACCCGGCCGTGCTGATGCTGCTCGCCCACACGCTGTCGATGGCAGAGAAGGCCAATATTCCGGTTTCCGTCTGCGGCGAAATGGCCGGCGACCCGGACCTGACCCGTCTGCTACTCGGCATGGGCTTGCGTACCTTTTCGATGCATCCGTCGCAGATCCTCAAGGTCAAGAACCGCGTCCTGAAGTCCGAAGTCAACGACCTCGCCCCCAATGTCCGCAAGATGCTGCGCCTCGACGAACCGTTGAAGCTGCGCGAAGCGCTGGACAAGCTGAACGCCTGACCTCCCGCAAGAGGCGCCTCGGCACCTCAACGCTGCTACCACGGTCAACCGGAAAAATCGGCCAAAATCGAAATTTTTTCGCGGGCCTGATCCGCGACAATTTGCCACATTCCCGCTGCCCCTGAACTTTTGGAAAATTAGCATCCGCTAAAAAACCAATAGTCAGGGAGAGTTTCATGGGGTACCGCATCCGCCCACTGGCCGCCGCGATGGCCGTGGCATTTTCGTCGTCCGCGTGTTGGCAGAGCGCCATCGCCCAGTCCGGCCAAGTTCTGGACGATGTCGTCGTCACAGCCAAAAAACCCGAAGCGCTTCCCGAATCAACGGCGCTCGCCCCCAAAGACATGGCGCCAATGCGCGCCGCCAGCAGTGATTCGGCCAATCTGCTGCGGGACGTTCCCGGCGTCTACCTGCAAAGCGCCGGCGGCGTTTCCAGCCTGCCCAGCATCCACGGGCTGGCCGACGATCGATTGCGCATTCAGGTCGATGGCATGGACCTCATCTCAGCCTGCGCCAACCACATGAATCCGCCGCTGTCCTACATCGATCCGACCAACGTCGACAGTGCACGGGTCTATGCCGGCATCTCGCCAGTCAGCGCCGGCGGCGACAGCATCGGTGCCACCATCATCGTCAACTCGCAGGCTCCGCGCTTTGCCAATCCCGGTGAAGGCCTGCTCAGCAGCGGCCAACTGGGCGCCTTCTACCGCTCGAACGGCAATGCCTGGGGCGCCAACGCCTCGGCCAGCATCGCCAGCGAAAACCTGAGCATCCGCTACAGCGGCTCGACCGCCGAATCCGGCAATTACAAGTCAGCCAAGGATTTCAAGCCGGGCATGCTGGCCACCTACACGACGGCCGGCTCGCACTGGATTCCCGGCGACGAAGTCGGCTCGACGGCCTACAAGACCGAGAACCATCAACTCGCCATGGCCTACCGGCTGGACAACCATCTGCTCGATCTCAAGCTGGGCTATCAGCACATTCCGTATCAGGGCTTCCCCAACCAGCATATGGACATGACCAATAACGAGAGCAAACAGGTCAATTTCGGCTACACCGGCAAATTCAACTGGGGCAAACTCGAAGGGCGCGTTTATCACGAAGGAACGCAGCACGAGATGAACTTCATGGAAGACAAGCTGTACTGGTACGGCCCGGCTCGCAATGTCGCCGGGATGCCGATGAATACCGAAGGCAAAAACACCGGCCTTGCCCTCAAGGCCGACATCATCGGCTCCGATCGTGATCTCTTCCGCATCGGCAGCGAGTACCAGCATTATCGCCTCAGCGACTGGTGGGCGCCGGTGGCCAATTCACCGATGATGAGCCCGAATACTTTCTGGAATATCAACAACGGCCAGCGCGACCGTTTCGACCTTTTCGGCGAATGGGAAGCGGCCTGGTCGGCGCAATGGATGAGCCTGATCGGCGTCCGCAGCAGCACGGTGATGATGGATACAGGCACCGTTCAAGGCTACAACGCGTCGTACAACACCAGCGCCTTCAACGGCGCCGAGCGCAGCCGTACCGACCACAATATCGACCTCAGCGCGCTCGCCCGTTTCACGCCAAATTCCCGCCAGACCTACGAAGGCGGCTACTCACGCAAGACCCGTTCGCCCAGTCTTTATGAACGCTACACGTGGTCCACCAACGGCATGGCGATGACCATGAACAACTGGGTCAACGATGGCAACGGCTACGTCGGCAATCTCGACCTGAAGCCGGAAGTCGCCCACACCCTCAGCGTCAGCGCCGACTGGCACGATGCCGACAAGGCGCTGTGGAACGTGAAAATCACGCCCTATTACAGCCTCGTCAACAATTACATCGACGCCAAATGTCTCGCCGCCAGTTGCCCGAGCAATCAGTACAACTACCTGACACTGGTCAATCAGGACGCCTACCTCTACGGGCTCGACCTGTCCGGCTTTGCTGAACTGGGCTCGGTCCGGGGAGTCGGCAGCTTCACCGCCAAGGGCATCGTCGCCTATGTTCGCGGCAAAAATCGCGACACCGGCGACAACCTCTACAACATCATGCCCCTCAACGCCCGCCTGACGCTGGAACACCGCCTCGGCAACTGGACCAACACCATCGAGGAACAACTGGTCAGCGCCAAGGATGATGTCTCACGGACACGCAGCGAAATCAGCACCAGCGGCTACAGTCTGCTTAACTTGCGCAGCAGTTACGAATGGAAGAATGTGCGCATCGATATCGGCCTCGACAATGCGCTGGACAAACAGTACGCACTACCGCTCGGCGGTGCCTACATTGGCCAGGGTTTGACCATGTCCATCGGCGCCTCCAGTACCTGGTCGGGCACCACGCGGCCGCCTTACGGCTACGCTGTTCCCGGCATGGGTCGCTCCTTGTTTGCCGGCGTGACGATCAAGTTCTAACGCTGCAAATCGTGCGCATCCCGGCGCCAGCCGGGGTGTGCCGCCAGCCGCGACAATATGTCGCAGGGCGGTCTGTCCGTGCCCACCTAAAATCCGGCATTCTGGAATGTCTGACCTACCTCGACAGAAAATGACGCCACTGAAACTCGCCCTCCCCTGTTTGCTGATCGCCAATGTCGCACATGCTTCCTGCGGCTCGTCCTATTGCACGGTCAATACCAATTGGGACGTTCAGGGCCTTGCCCACGACAGCGGCCTGCAGGTCGACCTGCGCTATACCTACGCCAGGGCTGACCGCTGGATGGCCGGGTCGTCACGGCGAGCCACCGAGGCGCCGAGCGGCTCCGACACAGAAATCGAAAACAAGCGCACCATCAACCAGCTGCTCAATCTCGATCTGGACTACGCCATCAACCCGCAATGGGGTGTCGCGCTCGGCCTGCCTTTCGTCATGCGCGACCACACGCATACTTTCGATGCAGCCTCCGGCGCCTTCGTACAGCAGGCAACGTTCAGCGAACTCGGCGATATCCGCCTGCTCGGTAAATACAAGTTTCGCCTGGCCAACCATGATGCCGGCGCCGGCATTCGCTTCGGCTTCAAATTGCCTACGGGGTCGACCAGCAAGACCATGTCGCCGCCCGACCCGAACGATCCGACCACGCCTTATGCCCTGGAGCGCTCCAGCCAGCCGGGCAGCGGCAGCACCGATGGCATTCTTGGCGCCTATTATTTCCGGAATGCGCCGGGCAACGGCTGGGGCTGGTTTGTCAGCGGTCAGCTACAAGCCGCGCTCTCGATCAAGGACGACTACCGACCCGGCACTGAGATCACGTTTGATGTCGGCACCCACTACGAAGTCGCCGAGGGTCTGAATGTGCTGCTCCAGCTCAACGCCCGGCATCGCTCGCGTGACACCGGCGCCAATGCCAACCCGGCCTCCGGCGGCTACGCCTGGAATCTCAGCCCCGGCCTCAGCTACGCCATCGCGCCGCAAACGCAGGTCTATGGCTACGTCCAGTTGCCCATCGTGCAGTCGGTCAACACCGATCCCGCCGAAGCGGCTTCCGGGCAACTGGCGCCTCGCTGGTCAGCAACACTAGGCGTGACCCAGCGCTTTTAGGTCCGGCTGCATTCTTTTCAAAAAACCATCTTTTTCCGGTTGACCGTGGGACTTGCCGTTCAACCCATGGTCGCTACAGGCTGGGAGTCCCCACCGGAAATTCGGCAGAGTTCTACCGGATATAATGGCGGGATGATCGCCGGCCTCCGTCTCTCCCAGCCGAAACCACCTGAATGGCTGCACAGCGGCCGTTACTTGCTGCTCGCCCTGATCCTGCACGCCGTCGTTCTACTCTATCCGCTGACCCTGGCCACGGACAAACCCGAGCTCACGCCGCCCGAACCGGTGACCGTCACCCTGCACGAGAAGAAAATTTCGGCCCCAAAAGTGCTGCCTGTAGCCACGCCAGAGCCGGTCGCCAAACCGCGAACGCCGCATCGGGACAACCCCGCACCCGCGTCGCACCCGGTCATCGCCATGACCCCGGCACAGGTTGCAACACCGCCACTCTTCACGGTGCCGACACCGGCTGTTGCACCCGTACCGACGGCGCAACCAGCCCCCGCCCCCCATACCGCCGCCCCGGCAGCCACCACCGTCAGCGCAGCGCGCTTCGATGCTGCCTACCTGCAAAACCCCCATCCTGCTTACCCGACGCTCTCCCGCCGCTTGGGCGAAGAGGGCAAAGTGCTGCTCAGGGTGCGCGTCTCGCCAGATGGCCGGGCTGCTGCGGTCGACGTCGAAAAAAGCAGCAATTTCGAAAGACTGGATGAGACCGCACGGCAAAGCGTGGCGCGCTGGCGTTTCGTGCCGGCCAAACGGGGCGACGAAGCCATTGAGGCAACCGTCATCGTGCCCATCGTTTTCCGCCTGGAAAATTGAAGCCGGCTTTCCGGCAGGTGGACGTGACGACGGGGACCGAAGTCCCCGCCGGCTGTCTTGAGTAACAAGGCTTCAGCGGCCCCGGCTAACCGTTTTTAGGCGGCAATAGCGAATTGCTCATCATTGGCAATTATGGATTTGCTTCATTAACGTCGATCGCCTGACGAGTTGCCTGCGCACCTTTGCCCGCCCTGTCGAAGCCAGTACACCCCCATCCAAACACACTCAGCAGAATGCCCTTGGGTGGAGGTGAGGGGAATCGAACCCCTGTCCAGAACGCCTCCAGATTGCCGGAATTACAACCATGCTTAGGATTATGGGGGCGGGGGGGTTGTATTTCAAGGCTGACGATGCAAAACAACGACGACAGGGCTGGCGTTTCAGCGCTTGCACCACCGGCGGCCGTTCGCGTCGAAAAAGCCCATCATGCTTTCCGTCTGGCTCATGGTGCTCCGCACGCGGCGGCTGGTGCCGTCAAACAGCACGTTGAAACGAGCCGGCTCGCCCCAGTCGTCGCAATAGCGCCACTCCCAAACCAGTTCGTCACGCGCCTTGAAGTAGACCGTCCAGTGCTCCACCGGCGGGCCCAGCGTGCGCATGACATCCTGCTCCGTCATGCCAGCCTTGATCTGCGCGAAATATTTTGGATCGAGCACGTTGTCGTTGCTGACCAGCACACCGGCCACATCGGTACGCGCCATGTAGGTGTAAAAACCCATGAGCCCAAACGGGTAAGCCAACAGCTCCCCACCATCCGGCTCACGCCAGCGCATGGCCGGCAAGCCCATCGTTCGCTCGACTTCATCGATCCGACTGACACCCGGTTGCAAGCGACTGCCGCCGGGCACGGCACAACCGGCTAATAATGCAACCAGCAAGGCCAGACAGGAAAGTCGCCAGCCCGTCATTATCCGAGCTCGCGTTCCGCAGTGAGCAGCCGCTCACAATAGCGGGCGATCAGGTCAATTTCCAGATTGACCTTGCTGCCCGGCTTAAGTCGATTGAGCGTCGTGTTCTCCAGCGTGTGGGGAATCAGGTTGATGGTGAAATCGGTACCGCGAACATCGTTGGTAGTCAGGCTGGTGCCGTCGACCACGATCGAACCCTTGCGCGCGATGAACTTCGCAATGTCCTTCGGAGCACGAATTTCGAGCAGCCGGTTGTCACCCACCGGATCAAAACGCAGCACTTCACCGACACCATCGACGTGACCGGAAACCAGATGGCCACCGATGACATCGTTCAGGCGCAACGCCTTTTCCAGATTGACCGGGCCGGGCGCAGCCAGCCCGACCGTACAGGACAAGGTCTCCGGGGAGACGTCAACCATGAACTCATTGCCCTCCCTGCCGACAACCGTCAGGCAGACTCCGTTGTGGGCAATCGAATCGCCCAGTGCAACGCCATCGAGGCCAAGCGAACCGGCATCGACATGCAGGCGATAACCAACTTCGCGGGGGGTGAGTTTATTGATGCGGCCGACCGCCGCGACGATTCCTGAGAACATGGAAAATCCCGCTATGCGCAAAGATTCAACTTTATCACGTCGACCGCAGCGGATCGCCCTTGCAGAGGACGCTTGACCGCCGTGCAGCATGATCGGTCCATTCCGGACTCGATCATGCGCTGCCAGCACTAGCGCCCGCCGCGATCATCCTCATTGCCGTGGCGACGGCGCGGTTCGTTCTGGCCACCAGCTTGCGGTGTCGCCTGCGGCCGGGGTGGCTCAACTCGCTGCGGCATTGGCGCAACCGGTGCCGGCGCTGGTGCGGGCGCTCTGACTTCCGGTGGCGGTGCCGGCCGCGGCATTTCTGGCTGGCGCATGACCGGTGGGGGCGCAATGGCTTCGCGCTGGGCCGGGCGCTCCATGCGCTGGAAGTCACGCGGCGGCGGTGCGTCACGGCGCTGCTCGCGCTCTTGTGGCTGGATCATCGGTGGGCGCGGCGGCTGACGCGGTTCGCTGCGAACTTCCGGCATCGGCGCCGGCATCTCGCGACGTTGTGGCGCGGGGGCGAATACGGGTGCTGGTACCGGCGCTGCCGCCGGGGCTGCTTCAGGCGGACGAGCCGGCATGCCGCCCTCGAACCGCGGATCACCTTGGCGACGGAAATTTTCGCGGCGCGGCGTCGGCGCCGGTACGCTTTCCGCCGGTTGAGACGGCGGCTGGATCACAGGCTGTACGTCTTCCATACGGCGTGAAAACCCACGACGACTGTCATTCGGCGGAGGCTGGACCGCATCGGGCGTTGCCGGACGAAGCTCTTGCGGCGCCATCTCCCGACGCGGGAGCGGCACTGCGGGTGTAGCCGGCGTGACCTCAACGGACGGGCGGCCACGATTTTCAGCTTGCCGACGCATTTCCGGTGAACCACGCAATACATCGTGGCGCGGCTCCGGCCCGCGACCATTCATGATCTCCGGTACTTGCTGCCGAAAGGCGGGACGATCCGGATTACCTGGCATCGCCTCGGGGCGCGGCACCCCACGCTCCATCACGTTTTGCCTTGGCGCCTCATAGTCGCGCCGCGGCTGACGGTTGAACGCATCGCCTCGCTCTTCACCGTGGGGGCGGGCCGCACCGGGCATCGGCTTGAGCCAATCGGCATCCGGCGCTCTGCGAGCCACTGGTGCCCGCCCCAGTTCATCGCGAGGTTGCTCGCGAAGTACACCAGCTGTAATCCGTCGGCCTTCACGCATCAGATTGGCCGGCACAACCGTCACCGCACGCGGCAAGCTGTTGTTCGCGAAGGCCGGGCGCGGCCCGCCGCGTTCGGCGCGATCGATCGCGCCAACGTCGCGGACATGACCGGCGTTGAGCTGCCGAACGTAGTTGTGGCTGTAGCGATAGCCGGGTACATAAACTTCACGCGGGGCCAGCGGGAACCAGCCGACGGCCGGGGCGGCACCGGCACTGAAGCCAAGGCTCCAGCCGGGGTTACCGATCCAGGCGACCAACGCCGGTGCGTAGATCGGGCGTGCCACGTGACTGCCGGGCACCCAGCCCCAACGACCGCGAATCATCGCCCAGCGACCGTAGTGGAAGGGCGCAAAACCCCACGGCGCCTGATCGATCCACGTCCAGCCCCAAGGCGCAACCCACGCCCAGCGTCCGTAGCGATAGGGCGCCCAGTCATCGGCAACGGCGCCCGGATACCAGACGGCACCGTACTCGGGCACCGTCTGCCAGTCGCCATACGCATCGAGATCCTGATAGCCGGTCATGTGCGGCGAGACATAACGACGGGAGACGGACGCCAGCGTGACGTTTTCGCGATTGGCCACCCAATGGTCGAACTCATCCTGATCCCAATCGCCATCGACGCGCTCGCTACCGTTGTTCCACCGGCTGGCTTTCTGGCCGGCGGCAACCGGCACGACGCGACCACGGTCATCGAAAGTAGCCTGACCGGCCTGAACGCTTAGCTCGCTGTGATCTGAATAGACATCGACGCGATAACGCCCCGGCGTCAGGAACCGAACATCCCCGTCCGGCGTGGCGACCACAACGTCGTCCACCTGATCGCGGTCGAGAATACTGACCGCCAGGCTGCCGCCGTTGAGACGCAGATCGACGCTGCTGTCATCGACAGCGGAAAATTCCGCCTGACTATTGTCGGCCAGTCGGTACGCCGTGGAGCCGATCCAAACTTCGGCCCGGCCACGTCTGCCGGTTTCGAGAACGGCACCGCTGCTGACCGGCCAGTTCAAGGTAGCCGGTCCCCCCTGATCGTTGCGGTCAACCCGAAAAAAGACCTCATTTTCAATCAATGCAAGGCGGCCAACGCGGGCCGGTGGATCGCTTTGCGCCAGAGCTGGCAGGGCAATGGCCACTGCAAGGGCGAAAACGATCCGATGGAATATTTGCAACATCATGAACTCCCTGGATGCAAGGCGGCTCCCGCTCGACTAAGCGGAGAATGTGTAATCAACGCACCGGGACGCGAAAGGATGAACCAGCGGCTCGGAAAAATGGTTTCAAAATGTTGCTGCCGGCATTACCTCAGACTTTGTCGGTGGCAATGCCGTATTTTTTGGCGACCGTCAGATACTGCTGCCGCGCCGAGGCTACCTTGGGGCTCTTCCGATCCTTGCGCTGAGCGCGCAGCAGATAATCCTGGGCGCGGGCAGCCAGTTCCTCATCCCAGCCCCGCTTGTCCATCAAGGCATAAATTGCCTTGGCGGCATTGACCAGAAACTGCAGATTTGGCACCTGCTCGGCCGCCTGGATCAACAGTTGCACGGCGCCTTCGAGATCGCCACTGCGCGCCGCCATGACACCTTTGTTATTCAGCGCAACGATTTCTTTGCCGACCTGATCAAGTAGTGCCTTGCCGGCATCCGGCTGGCCGGTTTTCTCGAAGACGCTGGTGATGTGATCAATGAGGTGCGTGTCCTCGTGATTTTCCGCCGCCACCTGCCGCATGATTCTGGCCGCATCGCCTTCCTTGCCGGTCGCGTAGCAGGCGTGGGCCAGATCGACCGCCAGGCGCTGCGAAACGTGCTTGCCTTTGGCTGCCGCCTCGGCCTCAATCGTTTTCTGCAAGGCCAGCGCCTGATCGACCAGATGTTGCGCCTTGTCCGCCGCGCCTTCGTTGTTCAGACAGAGACTTTCGGTAACCAGTGCCGCCAGTTCGGCCTGCTTGTCGCCACGCCATTCGCGCTTCATGTCAGCGGTGATCTTGCGTGATGCAGCGACATCGCCCCGCTCGACCAGCACGCGCGACAGGTTGGCAAAGTCATCGACCGTACGCAGGCTGGACCCCCTGCTGCGCTCGATCACCTTGCCGTAGGCCTTTTCGGCCGACAGCAGATCCTTGTTGCGGGCCGCCACGTCGCCCACCAAGCGCTGCCGTAGCGTGTTGTGCGGCGAGGCATCGGCGGCGCGCTGCAAGGAATGCTGGGCATCCTGCAGGCGGCCCTGAGCTTCATGCACCGAGGCCAGAAAATCGTAGGCGGAAAGATAATCGGGTGCTTCCTGCGTGACCTGTTCGGCCAGGTGTTCGGCTTCGTCCAGCGCGCCACGGTCGCGCAGGGCCACGGCCAATCCCATCTTGGCCCAGGGCACGACGCGTCCTTCGAGCACACGCCGGAAGACCTCCTCGGCTTCTCGCGTCTTGCCCAGTGTATGCAGCAACTCGCCCTTGAAGCGCATCGCATCGTAGGCAAATTGCGGTTGCTGCTGAATCACCCGATCACAGGCGACAATGGCCTCCTGCAACGCGCCGCGTTCGATATGCTGGTAAATGGAGCGCAGCACATGCTTCTTGTAGATGGCTTTGACCAGCCGTATCTGCAATTGATCGGCGGTAAACGGCTTGATCAGGTAATCGTCCGGCGCCAGCTCGGCCAGCGCCACCACATTGGTATGGCCGCGCTCACTGGTGATGATCATGTAAACCGTGGACAGCGGGATAAGGTGAGCGTGGCGCAATTCTTCGAGCAGTTGCTGGCCATCCCGGCCATCGTCCAGCACGAAATCGGAGAGGATGATATCGAAGCGATTGGCTTTGACCTGCCGCAACACCTCAGCCGAATTTCCGGCGCCGTGCACTAGGATGACCCCAAGTGCGCCGAGCATCAGACGCAAGGAATCCCGCGCCGGTGCGTGACGATCGACGATCAGCACCCTCTTTTTGGTCAGCGACTGCTGCAAAACCAGCAGCATCTCTTCATTATCTAGAGGGTTGGGGCCTTTGGCCGGGTTCGTGCTCATTGCAACAACTTACTTGAGTTCACCAGACAGGGCAAGGAAACGGCAAAAACCTGTGATATTTCAGCGCTCTGAAGTAAAATCCGCGGTCCGCCATTGCGTTGAAAAAAACCCGAACCCATGCTCTATCCCACCCGTTTCGATGTCATCGTCGTCGGCGGCGGTCACGCCGGCACCGAAGCTGCGCTTGCCGCAGCGCGGGCGGGTGCGAACACGCTGTTGCTGACGCACAACCTCGACACGCTCGGGGCGATGAGCTGCAACCCGTCGATCGGCGGCATCGGCAAGGGCCATCTGGTCCGCGAGGTCGATGCACTGGGCGGAGCGATGGCGGCGGCGACCGACGAAGCCGGCATCCAGTTTCGCATCCTGAACGCCTCGAAAGGCCCGGCCGTGCGCGCCACCCGCGCACAGGCCGACCGCGTGCTGTACAAGCAGGCTATCCGCGGTCGACTGGAAAATCAGCCCAATTTGACGATTTTCGCCGAGGCCTGCGACGACCTGATCGTTGAAGGCGAGCGCGTCGCCGGCGCGGTCACGCAACTGGGCATTCGCTTTATGGCCGATGCCGTGGTTTTGACTGCCGGCACCTTCCTCAACGGCAAGATTCACGTCGGGCTGGAGAACTACACCGGGGGCCGCATGGGCGATCCACCGTCAAATTCTCTGGCCAGCCGCCTGAAAGAACTGAACCTGCCGCAGGGCCGCCTGAAAACCGGCACGCCGCCACGCCTGGACGGTAAAACCATCGATTTTTCGGTCATGGAAGAGCAGCACTCGGATAACCCGATGCCGGTCTTCTCCTTCCTCGGCAATGCAGCCCAGCATCCGCGCCAACTGCCCTGCTGGATCACCGAAACCAACGAGAAAACCCACGACATCATCCGCAGCGGACTGGACCGCTCACCGATGTACACCGGCGTCATCGAAGGCGTCGGGCCACGCTACTGCCCGTCAATCGAAGACAAGATCCACCGCTTCGCCGACAAGAACCAGCACAACGTTTTCCTCGAACCGGAAGGCCTGACCACGCACGAGATTTACCCGAACGGCGTGTCCACCAGCCTGCCGTTCGACATCCAGCTGGCCTTGGTGCGATCGATTCGCGGTATGGAAAACTGCCACATCCTGCGTCCCGGTTACGCCATCGAATACGATTTCTACGATCCGCGCGGCCTCAAGGACACACTGGAAACGAAGGTCATCCACGGCCTGTTTTTTGCCGGTCAGATCAACGGCACGACAGGCTATGAAGAAGCCGCGGCGCAAGGCCTGCTCGCGGGCGTCAATGCCGTTCGCTATGTCCGCGGCGAATCCGGCTGGTGCCCGAAACGTAACGAAGCCTACCTGGGTGTGCTGGTTGACGACCTGATCACCCGCGGTGTTTCCGACCCCTACCGGATGTTCACCAGCCGAGCCGAATACCGCCTCAGCCTGCGCGAAGACAACGCCGATCTGCGTTTGACCGAACAAGGCCGCGAACTGGGTCTGGTCGATGACATACGCTGGGCCGCTTTCTGTGAGAAGCGCGACGCCATCGCCGCCGAGCAGGAACGCCTGAAATCGACCTGGGTCAATCCCAAGCTGACGCCAGCTGAAGACTGCATCCGCGTGCTCGGCAAGCCCATCGAACACGAATACAACCTGTTTGAACTGCTGCGCCGGCCCGAGGTCTCCTACGCAGCCCTGCTGACCCTGCCTATCAACGCGCAAGGAAACGAAGGCGAATTCCACGGTCAACCGGAAAATTCGCCCAAAATCGAAATGGACCCGGCAGTCGTCGAACAACTCGAAATCTCGGCCAAATATCAGGGTTACATCGACCGTCAGGCCGACGAAGTCGCCAAGTCCGCCAGCTACGAAAATGCCGCGCTGCCGAGCGATCTTGACTACGGCACCGTCGCCGGCCTGTCCAATGAGGTCAAACAGAAGCTCGCCCAGCACAAGCCACAGACCATCGGCCAAGCCTCGCGCGTTCAGGGCATTACCCCGGCCGCCATTTCGCTGCTGCTGATCCACCTCAAGCGCCATCATCTCAGCCAAGTCGCATGAGTCAGATCACCCTTGCCGCCGGCCTGGCCGAACTCGGATTGAATCTGCCTGAAGAAGTGCAGCACAAGCTGCTTGCCTTCCGCGACCTGCTGCTCAAGTGGAACAAGACCTACAACCTGACCGCGCTGCGCGACCCGGCTCAGGCTATCTCGCACCATCTGCTCGACTCGCTCACCATCCTGCCGCATGTCGGCGCCGGCGATCTGCTTGATGTCGGTAGCGGAGGCGGCCTACCCGGCATTCCGCTAGCCATCGCCCGGCCCGCACTCTCAGTCAGCATGGTCGACACCGTACAGAAGAAAACCACCTTTCTGCAGCAAGGCGTCATCGAACTGGCGCTCAAAAATGTTACGGTCCACCATGCCCGTGTCGAAGCAATGCAGGGGCAGTACGCCCAGATCAGCTCACGCGCCTTTGCCGAAATCGGCCTGTTCATCAGTCTTACCCGACATCTATTGGCGCCGGATGGCCGCTGGCTGGCCATGAAAGGCGTGCGCCCGGACGACGAACTCAAGGCCCTGCCAGCCGACATCACGGTGGAAGCGATCATTCCGCTCGCCGTGCCGGGACTGGAAGCAGAACGACATTTGATTATCTTGAAGGCCGGGTCATGAAAGTACTCGCTATAACTAACCAGAAAGGCGGCGTCGGCAAAACGACCACTGCGGTCAATCTGGCCGCCTCGTTGGCCGTTGAAGGCAAGCGCGTCCTCCTCATCGACATGGACCCGCAAGGCAATGCCACTACCGGCTCCGGCATCCCCAAAAAAGAAACCCTGCCCACCGTCTATCAATTGCTGATCGGCGCCGCCACGCTGCTTGAAGTCTGTATCGAGACCCCCTTCAGTTTTGACATCCTGCCCGCCAACCGCGAGCTGGCCGGTGCGGAAGTCGAACTGATCGAACTTGATCAGCGCGAATACAGGCTCAAACAAGCCCTGCAGCAAAACCACGCCGAATACGATTACGTATTGATCGACTGCCCGCCCGCACTCAACATGTTGACCGTCAATGCGCTGGTCGCTGCCGACTCCGTGCTGATCCCGATGCAATGCGAGTACTACGCGCTGGAAGGCCTGTCAGATCTCGTCGAAACGCTACGCAAGGTGCGTCACCACCTGAATTCCCGCCTCGAAATTGAAGGCCTGCTGCGCACCATGTACAACGGCCAGAGTACGCTAACCCAGCAGGTTTCCGGCGAACTCGAAAGTCACTTCGGCGACAAGGTCTACAAGACCATCGTGCCACGCAACGTACGCCTGGCTGAAGCCCCCTCCTACGGCAAGCCGGTTATCGCCTTCGACAAAAACTCCCGGGGCGCGCAGGCCTATAGCGCACTCGCCAAAGAAATCCTCGAAAGGGTCGCCCAATGATCAAGATGAAAGGACTGGGCCGCGGCCTCGACGCGCTGCTGTCCGGCAGTGACAAGCCGCAGGGTGATGAACAGCGCAATCTGCCGGTCGAACGCCTGAAACCGGGCAAATACCAGCCACGCACCCACATGGATCAGGACTCGCTGGCTGAGTTGGCCGCATCGATCAGGGCACAAGGCATCATGCAGCCAATCTTGGTCCGCGCCATTGATAGCACGCCCGGCGCTGAGCGTTACGAAATCGTCGCCGGCGAACGCCGCTGGCGCGCCGCGCAACTGGCCGGCCTGGCTGAAGTGCCCGTACTGGTGCGCAGCATTCCTGACGAACAGGCGCTGGCCATGGCGCTGATCGAGAATATCCAGCGCGAAAACCTCAATCCTCTGGAGGAAGCTCAGGGCTTGCAACGCCTGATCGACGAATTCGGACTGACCCACCAGCAAGCCGCCGATGCCGTCGGTCGCTCGCGTCCAGCTGCTTCCAATTTGCTGCGTTTATTGCAGTTGACCGCAGCAGTCCAGGAAATGCTGATGGCCGGCCAACTCGACATGGGGCATGCCCGTGCCTTGCTGCCCATTTCGAGTGGCCAGCAGGTGGGCTTGGCGCAGCGCATCATTCAGAAAGACCTGTCCGTACGTGAAACCGAGCGTCTCGTGCAGCAGATACTGAATCCGCCCAGTAAAGCTCAGGAACAACCGGTCGACCGCGACCTTCTTATATTGCAAGAGCGACTCTCTGACGGTCTGGGTGCCAACGTTGCCATCCGCTCCAATAAAAAAGGCGCCGGCAAGCTGACCATCGAATTCTCCAGCCTGGATCAACTCGACGGCCTCATTTCACGAATCAATCCATAATCAATGCCAGCAAACCTGACCTCTCATCGCTACGGGAAAACCCTCATTTTCTGCACCGTTCAAATTGACTCTTCTATAAGAGTCCATTACACTCGCGCAGATATTGAACGAGGCATGTTTTGCACCCGCAGGTAAGCTGGATACTCAGTCGCCAAGCGGCATTGACAATAGCATTAGCCGTAATGGCGATTGTGTTTGTCAACGTAAATGCGGCAGTCTCTGTTCTGATCGGGGGATCAATCGGAATTGTCGCAAATCTCGGGTATGCACTGAGAGCGTTGCGGATGAGTTCGAGCACTGACCCGGTCAAGGCATATCGGGCGCAGTCCGCAGGGGAGAGGTTCAAGTTCATGCTGACCCTCATCGGATTTGCGCTAGTGTTCTTGGGGTACAAGAATGTGGCGGTTCTACCGCTCTTTCTTGGATACGCATCAACCTTCGTCATCTACTGGATGGCACTGCTGAAGCAACGCTAGGCTGACTGGAGAAAACATGAGCGCAGAAGGCGGCACCACCGGCTATATTCAACACCACCTGACCAATCTGGCTGTCTGCGCAGACAGCGCGAAGGTCGATGGGGTTTGTACCGGTTTCTGGAGTTTCCACCTCGACACCCTGCTGGTTTCCGGCATTTTGGGTCTGGTGGTTTTCGGCCTAATGGCCATGCTGGCAAGCAAAGCCACTTCGGGCGTCCCATCGGGCGCACAAAACTTTGTCGAGATGGTAGTTGGTCTGGTCGACCAACAGGTTCGCGACACTTTCCACGGCAAGAGCGCCTTGGTTACGCCGTTGGCCATCACGATTTTCGTTTGGGTATTCGTCATGAATGCCATGGACTTGATTCCGGTTGATTTCCTGCCGTCCGCGCTACAAGCCGCCACCGGCAACCATCATTTGCCGTTCAAGTTCGTTCCGACCACCGATCCCAACCTGACCTTTGCAATGTCGATCACCGTGTTCTTTATCTCGCTGGTCATGGGCCTCAAGGTGAAGGGTTTCGGTCACTTCATGCACGAAGTTTTTGCGGTCCCGTTTGGTCTCAAACTCGCGCCAATCAACCTTCTGTTCCGTATTGTTGAAGAAATCGCCCGGCCAATTTCGCTATCACTGCGACTTTTCGGCAACATGTACGCCGGTGAAATGGTCTTCATCTTGATCGCACTGCTTGGTCTGTATCAGTTGCCGCTGGCTTTGCCTTGGGAACTCTTCCACATCCTGATCATTACCCTGCAGGCCTTCGTGTTCATGATGCTGACGATCGTGTACATGTCAATGGCAGCAGAGTCGCACTAAGTTAGTAACGCTTTTCTGTAGTTTTATTTTGTAGTCTTTCACTTTAACCACGTAACAAACCTACCTTACTGAGGAGTAAACATGGAACTCGCAACCGTTCTCTCCAACACCGCTATCGCTGTAGCCATCCTGATCGGCGCCGGCGCTCTGGGTACCGCTATTGGCTTTGGTATCCTGGGTGGCCGCTTCCTCGAAGGCGCCGCTCGCCAGCCGGAAATGATCCCCACGCTGCAAGTCAAGATGTTCATCGTCGCCGGTCTGCTCGACGCCGTGACAATGATCGGTGTTGGTATCGCTCTGTTCCTGCTCTTCGCAAATCCGTTCCTGGCTCTGTTGTCGCACTAATCCCGCGCCCCTGAAACCCTTATAACCAGGAGGTTAGCGTGAATATCAACGCTACACTGATTGGCCAGGCAATCTGGTTTGGTCTCTTCATCTGGATCACGATGAAGTACGTCTGGCCGCCGCTCCAAAAAGCGATGGCAGACCGTCAAGCACAGATCGCTGATGGCCTGGCTGCAGCAGAACGCGGCAAGCATGAGCAAGAACTTGCTGCCAAGCGTTCCGCCGATGCGCTGCGTGATGCCAAGGAGAAATCCGCGGATCTCGTCGCTCAAGCCGAAAAGCGTGCGCAGCAGATCGTCGAAGATGCCAAAGGCACCGCCAAGGTTGAGGCCGACAAGGTCGTCGCTGGCGCCAAGGCAGAAATCGATCAGGAAGTCGAACGCGCCAAACAAGATTTGCGTGAGCGTGTCGCTGAACTGGCGGTAGCCGGTGCGGAGAAGATTCTGCGCAAGGAAATCAACGCGTCCGCGCATGCTGACATGCTGGTCGCCCTGAAACAGGACCTGTAAGCAATGGCTGAATCCGTTACTATCGCCCGCCCTTACGCCGAAGCTCTGTTTCAGGCAGCCAAGGAAAGCGGCAATCTGGCCAAGTGGGCCGAGCAAGTTTCTACGCTCGCCCAGGTGGCTGCCAGTCCCGACGTCCGTACGGCTATCGGCGATCCCAATGTGGCGGCCCCGCAACTGGTCGACCTCTTCCGGTCTGCCTGCGGTACGGCGGTAGATACGGAGCTGGCGAACTTCATCCAGCTGCTGTCCAACAATAACCGTCTGGGATTACTGCCGGAAATCGCAAGTTTGTACGAACACTACAAGCGCGCAGAGGAAGGCAGCAAACAAGCCGAGATCATTTCGGCTTTCCCGATCGATGATAATCAGGTGAAAGCCCTGGTGCCCCAACTCGAAGCCGTCTTCAAGACCAAGCTCGAAACATCCGTGTCAGTAGATTCGACATTGATTGGCGGTATCAAGGTAATCGTTGGCGACCAGATGCTGGATGCTTCAGTCCGCGGCAAGCTCGACGCCATGGCTACGGCGCTGAACAACTAGGAGACTTTCATGCAGTTGAATCCTTCCGAAATTTCTGAACTGATCAAGAGCAAGATCCAGAACCTGCAAGGCGCATCGGAAGTGCGTACGCAGGGCACAGTGGTATCGGTTACTGACGGTATCTGCCGCGTGCACGGCCTGCAAGACGTTATGCAGGGCGAAATGCTTGAATTCCCCGGCAATACCTTTGGTATGGCGCTCAACCTTGAGCGTGATTCCGTTGGTGCTGTGGTTCTTGGTGCATACGAACACATTTCCGAAGGCGACGTGGTCAAGACCACCGGTCGCATTCTGGAAGTTCCTGTTGGTCGGGAACTGCTTGGTCGCGTGGTTAACTCCCTCGGCCAGCCGATCGACGGCAAAGGCCCGATCAATGCAAAGCTGACCGACAAGCTGGAAAAGGTTGCACCTGGCGTTATTTGGCGTAAGTCTGTTTCCCAACCAGTTCAAACCGGCCTGAAGTGTGTGGACTCCATGGTTCCCGTCGGCCGTGGCCAACGCGAACTGATCATTGGTGACCGCCAGACCGGCAAGACTGCTGTTGCAGTCGACGCCATCATCAACCAGAAAGACAAGGGTCTTTTCTGCGTTTATGTCGCTATCGGCCAAAAGGCTTCCACCATTGCCAACGTCGTTCGCAAGCTTGAAGAGCACGGCGCCATGGCAAACACCATCGTCGTTGCCGCCCCGGCTTCCGAATCCGCTGCGCTGCAGTATCTCGCACCGTATGCTGGCTGCACGATGGGTGAATATTTCCGTGACATCGGCGAAGATGCACTGATCGTTTATGACGATTTGACCAAGCAAGCTTGGGGCTACCGTCAGGTTTCCCTGCTGCTGCGCCGTCCGCCGGGCCGTGAAGCCTATCCGGGCGACGTGTTCTATCTCCACTCCCGTCTACTGGAACGTGCTGCTCGCGTCTCCGAAGCTTGGGTCGAGAAGGTCTCGAATGGCGAAATCAAGGGCAAGACCGGTTCTTTGACCGCATTGCCAGTGATCGAAACGCAAGCTGGCGACGTTTCCGCCTTCGTTCCGACCAACGTGATTTCCATTACTGATGGCCAGATCTTCCTTGAAACCGACTTGTTCAACGCTGGTATCCGTCCTGCGATCAACGCCGGTATTTCGGTGTCCCGCGTCGGTGGTGCAGCCCAGACCAAGCTGATCAAGAAGCTCGGTGGCGGTGTCCGTCTGGCACTGGCCCAGTACCGCGAACTCGCCGCTTTTGCGCAATTTGCTTCCGACCTCGACGAAGCAACCCGCAAGCAGCTGGAACGTGGTCGTCTGGTCACCGAGCTGATGAAGCAGGCCCAGTACTCGCCGATGAGCATCTCCGAAATGGCCGTCACGCTATATGCAGCTGACAAGGGCTACTTCGATGATGTCGAAGTCAAGCGTGCCCTGGAATGCGAAAAGGCCATGATTGGTTATCTGAAAGCCAACTGTGCTGACCTCATGAACACGATGGAGTCCACAGCCGACCTGAGCGCCGACTCCGAGAAGCAACTTGCCGCTGGCATTGTTGCTTTCAAGAGCAGCTGGGCCTGATTAGCTAGGAGAATTACATGGCTAGCGGCAAGGAAATTCGCAACAAGATCAAGAGCGTCGAAAACACGCGCAAGATCACCAAGGCCATGGAGATGGTGGCCGCATCCAAAATGCGCAAGGCGCAGGACCGGATGCGGGCTGCCCGTCCCTATGGCGAGAAGATCCGGCGCGTAGCAGGTAACCTGTCTCATGCTCTGACCGAATACCGCCACCCTTTTCTGGTGAATCGTGAACAAGCCGCTGTCGGCATGATTCTGATCACTTCTGACAAGGGTCTGTGCGGCGGTCTGAACTCCAACCTTCTTCGTCTCGCTATAACAAAGATGAAGGACTTCGAGTCCAAGGGCAATAAAATTCAGGCAACCTGTATCGGCAACAAAGGTCTCGGTTTCATGCAACGTGCTGGCGCGAAAGTTGTGTCGCACGTAACCGGATTGGGTGATACACCTCATCTGGAAAAGCTGATCGGCCCGGTCAAGGTTCAACTTGATTCCTACATGAAGGGCGAGATTGACGCGCTGTATATTGGCTACACTCGCTTCATCAACACGATGAAGCAGGAGCCGGTGTTTGAACAGCTGCTTCCGCTCTCCAGCGATACGGTCGGTACTGCGTCGCACAAATGGGATTACGTCTACGAACCCGATGCCAAGGCTGTGATTGATGATCTGCTGATTCGTTATGTCGAAGCATTGATTTATCAGGCTGTTGCTGAAAACATGGCCTCCGAGCAGTCCGCCCGGATGGTTGCCATGAAATCGGCATCGGATAATGCCAAGACCGTTATCGGCGATTTGAAGCTGGTTTACAACAAGGCCCGTCAGGCTGCGATTACCAAAGAACTTTCGGAAATCGTCAGCGGCGCCGCCGCGGTGTGACGCGTAGATTTTTATTTTTGGGGATTTGAATATGAGTCAAGGTTCAATCGTTCAGTGTATCGGCGCTGTGGTGGACATCCACTTCCCGCGCGAAGCGATGCCAAAGGTCTACGACGCCCTCAAGCTGGATGCTGCTGAAGCAAACGGCATGGCGGAAGATGGCCTGACCTTCGAAGTACAACAACAGCTCGGTGACGGTGTCGTTCGTACCATCGCCATGGGCTCCTCCGACGGTCTGCGTCGCGGCATGAAAGTGAACAACACCGGCGCCGGCATTTCCGTGCCCGTCGGTATGGGCACCTTGGGCCGTATCATGGACGTGTTGGGTCGCCCGATCGACGAAGCTGGTCCTATTGACAGCGACGAACTGCGTGAAATTCACGCAGCCGCACCGAAGTTTGACGAACTCTCGTCATCCGTCGACCTGCTGGAAACCGGAATCAAGGTTATTGACCTGATCTGCCCGTTCGCCAAGGGCGGCAAGGTGGGTCTGTTCGGTGGCGCCGGCGTTGGCAAGACCGTCAACATGATGGAATTGATCAACAACATCGCCAAACAGCACGCCGGCTTGTCCGTATTTGCTGGTGTCGGTGAGCGTACCCGTGAAGGTAACGACTTCTATCACGAAATGAAGGACTCCAACGTTCTCGACAAGGTCGCGATGGTGTTCGGTCAAATGAACGAGCCACCGGGTAACCGTCTGCGCGTTGCGCTGACCGGCCTGACCATGGCCGAGCGTTTCCGTGATGATGGTCGTGACATTCTGTTCTTCGTCGACAACATTTATCGCTACACGCTGGCTGGTACGGAAGTCTCCGCACTGCTCGGCCGAATGCCTTCAGCCGTGGGCTATCAGCCGACGCTGGCTGAAGAAATGGGCCGTCTGCAAGAGCGCATCACCTCCACCAAGGTTGGCTCGATCACCTCCATCCAGGCCGTCTATGTGCCTGCCGATGACTTGACCGACCCGTCTCCGGCCACCACCTTCCTGCACTTGGACTCCACGGTTGTGTTGTCGCGTGATATCGCCTCACTGGGTATCTACCCGGCTGTCGATCCGCTCGACTCCACCTCCCGTCAGCTCGACCCGCAGGTTGTTGGTGAAGAACATTACGCCGTTGCTCGTGCTGTGCAGATGAATCTGCAGCGCTACAAGGAACTGCGTGACATCATCGCGATTCTGGGTATGGACGAACTGTCTCCGGAAGACAAGCTGGCGGTGTCTCGCGCTCGTAAGATTCAGCGTTTCCTGTCCCAGCCGTTCCACGTGGCTGAAGTCTTCACCGGTTCGCCGGGCAAGTTCGTTTCCCTCAAGGAGACGATCAAGGGCTTCAAGGGTATTTGTGCTGGCGAATATGATCATCTGCCGGAACAAGCCTTTTACATGGTGGGCGGTATCGAGGAAGTCCTCGAAAAGGCCAAGACGCTGTAATCATTCGCGTCTGCAAAGGAGCTAGTAATGGCTATGACTGTTCATTGTGATGTCGTCAGCGCTGAGGAATCAATCTTCTCAGGACTGGTAGAGATCGCAGTATTCCCCGGCGAAGCCGGGGAGCTTGGCATTTTGCCGCGTCACACACCGTTGTTAACTCGCATCAAGCCCGGCACAATTCGTTTGAAGGTGCCGGATCAAAGCGAGTTTGAACTGGTGTATGTTTCCGGTGGAATGCTGGAAGTCCAGCCCGACATGATTACCGTGTTGGCTGATACGGCGATTCGTGCGCATGATCTGGACGAAGCCAAAGCACTGGAAGCCAAGAAGCGTGCCGAAGAGGCTCTCGCCAATCGGAATGCCGAAATGGATTACGCCGCTGCGGAAGCAGAGTTGGCGCAAGCCGTTGCCCAGTTGCAAGCGATTCAACGTCTGCGCAAGCATACTCACTGATTCCGGAATTCGGGAACAAAAAAAGGCAGCTTCGGCTGCTTTTTTTGTTTTTTAATCTTTATAGGATCAGAGACGCGAAATACGCTTCTCAAGTCGATTAATGTCATCTCGAAGGCAATTAACTGCACTCCCGAATTCTGCAATATCCCCCGGGACAACGAGCAAGTTTGACTCTTCGGTCGTGTATTCAACAGCATTTTTGCTGACTCGATAAATACTGTCAGAGATCCCGGCAGCTAACGACTTTGCAAGTCTTGCCAATCGATGGGCAGGAATATCACCAATGAATCCTGCAAGATCGCCCTCTGCATCCCACTCCAGATTACGCAAAACGAAAGCCAGGCTCTCTGCAATATCCGCAGCCCCCCCCAACTTTATCGACGAAAACAAGCGGTCACGATCAAATAACAGACGAGCCGGGATATCGGTCGGGAGCGTGATCGCCACATTCGGATTGGACTCTGCATCTCCGATTTGAAACAGTCCGTGCTCGTCGATGCTCATTCGCAGTTTGACCAGCCCCCCCGCATCGATCAATACCTGCGCCCCGGAGTGCACACGCAAACGTTCTTGTGCCCAATGCTCACCCTGAATCAAATGATTCAAGGCACGAATGATCAAGTGAGAAATGGGATCCATCTACATCTGCCAGCTTAAAATTTGAATCCACGGTGCAATGCGACCACACCCAAGGCCAGATTGAAGAATTCAACTTTCTCAAAACCGACCTGTTCCATCATCGCCTTGAGCTCTTCCTGCCCGGGATGGACTCGAATCGATTCCGATAGATAGCGGTAGCTATCCGAATCGTTGGTAACCAACTTGCCTACCCTCGGGATAACCTGGAAAGAATAAAAATCATAAAGCGGCGCCAACGGTTTCCAGACCTGTGAAAACTCCAGCACTAGCAGACGTCCGCCCGGACGAAGTACGCGGCGCATTTCCGCCAGGGCAGCGTCCTTGTGCGTCATGTTGCGCAAGCCAAAGGCAACCGTTACGCAATCGAACCAGTCATCGGGGAACGGCAGTTTTTCGGCGTCACACTGTGCCACAGGCAACATGTAGCCTTTATCGAGCAGTCGATCTCTGCCACGTGCCAGCATTGCATTATTAATATCGGTCAGCCAGACTTGGCCACTCTTGCCAACACGCTTGGCAAACGCCAACGACAAGTCCCCTGTGCCTCCGGCAACATCAAGCACCCGAGAGCCCTCGCGCACGCCGCTACGCTGAATGGTGAAAGCCTTCCAGAGGCGGTGCATGCCACCAGACATCAGATCGTTCATCAGATCGTAGCGACCGGCGACCGAATCAAATACATCGGCAACGCGGCGTGCCTTTTCCTGCTCGGCCACGGATTCGTAGCCAAAGTGTGTCGTGTCGTTTTTCATGACTTTAGTGGTGATGGCCGCAACTGGATGCGGCCTGGCGTGAGGTACTGTCGATATCGCGCGACATTCCCTGAGTTTCGATTTGGTTAAGGTATTCCTGCCACAATTCGTCGTGGTGTTTTCCCAGGTTGTAGAGCAAGTCCCACGAATAGAGACCGCTATCATGGCCATCTGAAAAGACCAGTCGCAATGCATAAGTACCAACCGGCTCTATCCGTTCAACATCGACGTCGCGTTTTCCGGTCTGCAATGTTTCCTGGCCAACACCGTGGCCACGCGCCTCTGCCGAGGGCGTATAAACCCGTAGATACTCGAAATCCAGCGAATAATTTTCGCCGTTTTCGTAAATCAGCTCCAAGCGACGGGACTTCTGGTGCAACTTGATCTCGCTTGGTATTGGGGTATCACGATCAATACCAGCCATAGTTTCCTCCTGGATGAGGACGCTAGTTTAGCGCACTCACCCCAACACCGTACCAAGATAGCTCACAGCACCTGATAGCTGATGCGATCGTAATCAGTCCCACGCTGCAAAATATGGTTCAGGCGAAGTTGCCCGACGGTGTCATCATCGGTAAATACTTCGACGATACGGCCCGCCTGATACATGCCGGGTGGCAGGACGATTGAACCCTCTTCTTTGATCGCCGCTACGGGGGGCAACAAAAAGGCGCGCACATAGCGCTCCTGGTTGCCGATTTTCGACGATGCGATCCGCACGCCGATCCCGGTTGGCATTCCCGGCAGGGTGGCGACACCAACGATCAGCCCGCCGGTTTCATCCTGCATCAACCAGGTCGCCTGAGCCAGCAGGAAGTGATCGCCATCATGCGGGCACACCACCATCAATTGTCCATGCGAAATTCGCTGCCCGGCATTGCTGCGACCCAGTCGAAAACCGTTGGCAGAGTGATTGATAACCGACCACTCATCCACCGGGAATGTGATTTGCGGTTTGATCGCCAGTTCCCGCCCGGGTTGAACACAGTCACCAAACGTGAAAAGCTGGTCAAACTCGCCCCGTGAAAATGAAGCGGCCGAATCAGGCTGTTCGAATTCCTTCCCGGTGACGCAAAAATGCATCGCCTCAAAACCAACGGCCACCCTGGCAATACCCTGGGTTGAAAAACGGCGAAACCGACGCGGTGAAGCCGACTGAGTCCATGGCCGGGCAAGGTGATCAAGCAAGCTGATCACATGTCCACTGGTCTCTTCACCCAGACCAAGCTGGGATGGCGTAACGCGCTGCCGAAGCTGGCTGAGCATGTGATTGATCTGCAGTCCCAGACGCGTGGTATCGAGACGCCTGGCATCGGCGGGCGGTTCCTCGGCCACCGCGGCAGGATGCAGCGGTGCATCCTTCATCAGTTCGATGACGTAAGCCGGCACCTCCAGATCGTCATCCAGCCTATGGATGGAGACCAGCGGCGCCCACATGCCGGCCCAGCGTCGAATCAGATTCAGATTACGCACGCTGTTACTGTAAGGACTGGCAATATCAATCAGCAACAGGGTCGTGTAAGCCGCAGCACAATGCGTTGCCTGCAGGTTGTTTTCCAGAACATCCTCAACCGGCGTGTAGGCGATGCCCCATTCTTCGGCGGTTTCGTAATAGCCGTGCAGGTCCAGCCAGACGCCCGGTGGCAGATCACGGCGCGCGCGGTAGTGCTCCAGAATAATCATTCCGGTGTAGTACAGGCAGCGATGCAGGATCGTCGCCATCAGGGCGACATACTGCGCGTTCTCGGCCTCCGGCTCTTCCAGTCGAGCACACAGGGCATAGGCTTTGCCCACCTTTCGCCAGGCGGATACCACCTGCTGGAAGTAAGACTCCTCGTCGCTCGCCAGCGGCAATGCCTTGTTATGGTAACGACGAGCCATTTCTTCTTCGACAAAACACAGCGGTGCCCGCGCCTGTTCAAGCAAGGCGAGCAAGATACCGGGCTCGGGCGGTGAGAGCAGTAGCGCATCGAGGAAGCACATGAGCTGCCGCTCCGCCACCACTGGATTAGCCAGTGACAACTGCGCGAGATAGTCCGTCCCGCTCTGCAGATCGGTAATTTCAGCCGCCTCGGTATCAGTCATAGTCATGCTCAATTCAGCCTTTTTCACTCTCTGCCAGCACCACAGTCAGCGTCTGCATCATCAGCTCGTCACTGATCGCCGGACGTTGTACCGACGTTTCGCGCTGCACCTTGCCCCACAAGGATTCCGGAAAATGCCGGTCATCCTGCCAACGGGGTATCACGTGCCAATGAACGTGCGGCACCATGTTGCCAAAACTGGCGAGGTTGATTTTATCGGGAATAAAGAGCCGGCGAACCATCGCCTCGACGGCAAATACAACGCGCATCAACATGGCCTGATGGGCGGCGTCCAGGTCGGTCATTTCGCGCACGTGATCGTTCCAGATCACGCGGCAGAAACCTGGATAAAAAGGATCATCGACGCGAATGACGCGGCACAGATCCGAACGCCAGAGGACAAAGCCCCCGGCATTTGCACACAACTCACAGGCTTGATTGCCGACCGTCACGCTGCTTTCTCCAGGAATCCAGACAGAATCACATCAGAAACCTTATAGCACAAGCCTCCGCGACCGATGAATGAAGCATTCCACGGTCAGCCGGAAAAAACAGCCAAAAACTTAAAGCAGCACGCGCTCGATGCCGCCGGTGTTCGCCTTGCCCACGTAATCCGCCATCCAGTTGTCGCCGAGCAAATGCTTGGCCACCTCGACCACGATGTAATCCGCCTTGGTACCGGCATCGTCATCGTAACGGGACAGCCCCTGCAGACAGGCCGGGCAGGATGTCAGTATCTTGACGTCACCCTTGAAACCGTCGGCTCGCAACTTGGCAGCACCCGATTCAATCTCCTCCTGCTTGCGGAATTTCACCTGAGTGGCGATATCCGGGCGTGAATAGGCGAATGAGCCAGCGTCACCGCAACAACGGTCGGTCAGCGGCACTTCCTGGCCCATCAATGCCTTGGTGACGGCCAGCGGCGCGTAGGCCTTCATCGGCGTGTGGCAGGGGTCGTGGTACATGTAGCGCGTGCCCTCGACACCTTCCAGCTTGACACCCTTTTCCATCAGATATTCATGGATGTCGAGCAGGCGGCAACCCGGGAAAATCTTCTCGAACTGGTATTTCTGCAGCTGATCCATGCACGTTCCGCAGGAAACGATCACTGTCTTGATATCGAGATAATTCAGCGTATTGGCCACGCGGTGGAAGAGCACGCGGTTGTCCGTCGTAATCTTCTGCCCCTTGTCTTCGTCACCGGAGGCAGTCTGCGGATAGCCGCAGCACAAGTAGCCCGGCGGCAACACCGTGGTGGCGCCGACTTCGTAAAGCATCGCCTGCGTGGCCAAACCGACCTGCGAGAACAGGCGCTCCGAACCGCAACCCGGGAAATAGAACACGGCATCCGATTCCTCGGTCGTCTTGCGCGGATTTCGGATGACCGGGATCACCTTGTCGTCCTCAATATCGAGCAAGGCACGCGACGTACGCTTGGGCAGGTTGCCCGGCATCGGTCGATTCAGGAAGTGGATGATCTGCGTCTTGACCGTCGGCGCCCCCAGCGTTGCCGGCGGATGAGCGCGACTGTCCTGAATCAGGCCAACCGCCTTGGCTGCCTTGTGGGCGAGACGCTGGGCCTTGAAGCCAAAGTCCATCATGACGCCGCGCATCACCTTGATCGTCGCCGGATCCTTCAAATTCAGGTAGGTCATTGCGGCGACCGTACCCGGGCTGAAGCGCTTCTTGTCCTGCTTGCGCAGGAAATTGCGCATGGCAACCGAGACATCGCCGAAGTCGATATCGACCGGGCAAGGCTTCAGGCAGCGATGACAGACCGTGCAATGGTCCGCCACATCGTTGAATTCGTCGAAATGCTTCAGCGAAATACCGCGTCGGGTCTGCTCTTCGTAAAGGAAGGCTTCGACCAGCAGCGAGGTCGCCAGAATCTTGTTGCGTGGCGAGTAGAGCAGGTTGGCCCGCGGCACGTGCGTCGAGCACACAGGCTTGCATTTGCCGCAGCGCAGACAGTCTTTGACCATGTCCGAGATCTTGCCGATTTCGGACTGTTCCATGATCAACGATTCAGTGCCGAGCAGGCTGAACGATGGCGTATAGGCATTGCCCAGGTCGCCGCCAGGCATCAGCTTGCCCTTGTTGAAACGGCCTTCCGGATCGACCTTCTGCTTGTAGGCGCGGAAGGGGCCAAGTTCGGCTTCGGTCAAATATTCCAGCTTGGTGATGCCGATGCCGTGCTCGCCGGAAATGACGCCATCCAGTCCGCGGGCGATGTGCATGATACGGTCGACGGCCTTGTAAGCCGTCTGCAGCATCTCGTAATTGTCGGAATTGACCGGCAGATTGGTATGCACGTTACCGTCGCCGGCATGCATGTGCAGCGCCACGAAAACCCGTCCGCGCAGCACTTCCTTGTGGATGGCTTCGATGCGCTCGATGATCGGACGATAAACGCCGCCGTCGAAAATCTTGGCCAGCCGGGCATGCAGCTCCTGCTTCCACGACACGCGCACGGAGTAATCCTGCAGGCGGTGAAACAGGATCGGATTGTCTGCCCGATTGGTCAATTCGCCGGCCACCACGCCGTAGGAGGCGAAGCGCGATTCGGCTTCAGCCAGCGGCAGGTCGAGATTTTCCAGCAGCCATGCCCAGCGCAGACGAACAGCTTCAACGTAATCGAGCGCGGCCTGACGACGATCACCGAGCAGCACGTCGGTATCCAGCGTCGTATCGCCGCGATGCAGGGGCAGATCACCCTTGAGAAATTCGGAGAGCGCATCACACAAGGCCAGCTTGTTCTGCGTCGACAGTTCGATGTTGATGCGCTCGATGCCGTCGCAGTAGTCGCCCATGCGCGGCAGCGGAATCACCACGTCCTCGTTTAGCTTGAAGGCGTTGGTATGGCGCGAAATGGCGGCGGTGCGTGAGCGGTCGAGCCAGAATTTCTTGCGGGTTTCGGCGTTGACCGCGATGAAGCCTTCGGCAGCGCGCAAGTTGCACATGCGGACAACTTCCGAAGCAGCAGCCATCACTGCATTTTCGTCGTGACCAACGAGATCGCCGATCAGCACCATCTTTGGCCGACCATGGCGCTTGGCCTTGGTCGCGTAGCCGACGGCCTTCACATAGCGTTCGTCGAGATGTTCCAGACCGGCCAGTTGCACGCCGGCGGCATGCCCGGCACCGCCTGGTTTGAAGTAATCGGTAATTTCGACAATGGCCGGCACCGCTTCGCGCACCTGGCCGAAAAACTCCAGACAAACCGTGCGCGCCACCGGCGGCATCTTGTGCAGCACCCAGCGGGCGGCGACGATGATGCCGTCGGTGCCTTCCTTCTGGACGCCGGGAATACCGCCAAGGAACTTGTCAGTCACGTCCTTGCCCAGCCCGATCTTGCGGCAGGCAGCGCCCGGCATGGTCAGGATTTCTTCGCCGAGAAATTTCTTGCCGGTCGAATCGAAGCGCTTCAGGCGGAATTCGACGTTTTCCTGCTCGTGGATCTTGCCGTAGTTGTGATTGACGCGTTCGACTTCCAGCCAGTTGCCGTCCGGGTCAACCATCTTCCACCAAGCCAGGTTGTCGAGCGCAGTTCCCCACAACACAGCCTTCTTGCCGCCGGCGTTCATGGCGATGTTGCCGCCAATGCAGGAAGCAGAAGCCGACGTCGGATCAACCGCGAAAACACGGCCAGCCAGCGAGGCAGCTTCAGAAACACGGTCAGTCACCACACCAGCGCCCGTACGAATAGTGGCGTAGGGCGTTTCATGACCAGCCAGCACCAGCTCTTCAACCGGGCCGATGTCGATCAGTTTTTCGGTGTTGATCACCGCTGCATGGCGGGTCAGCGGCACGGCGCCGCCGGTGTAACCGGTGCCACCGCCGCGGGCGATGATGGTCAGGCCGGCTTCAATACAACCGCGCACCAGATGACCGATTTCCTCTTCGGTATCGGGATTGAGGACGACGAAGGGGTATTCGACACGCCAGTCAGTGGCGTCGGTCACATGCGAGACACGGGCCAAGCCATCAAATGCGATGTTGTCCTTGCGCGTATGCCGGCCAAGAATTTTCAAAACCTTGCGACGCAGGTCATAAGTTTCGGCAAAACGTTCGGCAAAGCGGTGGACTGCATCCCGGGCCGCATCGACCAGGCGCTTGACCTTGGCGGAGCGTTCCGGATCGTCGTTTTCGGTCGCCATGCGACGCTTTTCCACTTCGGAAAGGCGATGAAGGAGCGCGTTGACCAGCGCATCGCGACGATCGCGATTGTCGAGCAGGTCATCTTCCAGATACGGATTGCGCTGCACGACCCAGATGTCGCCCAGCACCTCGTAGAGCATGCGGGCCGAACGGCCGGTGACGCGCTCGGAACGCAGTTCATCGAGCACGGCCCAGTTGTCGGCGCCGAGCAGGCGGATAACGATCTCACGATCGGAAAACGAGGTGTAGTTGTAAGGTATTTCGCGCAGGCGGGCAGTCATGTGAGCAGCCGGTGGTCCGTCAAAAGGGGGATTTTAGCGTATTGCGGGGCAAGACGCGGGCACAGGTAGACGCAACACGGCAGTCAAAGGTTCAGCTTCCTTAAATGCCGGTGATCTTCAGCAACAATCCGAGCAGCGCACTGGCCGCGATAACGCGCATGACGCTCTGCTTGAAACGGAACAGTGCCAGCGCCGCAGCCAGCGCGATACCGGCCGAAACAAAGTCGAATGTGCCGGCAAAACCCTGTGGCCACAGCACGTGATAGGCGAAAAACATCGCCAGATTGAGAATCACACCGACCACGGCAGCGGTAATCGCCGTCAAGGGCGCCGTGAATTTGAGCTGGCCGTGTGTCGTCTCCACCAGCGGCCCGCCAATCAGTATGAAAATGAACGACGGCAGGAAGGTAAACCACGTCACCAGACAAGCCGCCAGCGCTCCTGCGAGAAACAGACCATCCGGCCCGAACATCACCTGCATCTGCGCCGTCTGGTAGCCGCCGAGGAAGCCAACGAAGGCGACGACCATGATCAGCGGCCCCGGTGTCGTCTCGCCAAGAGCCAGGCCGTCGATCATCTGGGTCGGCATCAGCCAGCCGTAATGCACGACGGCACCTTGATAAACGTAGGGCAGCACCGCGTAGGCGCCACCAAAGGTCAGCAACGCCGCCTTGGTAAAGAACCAGCCCATCTGCGTCAACGTGTGATCCCAACCCAGCGTCGCCGTCAGCAGGCCCATCGGCAGCACCCAGAGCACGGCACCGCTGGCAGCCACCGTGAGCAGGCGCGGCCATTTGAACCGCGCATGTTCCGGCGTCGGCGTATCGTCGTCGATCAGAGCAGAAATTTTGTTTTTGGCCGTTTTTTCCGGTTGACCGCGGAAACTGCCAAACCAGCCCGGCCGCAAGCGTCCGCCGAGGTAACCGACTAGTGCGGCCACCGCGACAATGGCCGGGAAGGGCGTGGCAAAAGCAAAAATGGCGACAAAGGCCGCCACCGCTATCGCCCACAAAAACCTGTTCTTCAGCGCCCGCGAGCCGATGCGCCACGCCGCCTGCAACACAATGGCCGTCACCGCCGGCTTGATCCCGAAAAACAGGCCGGCGACCAGCGTCGTGTTGCCGTAGGCGATGTAAATCCACGACAGCGCAATCAGGATGAACAACGAAGGCAGAACGAACAGCGCACCTGCCACGAGGCCGCCGCGGGTCCGGTGCATCAGCCAGCCGATGTAAGTCGCCAATTGCTGGGCCTCCGGCCCGGGCAGCACCATGCAGTAATTCAGCGCATGGAGAAATCGCCCTTCCGACAGCCAGCGGCGCTTTTCCACCAGCTCCTGATGCATCACCGAAATTTGCCCGGCCGGGCCGCCAAAACTGATGAAACCGAGCTTCAGCCAGAAGAAAAAGGCTTCTCGAAAGGAGATCGCGTCGGGCGGGGCAGCATCAGACATCATCAACTCACGGCAGTTTGGGCGACCAGCCAGTAGCGCGCAAACTTGCCGATGGCCATGAACAGACAGCAGGGCAACCAGTGTAGCCGCAGCCAGCCGGCGGCGACGCACAGGGCATCGCCGATGATCGGCGCCCACGCGAGCAGCAGCGCGGGGCTACCCCAACGCTCCAGCTTATCTTTGTGCGGCAAGTTTTCCAGCCGTTGCCAGCGCGGCAGATAGCGGCCGCACCACCATGAAGTCATGCCGCCGGCCGTATTGCCGAGCGTGGCGAGCGCCAGTGCCGGGCCGTATTCAGCCGGATGCAGGTGCAAAAAGCCCCACAACAGCGCCTCCGAGCCGCCGGGCAGCACTGTTGCCGAGAGAAAACTGGCCGCCAGCAAGCCCCAAAGCCCGCTTTCCGCCGTGACGTTTAGCCACTCCACCCGTAGAATCTCCCTTTTGCCTTAATGAGTTGCGCCAAATGCACCCGGATTATCTCGAAAAAGTTCTCAACGCTCAGGTTTACGATGTGGCGATTGAAACGCCGCTCGACCTGGCCAGCAACCTTTCCGCCCGGGTCGGCAACAAGATTATTCTCAAGCGCGAAGACATGCAGCCAGTGTTTTCCTTCAAGCTGCGCGGCGCCTACAACAAGATCGCCAGCCTCTCGCCGGAAAAACTGAAGCGCGGCGTCATCTGCGCCTCGGCCGGCAATCACGCCCAGGGCGTCGCGCTGTCGGCCAAAAAGCTGGGCTGCCGGGCGGTCATCGTCATGCCGACCTCGACGCCGGGCATCAAGATCGACGCCGTCAGGTCGCGCGGTGGCGAAGTTGTGCTGCATGGCGACTCCTTCGACGAAGCCTACGCCCACGCAGTCGAACTGGAAAAAGCCGAAAAGCTGACTTTCGTCCATCCCTTCGACGATCCCGAAGTGATCGCCGGGCAAGGCACGGTCGCCATGGAAATCCTGCGCCAGCACTCGCGCCACAACGGGCCGATCACCGCCGTGTTCTGCGCCATCGGCGGTGGCGGGCTGGCCGCTGGTGTCGCCGCCTACATCAAGCGCCTGCGTCCGGATATCAAGGTCATCGGCGTCGAAACCTTTGATGCCGATGCGATGAAGCAATCGCTGGCTGCCGGCAAGCGCGTTCGGCTTGAGCAGGTCGGCCTGTTTTCCGACGGCACCGCCGTCAAGCTGGTCGGCGAAGAAACCTTCCGTCTGTGCAAGGAATACCTCGACGAAGTCATCCTCGTCGACACCGACGCCATCTGCGCCGCCATCAAGGATGTATTCGAGGACACCCGCTCGATTCTCGAACCGGCTGGTGCGCTGGCCGTGGCCGGCGCCAAGGAATACGCTCGCCAGCACAAGCTGAAGGACAAGAACCTGATCGCCGTCACCTCCGGCGCCAACATGAACTTCGACCGCCTGCGCTTCGTCGCCGAGCGCGCCGAATTCGGCGAGCAGCGCGAAGCCGTCTTTGCCGTCACCCTCCCCGAAAAGCCCGGTGCCTACAAAAAATTCCTGTCGCTGATCGGCAAGCACAACGTTACCGAATTCAACTACCGCTACCACACAGCCAACGAAGCCCACGTCTTCGTCGGCGTCCAGGTCGGCGACCGCAAGGAATCGCTGAAGCTGGTCGACAGCCTGCAAAAACACGGCTACCCGACGCTCGACCTGACCGATGACGAAATGGCCAAGAACCACATTCGTTACATGGTCGGCGGCCACGCCCCGGCAGTCTGCGAAAAGGGCATGCGCGAACTGCTCTACCGCTTCGAATTCCCCGAAAAGCCGGGCGCACTGATGAATTTCCTGGCCCAGATGAGCGCCGGCTGGAACATCAGCCTCTTCCACTACCGCAACCACGGCGCCGATTACGGCCGTGTACTGGTCGGCATGCAAGTGCCGCCGGGCGACATGGGCAAATTCGAGGACTTCCTGACCAAGCTCGGCTACGCCCACTGGGACGAAAGCCAGAATCCGGCTTACAAGCTGTTTTTGGGCTAGATGACAAACAATTTTTACCCAACAAAGGGTAAATTTATTGGGTAAAAATTTGGCTTGCGTCCAAACTTACCCCATAAACACAAATTTTATGGGGTAAGTCCATGCCAGCACCGGCCCTTTTTCGCGACCATGAATTGGCTTTTCGCACCCAGTACGCCGAACTGAAGGAGCGTACGCTGGGCGCCGGCCCCTTGCTCCCCGGCACCCCTGGCACACTGCATGTGCGCAAAGGCAGCGGCTATGCCTACTGCTATCGGGTCTATTACCCCGCCCCCGGCAAACAAGCCGAAACGCTGGTCGGACGCGAGGACGACATCGCCGCCCGCGAGACCATGCAAACGCAGATGGACTTTGCCGAATGGAGCGCCACGCAGGTCGTCGCCCTGCGCAAACTCGGCTTTCAGGTCGCTGACAAACAGACCGCCCGCGTCCTCGTCGAGCTGCATAACCTGGGCGCCTTTGATCCCGGGCTGGTGCTGGTCGGCACCCTCGGTTACATGGCCTGGCTCAACGAACTCGGCGCCATCGCCGTCACCGCCCGCCCCCAGGACATCGACCTGGCCCGGCGCCAATGCCTCAAGCTGGCTGCCCCGATCTCCTTCCTCGGCACCCTCAAAGCCACCGGCCTGCCTTTCGCAGCAATTCCCGGCCTGCCGTCGAGCAAGCCGTCGACCTCCGTCAGGCTCCCCGGTGTCCAAGCCCTGCGCGTCGACGTACTGGCGCCCGGCGAACCCGTTGGCACCATCATTCAAATTCCCGAACTGGAATGGGCGGCGCAAGGCGTTCCCCATTACGACTACCTGCTGGAAGCCCCCGAACCTGCCGCCCTGCTCGCCGGAGGGCACTGCATCCCCGTCCGCCTGCCGCAAGCCGGGCGCTTCGTGTGGCACAAGCTCTACGCCAGCACCCAGCGCAGCGGCTTTCCGGAAAAAACAGCCAAGGATCGCCAGCAAGCGCTGACGCTGGCCGCCACCCTCAGCGAACACGACCCAGCCGCCCTGCGTACCGCGTGGGACGCAGCGCCAAAGGCAATGACCAACACAATCCGCCCGCTGCGCGAAATTCTCCGGCAAGGCCTGGCCGCCTATCCGATGACGCAGGAAATAGTGGCCGACGCGCTCGATAGCCAGCCCATCTAGACAGCAGAAACACCTCGAAAGCTCGCCCCAAAACCTTTCAATTTCTGCCAAATTTTCCGGTTGACCGCAGCAATCGTTTCCCAATCCCGTTGGCATCGCTACACTGCGCCTTTCGCCCATCCAACCGCCCGCCATGACCCCCGAAGCCTTCATCGCCTACTGGAAAAACAACACCACCACCGAACGGGCCGGGGCGCAGCAGCATTTCAGTGATTTATGCGACCTGCTCGGCGTCGACAAACCGCGTGACCCCGACCACTACTGCTTCGAACGCGGCGCCGGCAAATCCAGCGGCGGCAACGGCTGGGCCGACGTCTGGAAGCGCGGCCACTTCGGCTGGGAAAACAAGAAACCCGGCCGCGACCTGGGCGCCGCCCTCAAGCAGCTCACCGACTACGCGCTGCAACTTGAAAACCCGCCGCTGCTCGTCGTCTGCGACCGCGAACACATCATCATCCACACCGCCTTCACCGGCTATCCGGACGAACCGCGCACCATCCGCATCGAACAACTGATCGAGCCCGAAGCCCGCCAGCTCCTCAAATGGGTGTTCACCGACCCCAAAAAGCTGCGGCCAGAAAAATCCACCGCCGCCATCACCGCCCACGCCGCCGGCCAGTTCGCCCAACTCGCCGCCGCCATGCGGACACGTGGTGAAGAAGGGCAGAAAGTCGCCCACTTCCTCGTCCAGTGCCTGTTCTGCATGTTCGCCGAAGACGAAACCCTGCTCCCCCTCGGCATCTTCACCGACCTCCTCAAGCACGCCGGCAGCGACGCCGACAAAGCCGCCCGCCGCATCGAAAAACTCTTCATCGCCATGCAGAAAAAAGGCGGCGACTACGGCGACCACGACATCGCCTGGTTCAACGGCGGCCTCTTCAAAGCCATCGACGTCCCGCCCCTCACCGCCGCCGACCTCGCCGCCCTGCACCGCGCCGCCGCCGACATGGACTGGCGCGCCATCGACCCCACCATCTTCGGCACCCTCTTCGAACGCGGCCTCGACCCCGCCGCCCGCGCCCCGCTCGGTGCCCACTACACCGACACCGGCACCATCGCCAAACTGATCGACCCGCTGGTCCGCGAACCGCTGGCCGCCGAATGGCAAGCCACCCGCGCCAGATCGCCGAACTCGCCCCCAAGTTCGGCATGGTCAAGGGCCGCAAGAAGAACGAATACCGCCCCAACGACGCCCTGCAAAACGGCAACGCCCTGCTCCAGGGCTTCTTCAACCGCCTCAACGCCTTCCGCGTTCTCGACCCCGCCTGCGGCTCGGGCAACTTCTTGTACCTCGCCCTCAAAGCCCTGCGCGACATCGAAAAGCGCGCCCACGTCGACGCCCAGGAACTCGGCCTGCAGCCCGAACTCGCCATGCACACCGGCCCGCACAACATCCTCGGCCTCGAAATCAACGAATTCGCCGCCGAACTCGCCCGCGTCACCGTCTGGATCGGCGACATCCAGTGGTGCCGGCGCAACGGCTACCCGCACGCCATCAACCCGATTTTGAAGCCGCTCGACGGCATCGAACACCGCGACGCCCTCCTGACTTTCCCAAACCCCCCTCAATCCCCCCTTGACAGGGGGGAAGCAGAAGCCTCAAGCCCCGGGGCGCCGTGCTCCTCCCCTGAAAAGGGGAGGCCGGGAGGGGTTGAGGTTTCCGAAGCCATCTGGCCCACCGCCGACGTCATCGTCGGCAACCCGCCCTTCCTCGGCGGCTCGGTCATGCGCGGCGAACTCGGCGACGACTACGTCGAAACCCTGCGCAAAACCTACGACGGCCGCGTCCCCGGCGGCGCCGACCTCGTCACCTACTGGTTCGAGAAAGCCCGCGCCCAGATCGCAGCGGGAAAACTGCAAGCCGCCGGCCTCGTCTCCACCAACTCCATCCGCGGCGGCGCCAACCGCAAGGTACTCGAACGCATCGTCGACACCACGCGCATTTTTGAAGCCTGGAGCGACGAAGCATGGATCAACGACGGCGCCGCCGTGCGCGTTTCGCTTTTGGGATTTGGGCCGATTTTTCCGGTTGACCGTAGCAATCGGCTGGATGGCGCGGAAGTCGCAGCTATTCATGCCGATTTGACGGCGGGCGAGGGCATCAACCTCACTCTAGCCAAGCGGCTCCCCGAAAATGCTGTCGTCTGCTTCGAAGGCATCAAAAAATACGGCCCGTTCGACATTCCGGGTGAAACCGCGCGCGCTTGGTTATCCACCACCGGTAACCCAAACGGGCGCTCCAACGCCGATGTTCTTCACCCGTGGATCAACGCCACCGACGTTGTTCGCAACGATTCAGATACTTGGGTTATCGACTTCACCGGACTGTCCGTCAGCGATGCAGCGCTGTACGAAGCGCCATTTCAGTTCGCGCTTGAAAATGTGCAGCCCGCTCGCGCCCAAGACCGAAACACCAAAACCCGTGAACAATGGTGGCTTTACGAGCGCCCTCGCCTTGAAATGCGCAAAGCTCTCGCGCCGCTGCCACGTTTCATTGTGACGCCGGTCGTTGCAAAGCACCGTATTTTTGCGTGGCGATCTACGCCTACGTTGGCCATGAACCTACTCGATGTCATCGCCCGTTCCGACGACACCACCTTCGGCATCCTGCATTCCCGCTTCCACGAACTCTGGTCGCTAAGCCTCTGCACCTGGCTCGGCGTCGGCAACGATCCGCGCTACACCCCGACCACCTGCTTCGAAACCTTCCCCTTCCCGGCCGGCCTGACGCCGCGCGACACCGCCCCCGGCGCCGCTCAGGCCTCGCCCGCGTGCATGGCCGGCGAGATCGTCGCCGCCAACATTGCCGCGGCCGCCCGCCGCCTCAACGAGCTGCGCGAGAACTGGCTCAACCCGACCGAGTGGGTCGATTGGGTGATCACCCCGGAAGAGGAAAAGGCCGGCTTCCCGAAACGCCCGGTGGCCAAACCCGGCTTTGAGGCCGACCTCAAAAAACGCAACCTGACCAACCTCTACAACGCCCGCCCGGCCTGGCTCGACCTCGCCCACAAAGCCCTCGACCAAGCGGTCGCCGCCGCCTACGGCTGGACCGACTACACCCCCGACATGCCCGACGAAGAAATCCTCCGCCGCCTGCTGGCGCTGAATCTGGAACGGGCTGGCGCGACATCCTGATCGTCGCCGGCATACACCGGTCGCCCGGCCATTTGCCTCAGCCCTGCGCCGATTTGAGCGCTGGATGAATGAAGCCTTCGATTTCCAGGGCGTGGATGACGTTGCGCAGCAGGTAGCTGTTGGTGAAGCTGACGGTGTAGGTTCGGCTCCCTTCGGCGATGGGACGGATCATGTGCTGATTGACCAGCTTGGTAATCAGGTAGGTACGTTGCCGCTGGCTCAGGTCGGGTAGCACGGCGTCAACGTCGGCAGCGCGGAAGCTGCCTTTGGCGATGGCCATGCTGAGCACCGCTTCTTCCTGCGCAGTGAATTGCCGGCGCGATTTGCCGTACGCCAGGGCGGGACGCAGGATTTTTTCCTGCAGATAGCTGTACTGGGTGAGGCGGTCGACCTTCTCAAGCTCGTTCCGGATACCGCCGAGCACGTAGAGACACCATTTTTCCAGCCCTTCGTCGGTGCCGGTGTCCGCTTCGGAGAGCATGGCGTAGTAGGCGTTGCGGTCGTTGCAGAATACAGCCGTGGGGTTGAGCACGCGGCCGCCGGCCTGCACGTTGAAGCCGTACTTGATGAGCATGGCGTAGCTCAACAGACGGACAGTTCGGCCGTTTCCGTTGCCAAACGGGTGTATCCAGCAAAAGCGATGGTGCACGATAGCCATCTTGAGCAGATCGTATTTTGGCTGGTCATCCCGGTTGATGAAATCGGCGAGTTCCTGCATCAGCATGGGGACCAGGGCGGCTTCGGGCGGCAGGTGGTCGGCGCCGCCAATTTGTACGTTGCCGGGTCGATATTGCCCAGGCGTGCTGTCGCCTTCACGAATCAGTCCACGCACAGTCAGTTGGTGCAGTTCGCGGATGAAGGCTTCGGAGATATGGCCGCTCGCCTGGATTGCTTCTTCGACGTAATCCATCGCGCCCTCGATGTTGGTGACCTCCTGAATTTGGTCGCTGGGCGTGGCGGGCGACTCGATTTTGCTTTCGATGTAATCGGCCAGGGTGGTGTGGTTGCCTTCGATCCGCGCCGAGCCCAGGCTTTCCAGCATGTGGAAAATGTCTTTTAGCTGATGGAAGACGGCTGCAGGCGTGTCGCCAGCCAATCTCAATTTCCTGAGATGGTCCAGCGCGATGACGATGTCCGTCAGCGGAGAGTCAAAGCTGGGCGAGACGATGCGGAGTTTTGAATCGACAAAGCGTGGGGGCATGTAATTACAAAACCTGCTGATAGACAAGTACACATTTTGTGTAGTTTACCCATGAATTGCAAAGATTTTTTCTATATGAAACTAAACGATTATTACAAAAACAATATTGAGGCGGCTACAAATCGGATGTCTGTTAAAGACAAGCTTTAGGTGCCGGCAGGGTAGCCAATGTGGTCAGTGCCGGGTTGTTGCGAACAGTCGCTAATTCTTTTTTGTTATATTTTTGTGATAATCAATTCTTTCCAAGAATAACCAAGCAATCCTAGGCTCCAGTCATCGCACAATCATTTCAAATGACTGGAGTTTCAAATGTTCAAATTTGCCCTTTTTTTCGGGTTGACCGTAGCACTCGGCATTAGCGGTGCCGCCGCCCAGACTTCGCTGCTCAACGTGTCCTATGACCCGACGCGCGAGCTTTACAAGGATTACAACGCGGCTTTTGCCAAGCACTGGCGGGCCAAGACCGGGCAGGTGATCAATTTCCGCCAGTCGCACGCCGGTTCTGGCAAGCAGGCGATGGCTGTGCGCGACGGGCTGGAGGCCGATGTGGTGACACTGGCGCTGGCTTACGACATCGACGCGCTGGTCGAGCGCAAGTTGATTCCTGCTGATTGGCAGAAGCGCTTCCCGAATAATTCCTCGCCTTACACCTCGACCATCGCCTTTCTGGTGCGCAAAGGCAATCCGAAGAACATCCATGATTGGGGCGATCTAGCCAAGCCAGGCATTGGCGTGATTACGCCTAACCCGAAGACGTCCGGCGGGGCGCGCTGGAATTATCTGGCGGCCTGGGCCTGGGCGCTGAAACAGCCGGGCGGCAACGAACAGAAGGCAAAGGAACTGGTGACGGCGATTTTCAGGAACGTCCCGGTGCTCGATTCCGGCGCGCGCGGGTCGACGACGACCTTCGTCGAACGCGGCCTGGGCGATGTGCTGATTGCCTGGGAAAACGAGGCGCAACTGGCGGTCAATGAGATCGGCAAGGACAAGTTCGAGATCGTCGCCCCCAGCCTGTCCATCCTCGCCGAGCCGCCGGTGGCGGTCGTCGACAAGGTGGTCGAGAAGCGTGGCACGCGGCTGACGGCGCAGGCTTACCTCGATTACCTGTATTCGGAAGAGGGGCAGAGCATTGCCGCCAAACACTATTACCGGCCGCGTGATGCCAAGGTAGCGGCGAAATACGCGGGGCAGTTCCCGAAGATCAAACTGGTAACGATCGACGACACCTTTGGCGGCTGGCAGAAGGCGCAGAAGACACACTTCGCCGATGGCGGCACCTTTGACCAGATTTACCTGAAGAAATAGGAGACCAGCATGCCGCTCACCGATCTGATCCGCTATTTCAACGTTGCCGACCACACTGAAGACAGCTCGCTCTATCAGGATGGCAAGCGCGCGGCGGCGTGGCACCTCGGGCTGCGGCTGGGGTCGCTCTTTCAGCCAATTGTCGATCTTCGCGATCAGCGTGTGGTCGGCCATCAGGCCATCCTGCACGCCCGACGCGAGGATGGCACGGTGGTCAGCCCGGCCGAGGCTTACGCGCTTTGCGAAACGCCAGAGTCGGTCGTGTATTTCGACCGCTTGTGCCGCACCCTGCATGCGCTGAATTTTTTGGCCCAGCAGCAACATACCGGCGGCTACTTGCAGCTTTCGGTGCATCCGCGCCATTTGCTGGCAGTTCAGAACCAGCACGGGCTGGTTTATGAAGCGATTTTGAAGCGTTGCGGGCTGGGGCCCGAAGACATCGTGCTGCAAATCGATACCGCGTGGTGCGGTCATACCCGTCAGCTACCCGACGCCCTGCACAATTATCGCCAGCGCGGGTATCGGCTGGCCTTGCGCGACCCGAGCGCCGGACTGGCCATCGAGGATTTGCTTGATCTCGAACCGGACATCCTACAACTGCCGGCCGGAGAGGAGATCCAGCGCATCGAGGCGGCTCATCACGCCGGCATCGTGATCGAGCGCAGCGGCATCGAGACCGGGCAGGATCTTGCGCTGGCCGGCATTGCGGCCATCGATCTCGGCCGGGGTAGTCTGTTCGGCGAGCCGGCGACTGATTGCCGCCCAGCCCACGACAAGCGCAGAGTCGCCTACAATTACCGTTCTTCATCCGGAGCCTTCCCATGAAAATCGCCAACGATGTCACCGGGCTGGTCGGCAATACGCCACTGGTTCGTCTCAACCGCGTCACGGCTGGCTGCAACGCCACCGTTGCCGCCAAGCTGGAATTTTTCAACCCCGGTAGCAGCGTCAAGGACCGGATCGCCGTCGCCATGCTCGATGCGGCACTTGCCGCCGGCAAGATCGGCCCGGATACCGTCGTGCTGGAGCCGACCTCGGGTAACACCGGCATCGGCCTGGCCATGGTCTGTGCGGCGCGTGGGGTCAAATGCGCTTTTACGATGCCGGAAACGATGAGCCGCGAGCGCAAGCTGCTGCTCAAGGCCTACGGGGCCGAGCTGATCCTGACGCCGGGGCCGGAAGGCATGACCGGCGCGATCAACAAGGCGAAAGCGCTGGCCGAGGCCGATGCGCGCTATTTCATTCCGCAGCAGTTTGAAAACCCGGCCAATCCGGCCGTTCACCGCGTGACCACCGCCGAGGAAATCTGGCGTGATACCGATGGCCAGGTCGACATCGTGGTCGCCGGCGTCGGCACGGGCGGTACGGTGACTGGCGTTGGCGAGGCATTGAAGGCAAAAAATCCGCAAATCCGGATCGTCGCGGTGGAGCCTGATGCCTCACCGGTGCTTTCCGGCGGCCAGAAAGGCCCGCACCCAATCCAGGGCATCGGCGCCGGCTTTGTCCCGGCCGTGCTGAATACCGTCATCTACGACGAGGTGATCCGCGTCACGAATGGCGATGCGCTAACCATGGCACGCCGCATGGCGACGGAAGAAGGGCTGCTCGTCGGCATTTCTTCCGGCGCCGCCACCTGGGCTGCGCTGGAAATTGCCAATCGCCCGGAAAACGCCGGCAAGCTGGTGGTGGTCATCATCCCGTCCTGCGGCGAGCGTTATTTGTCGACGGTGCTGTTCGAGCATCTGGCGGTTTGAACCGGGTTTGAACACTTTCGACACGCCCATCGACCGGCGCGGCTCCGACTCGATCAAATGGAGCAAGTACGCCGGTCGCGACATTCTGCCGCTGTGGGTGGCGGACATGGATTTTGCCGCGCCACCGGCCGTGCTGGCGGCGCTGCACCGGCGCATCGAGCATGGCGTCTTTGGTTATGGCGGGCCGTGGCCTTCGCTGGTTGAGTCAGTACTTACTCACCTTGAAACGGAATACAGCTGGCAAATCGAGCCGGAATGGATTGTCTGGCTGCCGGGGCTGGTCACCGGCCTGAACGTGGCTTGTCGGGCGGTCGACGGCGAGGTTTTGACGGCGACCCCGATCTATCCGCCTTTTCTATCCGCGCCGCATTTTTCCGGCCGCAAGCTGAACCGGGCCGAGCTGGCCTGCACCGACGATAGCTGGCATTTTGATCAAAATGCCCTGAAAGCGGCGTTGACCGCAGACACCCGGCTTTTCCTGCTCTGCCACCCGCACAACCCGGTCGGCCGTTGCTGGAGCCGTGAAGAGCTGCTCGATCTGGCGGCACTGGCCGAGGAAAACGACCTGATCGTCTGCTCCGACGAAATCCATTGCGGCCTAATCCTTGACGCCGACAAGCGCCACATCCCGTTCGCCAGCCTGTCGCCGGCAGCGGCCAAGCGCTGCATCACGCTGATGGCGCCGTCGAAGACCTTCAACATTCCCGGCCTTGGCTGCGCTTTCGCGGTGATTTCCGACGCCAAGCTGCGCCACCGCTTCGAGCGCGCCATGCACGGCATCGTGCCGCACGTGAATGTGCTCGGGCTGGCTGCCGGTGAAGCGGCCTACCGCGACAGCGGCGACTGGCATCGTGAATTGATCGAAACCCTGCGCACCAATCGCGATTTGGTCTTTGCTGCGGTCAACCGGGAAAAAGGGGCAAAAATGAAATATGTCGAGGCCACCTATCTGGCCTGGATCGATGTCCGCGAACTGGGGCTGGCCAACCCCGCCGCCCATTTTGAAGCCCATGGCCTCGGCCTGTCCGATGGTGCCGATTTCGGTGCCCCCGGCTGGCTGCGTCTGAATTTCGGCTGCCCGCGCAGCACGCTGGAAGAAGCACTGAAACGCTTCAGCAACGCCTGTCAGGCCGCATGAGCCCCTATCTTTTAAGTATTTATTTTCTGTTTGTCGCAACCCTGAGCCAAACGCTGGCCGGTGTGCTCGCGCTCCAGTCGTGGGGGCTGCCTGACCAGTCCAAACACCGCCGTCGCATGTGGCTGGCCTTCAGCCTGGGTGCCGGGGTTCTTGCACTGCATCACGGCTACACCCTCAGCCTCGCGGCGCAAACCGGGCTTTACGATTTTCGTCAGGCGGCGCTGGCCATGCTGGCCGGGCTGCTGAACACTTACGCCATCGTCCTGCTCAGGCGTCCAGCCTGAACGCCCCGGCCTCGGTCACGATCCAGTCCAGCCGCTGATCGTGGCTTTCGGGCCGAATGCTGGGCAGCCGATTGACTTCAAAACCTACGCCCACCGCCAGCGGACGCGGCGAAAGCGCCGCCAGCGTGCGGTCGAAATAACCGCCACCATAGCCCAGCCGATAGCCGGCAGCATCAAAACCATTGAGCGGCAGCAAAATCAGGTCGGGTTGGATGAAATCACCCGAAATGGGCGTCGGTATTCCGTAACGATCCGGCGCCAGCTTTGTGTCCGGCGTCCACAGCCGAAACGCGAGCGGCGCGGCCTCGGCGACGACAACCGGCAATGCTGCCCGCGCGCCGAGCGCTTCCCAATGCGCCACCACCGCCCGCACATCCGGCTCGTGCTTGATTGGCCAGCAAAAAGCGACCACCTGAGGCGCAGGCAGGGCGGTCAGCAAATGTCCGACAATACCCGCCGACAGGCCGGCGTGCGCCTCGTCGCCCAGCGCCGCCCGCTTCGCCACCATCTCGCGGCGCAATGTGCGGCGCCATGCCGTGTTATCCTCATCGGGTTCAACCATGGCAATAATCTAGCATGAAGTTTCGCATCATCATCGTTGGTCTCCTCCTGTCGACCAACCTCTTCGCCCAGAGCAACGATTCAGCCTTTCTCGCCGCCCGCGATGCCTTCCGGGCCGGCGACCTCAACAAACTGGAACGGGCCACCAGCCAGCTTGGCAATCACGAACTGACCCCGTATGCCGAGAGCTACCGGCTGCGCATGTGGATCGACAAGGGTGATCCGGCCGACATGCGTGATTTCCTGCAGCGGAACGAGGGTAGTTACGTGGCCGAAAAGCTGCGTGCCGACTGGATTCGCTGGCTCGGCAAGCGTGCCATGTGGACCGATGTGGATGCCGAATTTCCCAAGTTGCTCTCGCCTGAACCGGATGTCACCTGCTACAGCCAGCAGGCCCGCCTCGCCCGCAACGACCAGACCGTACTCGCCGAGGCCGAAAAGCTCTGGCTGACCATGCTCGAACCACCCGAGCCGTGCCGCGCGATCATGGACACCTTGGTCGCCAATCAGCGCATCACCACCGATGAAGTTTGGGCCCGTGCCCGCCGCCAACTCGAAGGCAACCGCCCTGGGTCAGCCAAGACGACACTGAATTACCTGCCGGCTAGCCAGACTCCCGACAGCCGTTCGCTCGACAGCGCGATCAGCAGCGCCATGGGTTACCTTGTCCGCCAGCCGGCCAACTGGAGCAGCAGCCGGGCAGGGCGCGAACTCGCCGCCATCGCCATCCAACGCCTGGCCAGCAACGACCCGCGCATTGCCGCCGACGAGCTGGAAAAGATCAAAGGCAAATTGCAGGACTCCGAACGCCAATGGGCGTGGAGCCAGATCGCCCTGCAGGGTGCCAAGAAGCACATGACGGAAAGTGTTGGCTGGTACGCCAACGCCGGCAAGGCCCCGCTCTCGGACGAAGCCTTTCAGTGGAAAGTACGTTCCGCCTTGCGTTCGCAGGAATGGGGGATTGTTCGCGACACCATCCAGGCCATGCCGCCGACCCAGGCAGTACTACCCGAATGGACCTACTGGCTGGGGCGCGCGCTGAAAGCTGGCGGCCGGACCACCGAGGCCGACGCACTCTTCGAGAAGATTTCCGGCCAGCCCAACTTCTACGGCAATCTGGCCGACGAAGAACTTGATCGCAAAATCTTGCCACCACCCAAGGCCAAGGCGACGACGCCTGAAGAACAAAAGGCCGCCCAGGACAACCCGGCCATCCGCCGCGCCCTGGCTTTCTTCCGCCTCGACCTGCGCACCGAAGCCGTCAAAGAATGGAACTGGTCGCTGCGCGGCATGGATGACCGCGAGTTGCTGGCCGCGGCCAATCTGGCCAAGCGCAACCAGATCTGGGACCGCGCCATCAATACGGCCGACAAGACCAAACACGAGCACGACTACTCGTTGCGCTTTCTTGCGCCCTACGGCGAGCAGGTGCGCCCGGCCGCCCAGAACCAGTCCCTCGACGACGCCTGGGTTTACGGCCTGATGCGCCAGGAAAGCCGCTTCATCACCTCGGCCAAATCCAACGTTGGCGCCTCGGGATTGATGCAACTGATGCCAGCCACCGCCAAATGGGTCGCCCGGAAAATCGGCCTGCGCGATTTCAGCCAAGGTCAGGTGCATGACACCCAGACCAACGTGCTGCTCGGCACCAGCTACATGCGTCTGGTCATGGAAAACCTCGACAATCACCCGGTACTGGCCTCTGCTGCCTACAACGCCGGCCCTGGTCGCGCCAAGAAATGGCGGGCAGACCGCCCGCTGGAAGGCGCCATTTACGCAGAAACGATCCCGTTCAGCGAGACGCGCGACTACGTTAAAAAGGTCATGAGCAATGCGGTTTATTATTCGGCGATTTTCAACGGCAAGGCTGATTCTCTGAAGGCACGTCTCGGTGTGGTCGGCGCTCGTACTTCCGATGCGCCCAAAGACGCGGATTTGCCTTAAAATTCAAGTTTTTCGAACATAGTTTCCGGGGTTCCAAATGGACATCAAAAAGGTCTTGCTGCTGGGGGGTAGCGGTTTCGTCGGTACCTATATCGCCAATCGCCTGTCGCAGCGCGGTATTGAGGTCACCATTCCGACGCGCCGACGCGAACGTACGAAGGCGCTGATCATTCAGCCGGGCATCGAAATGCCGGAGGCCGATATCAGTTGCGAACAGACCTTGACCGAACTGATGCGCGGCCACGATGCAGTGATCAATCTGGTCGGCATCCTGCACAGCCGCGATGTCACGCTGCCTTATAGCCGCGATTTCGCCAATGCCCATGTCGAACTGCCGAAGAAAATCATCGCTGCATGCAAGGCAACCGGTGTCCGCCGTCTGGTGCACATGAGCGCGCTGAACGCCGACCCCAAGGGCCCCTCCGAATACCTGCGCTCCAAGGGCGATGGTGAAGCCCTCGTGCTGGCCGCTCAGGGTGCTCTGGATGTCACGGTATTCCGTCCGTCGGTCATCTTCGGTCTGGGCGATTCTTTCCTGTCGATGTTCGCCAAAATCCTGAAAAAGGTCCCCGTCTTCCCTCTCGGTTTTGGCCATGCCCGCTTCCAGCCGGTGTGGGCTGCCGATGTCGCCGATGCCTTCGTCGACTGCCTGAGCGATGTCGGCACCTATGGCCAGGCCTACGAACTGGTCGGCCCGAAGACCTACACGCTGCGCGAACTGGTCGACTACGCCAAGACATTGAGCGGCAGCACCGCCAAAATCATTGCGCTCTCCGAAGGTTGGGCCTATCTGCAAGCAGGTCTGATGTGGCTGGCACCCAGCCCGATGCTGTCGCCGGACAACCTGCGCTCGATGGAAAAGGACAGCGTCGCCCAAGCAGGCAGCCAGCAGCCGGCCAACTGGCGCCCGACGGCGCTGGAAGCCATTGCACCGAGCTATATTGCGCTCAACACGCCGAAGGGCAAGCTCGACAGCTTCCGCTTCCGCGCCGGCCGCTAAAGCCGCACGGCCGACCGTGCAGATCTTCATCGTCGGCGGCGCCGTCCGTGATGAACTGCTCGGCCGGCTCAATGCCGACCGCGACTACGTCGTCGTCGGCGCCACCCCGGAGGCCTTGCTGAAACAGGGTTTCCGCCCGGTTGGCAAGGATTTCCCGGTTTTCCTGCACCCCAAGACCCAAGAGGAATACGCGCTCGCCCGTACCGAGCGCAAGAGCGGGCACGGCTATCACGGCTTCACCTTTCACGCCGCCCCCGACGTGACGCTGGAAGAAGACCTCGCTCGCCGTGACCTGACTATCAATGCGATGGCCAAGGCAGCCGACGGGACGCTGATCGACCCTTTCCACGGTCAACAGGATTTATTGGCAAAAACGCTAAGGCATGTCGGCCCGGCTTTTGCCGAAGATCCGGTACGCATCCTGCGCATCGCGCGCTTCGCAGCGCGTTTCCATGATTTTTCAGTGGCCCCGGAAACACTTGCCCTGATGCGCCAGATGGTGAGCAGCGGCGAAGTCGATCATCTTGTGGCGGAACGTGTCTGGCAGGAACTGGCCACCGGTCTGATGGAAGAAAAGCCGTCGCGGATGCTGGAAGTTTTGCGCGACTGCGGTGCGCTGGCCCGCCTGCTACCGGAAGTGGACGCCCTGTTCGGCGTGCCGCAAAGAGCGGATTACCATCCGGAAGTCGATACCGGCATCCATACGATGATGGTGATCGATCAATCCGCGCTCCGTCGTTTCAGCCTGCCGGTACGTTTCGCCGCGTTAACCCACGACCTCGGCAAAGGCACCACGCCGGCCGATATCCTGCCGCGCCACATCGGCCATGAAGAACGCAGCGTCGAACTGACTGAAAAACTGTGTGCCCGCCTGCGTGTGCCGAACGATTGTCGCGATCTTGCGTTGCTGATGGCTCGCTATCACGGCAACATCCACCGCGCCGCCGATCTCAAGGCGAACACCATCGTCACGCTGTTCGAAAAAACCGATGCGCTACGCCGGCCGGAACGCTTCCAGCAGCTGCTTGATGCCTGCCTGTGCGATTTCACGGGCCGTCTCGGCTGGGAAAACCGCCCTTACGAGACGCCACAACGTTTGCTGACGGCGCTTGCCGCCGTTAACTCGCTAGATGCTGGCAAAATCGCTGCCGCCTGCATCGAAAAAGCACACATTCCTGAACGTATCCACCAGGCAAGGGTCAGAGCCGTCAAGCTAAAGCTTAATGACGCGGGAGACCAGCCACAGCAACAATGAGAATATGATCGTGCTCGCCACGGGAAACGAGTAGGCTCGACCGCGAAAGCGAAAAGCAAAGTCGCCCGGCAATTTGCCAAATCGAATAAAACGCGCCAGATGCGGACCGACAATGCCCAGCAGGAAAATCGCAATTACCAGCGTCAACATCCACTTCAGCATTTTGCCTTGCACCGCAGGGTGAAAGTCGCATTAAATCACGCCTCACCCTAAGCAGAGCCCCATGCTAAAAACTCAGATTGTCGAAGGCCTCGAAGTTTACTCGTGCCTTCCCACCCGCAAGTCAGTAAAACCGGCACTGCTCTTTGTGCACGGTGCCTTTGCCGGCGGCTGGATGTGGACAGAAACCTTCATGCCTTTTTTGGCCAAGGCGGGCTATCCCTGCTACGCGTTGTCACTTCGCGGCCACGGCGGCAGCGATGGTGTCGAGCAAATCAATACTCACTCAATCGCCGATTACGTCGATGACGTCAAAACCATCGTTGACTGGCTGGATGAGCCGCCCATCCTGCTCGGGCACTCCATGGGCGGCTTCGTCATCCAGAAATATCTGGAACACCGTGACGCCCCGGCCGTCGCCCTGATTTGCTCGGTGCCACCGCAAGGTCTGATTGCCTCCCAGTTTCACCTGATGCTCAACAAGCCCCAGCTGTTCCAGGAAATCAATCAGATCATGGATGGCAAATACACCGACACCGGTACACTGCGCGAAACCTTGTTCGCCGGCGAAGTCGATGAAACGATGTTGGCCGCCTGGCTGAGCCGGATGCAGCAGGAGTCGCATCGCGCGCTATGGGACATGTCAATGTTCAGCCTGCCCAACCTTTATTCCATGCACAAGCCGCCCATGCTGATCCTCGGCGCGGAAGAAGACGTTCTGGTACCGGCTTTCCTGGTGCAGACGACCGCAAACACCTACAGCCAGCATGCCCATATTTTCCGGGGCATGGGCCATGCCGTCACCCACGAAAAAGAATGGCCGCTGGTAGCGGCCATGTTGCGCGACTGGCTGGAAGAGCTCAAGCCTTGATGTCGATGGTGTTTCCCAGGTTTGGGGGATTGCTCGGCAGTTGCGGCACAGCTTGCAACAACTGCAGGGCAGTCTGCGCCTCGATATCCATCGCCTTTCTGAGCACTAGGGTATTCACCGCGTCACTGGTCGTCGCCTGAGTCAGTGCGCTGGTTAAACTGCCTACCGAAAGTATATCCACCTTGCGCTCCCTCCTAATCGGACACATTATTAGACCAGTGTAGTCGACCTTTTTGCCACATCAATGAGCAATTCTGAAAAAACAGGCCCACTTTCTGCCATCCTTGAAGCGATCCGTGCCAAACGCGAGCGCAAGACTGGTACAGGCAAGGATATTGCTGAGCTGGAAGCTTCCCTGCTTGCAGATATTGATGCTTTTGACTTCGAGTCTGCCGAACGCCGTGCCCGTCGTGAATACTTGGCCAATTCCGGCGCAGGAATGACCGACAGAGCCTTGGTTTTTCCGGAAATCGCCCCCGCCCAGCCTACGGTCAAAACGATCAATACCCCACATCAAGAAGTAATGCCGGATACGCCGCCAAGCAAGGCAGAAGCTCCCCCGAAAATCAGCAGCAGTCTGCTGGACCAATTGCGCCAGCGTGCCGAGGTACGTCAGCGTGAAATTCATAGCGCCCTGGCAGAACGAACGTCGATCAACGAAGCCATTGATCAGTCGTTGAAGCATCTGTTTTTCTATCTTCATGAATTTGTTCAGCAACTGAATATCATCAAGCCGGACGTCCCCCGCGATTACCCGCTGATCGAACAGTTCGAGTTGAACCAACTCACCTGGCAGGAAGGTTTCGCCGATTACCGCACACAGACCCAGAGTGCCGGGGCCTTGGTCGAACTGGTAAGCTTCTCCTATCACCTGAGTGGCTCCAGTGCCTTGCATGTCGAGCGCGATGGCCCGTCGGTTGAACGCTTCCGGGCCATGCTGTTCAACTTCGGATTGCCCTTCACCTGCAAGGAATTCAAGAACGAACGCCAGTACGTCGAACGGGCAGAATTCGAAATCAGCAGCGAAATAAGTGTCAGCGCGCGCTGGCGGGCCGATTTCGCCCAGGGTGCCATCACCTTGGAAACACGAAACCTGGAACGGCTGGGCAGTGCAATCTATAGCATCCGGCCGCATAACGTCGACCAGGCACTGCTCGACGCATTTGGATTGCTGGTTTTGAGCCAACCCAATCGATTCCGCGAACTGGCCAAGCGCCAGTAACTACAAACGACGACTCTGATCGCCGTTGGCGAAGCCACAGAGTGTTTCGTCCAGGCCGCGCCCGATGGCAATTACCTTGAACAATTCGCCCATCTCGTGCGGCATCAGCAGTTTGCCAACTGCACTCGCCGCCCTGATGTATTCCGGGGTGTCGTGGGGAATTTCTTGCAGTCTATCCAGAATGCCGCAGTTAAGCAGAAATTGCCCCTGGCTTGCGTACCCCAGCAATTGCAGGCCGGCAGGGTGGGCGGCAGCGATAATCGCGGTGAAATCGACGTGGACCGTAACATCCTGCAAGCCCGGCAAGTAAAAGGGATCTGGATGAGCGTGATGCCTGTAATGGCACATCAAGGTTCCACGTCCCCGTTGCTGGTGATAAAACTCACGCCGCGGGAATCCGTAGTCGATCAGTAGCAGGGCACCCTTGTTCAGGCGATGCCCCCATTCTGCAGCCCAGGCTCGCGCTGCGAGGCTGATTTCACTTTCGAAACCCGGTGGCAAACTGCATTGCATGCCGATTTCCTCTGCTGCGGCGAGCAGTGCACCACTTGCCGGACGCTCACTCCATGTAAAGCTACCGGCTACGTCAACAGAAACACCTCGTTCGAAAATTGCCTCTTCCCGCCAGGCGGCGATATGAGCTGGCATGGCATCGAGCAATTCGTTGGCAATCACGACACCGGAAAAGCTTTCCGGCAGGCGATCCAGCCACTCGACGCGATCCAGCAAATGCGGGACGAACGCTGCAATGGTCTGTTGTTGGCGTTGCCGCAAATCCGCTGAAAGATCGAGAATGTAATATCGATCAGGCAAAGCCTTTTCTTTTTCCAGGGTCAGCAAGAGGTCTGCGGCCAAACGTCCGGAACCGGCGCCGACCTCCAGCACTATCGGCACTGAAGCAGCCATGATCTGAGCTGCCTGGCGCGCCAACGCCTGGCCAAACACGGCGGTCATTTCGGGTGCAGTGACAAAATCACCGGCGGCGCCAAATTTCCTCGCCCCTGCGGTGTAATAGCCAAGCCCTGGTGCATAAAGCAGCTGCTCCATAAAACGAGCAAACGAGAGCCAGCCCCCGGCGGCTGAAATTTCGTCAACCAGTGCTTGGTGCAAACGCTGACTGTGGGCGAGTGCTTCAGGGGCGGGAATCGGCAGATTGTTCATCTCAAGTTCAAAAAATGTCAATTTTAATGGAAAGGCAATAATTTCGCGGCTGCCTATGCTATTTTCCCATTCTGCTCCAAAAGAGGAGACTCACTTTGCGCGTTAACCAAATAATCAATCGCAAGCCGGCCGATCTGGCCGCCACGCTGACCGCACTCCCCATCGACTCCGCCGACCTGATCCTGGTCTTCGGCAGTCTTGATCATTTTTCGCCGCCTGGTTTGAGAGAGTCACTCAGTAGTGCTTTCCCGAATGCGATTTTGTTAGGCTGTTCTACTGCGGGAGAAATTACTGCAGATGGAGTTGATGATGGCACTTGTACCATCACCGCCATCAATTTTGAAGAAGCCCGTCTGTGTCAGGGCAGCACTCGCCTTGCCGGCATGGACGACTCCTTTGCAGCTGGACAGCGCCTTGGAAAGCAGCTCGCTGCTGCGGATCTTAAGGCGGTATTACTGTTTGGACCCGGGGTGAAAATCAATGGTAGCGCGCTCGTCAATGGCATGAGCAGCGTAATTGGCGCGGTGATTCCGATTACCGGCGGACTGGCTGGCGATGGCGGCGCCTTCAAGGAAACCTTTACGCTGGACAGCGATGGTGTAAGCACTGATCGGGTGGTCGCCGTTGGCCTGTGCAGTCCCGGCCTGAAGTTCGCGCATGGCTCCTTCGGTGGCTGGGAACCTTTCGGTCCAACCAGAAAGGTGACGCGCTGTGCTGGCAATATCCTTTACGAGCTGGACGGTGAACCCGCCCTCGACATCTATCGACGCTATTTGGGTGAGCATGCGAAGAGCTTGCCCGCATCTGGCCTCCTGTTTCCTTTTTCCATGCTCGGCGAGGACCACAACGCACTGGGCATCATCCGGACTATTCTCGGGATTGATGAGGCGAATGGCAGTCTGGTGCTGGCCGGTGAAATTATTCCCGATGGCTTTTTGCGTTTGATGCATGCCAGTACGGACAAGTTGGTCAATGGAGCTGAAGCTGCTGCTGAGGCCGCTGCAAGCATGATGCATGCACCCGGAGAAAGCTTGGCGATACTGGTCAGCTGTGTTGGCCGCAAGCTGGTCATGGGCGAGCGGGTGGACGAGGAGGTTGAGGCAGTTGGCGATGTGCTTGGTCACCATGCGGTGCTGACCGGATTCTATTCGTATGGCGAAATCAGCCCGTTCACCCCCGGCGCATCGTGCAAGCTGCATAACCAGACGATGACAATTACTTGCCTGAGTGAGGGCTAAGCAGCAAATCATGCAAAAGTCGCTCTTGCGCCAGCTCAAACGCAGTATCGGTATCGATGGCGAGACCGAGTTGGCGGGCTTTCTGGCATTGGCTAGTCAATTGGCGAATACAGCTGATCCTGCCTTGCAGGGTTTGCTAAATGGACTGGGCGATCTACTGACACGTGTAGATGCCAGCTATCAGCAATATGAGCGCGATCTGGAATTGCGTACCCGCAGCCTGGAAATATCCTCTTCGGAGCTTTCCGAGAGTAACGAGAAGCTCCGCCTTTCCCTTGCCGGGCGGGAAAATGCACTCCGGTCACTGCGTACGACTGTTCGCAACCTGATGCCAGAACGCGAACTTAGCGCTCAGGCCGATACGCTTGCCGAGGAAGACGTTACGGCGCTTTCCAAGCGAATTGCCTTGATTGTCCTTGAAAGCGAGCACGGCCATCGGGAGTTGGAAAATCAAAAATTCGCGCTGGATCAGCATGCGATTGTCAGCATTACGGATACGGCAGGGACCATCCTTTACGCTAACGACCGCTTTTGCGAAATCAGCGGTTACTCACGCCAGGAACTGATCGGAAGCAATCACCGCATCGTCAACTCCGGAACACACCCACCCGAACTATTTCGCGATATGTGGCACATGATTTCGCTCGGTCAGGTCTGGCACGGAGAAATCTGCAATCGGGCGCGGAACGGTGATCTCTACTGGGTTAACGCCACCATTGTGCCGCTACTTGACACTGGCGGTTCCGTGGAAAGATACATTGCCATTCGGACCGATATCACTGACCGAAAGCGCATGGAAGCGCAGCTATCGGAACAACTGCATCTGGTCGAAGAATTGATTGAGGCCATTCCGATCCCTGTGTATTTGAAGGATGGGAGCGGTCGCTACATCCGCCTTAACCGCGCGTTTGAACAGTTTTTTCAGGTGCGCCGTGATTCCATTATCGGTCGCACGCTGCATGATCTTCTCCCACCCGAGGAGGCTCTGCTCCATGCAGCAAAGGATGCTGAGCTCTTTGCCACCAAGGGTACCCAGTCCTTTGAAGCGGCAGTGCACACCCGGGACGGCGCCATCCACGACACACTTTATCGCAAGGCGGTACTGACATTGCGTGACGGCAGCATTTCGGGGCTGCTTGGCATCATCATTGATATTACCGAACGCAAGCGGGCAGAAATTGAAGTCCTTCGCGCCAAGGAATCTGCCGAGGCTGCAAGCCGAGCCAAGAGCGACTTTCTGGCCAATATGAGTCATGAAATCCGTACGCCGATGAACGGCGTCATTGGAATGACCGATTTAGCGCTGGAAACCCAGTTGACCGCAGAACAACGGGAATACCTGAGCATTGCCAAGTCGTCCGCTGATGCCTTGCTTACCATCATCAACGATATCCTCGATTTCTCGAAGATCGAAGCCGGCAAGCTGCTCGTCGAACTAATTTCATTCGATCTACATCGCCTCATTGCCGACGCGCTAAAGCCATTAGCGCTAAAGGCCCACGAAAAGGGCATCGAACTGCTTAGCGAAGTACTCAGTGACGTGCCCCGCCATGTTCGAGGCGATCCCGGCCGCATCCGCCAGGTTCTAATCAATTTGGTCGGAAATGCCATCAAATTCACTAACGATGGGGAAATTGCACTTCATACAGAGGTCATGCAGCAGCAGGATGGACATGCCATCATTCACTTTTCGGTACGCGACACAGGCATCGGGATCGCGACCGACAAACAGGAACTCATCTTCGACTCCTTTTCCCAAGAAGACACATCAACCACCCGCAGATATGGTGGCACAGGCTTGGGCTTATCGATCTGCCGTCGCCTGGTGGAACTGATGGGGGGCAAGATATGGCTACAAAGCCAGGCAGGCAAGGGCAGCACCTTCCATTTTTCGGTCCAATTGAATATCGTCGAACATTCAACTCCAGCAGAAGGCAGCGAGGTGGACCTCACCGGGCGCCGCATCCTGGTGGTCGACGACAACGCTACCAATCGCCGCATCCTCTGCCGGATGCTGGGATCGCTCAAACTTGTCACGCGAGATGTTTCGTCCGGACCAGATGCCTTGGCGCAGATGAGGGAGACTGATTTCACTTGTGATTGCATCCTTCTCGATGCGCAAATGCCCGAGATGGATGGCTACGAACTAGCCTCTCGCCTGCGCGCCGAGCATCCTGATTTACCGCCCATGCTGATGCTGTCATCAGGTGCTTTACGAGGAGATGCGCAACGATGTCAGGAAGCAGGTATTGCCGGATTTTTCTCAAAACCAATTTCGGCGGAGGAGCTGCAAACTGCCTTGGAACACGTATTTGATCGCAGCCCCGCAGATCCGATACCAGCCATTAACCCGCTACTGACCCGACACTCACTTCGCGAGGCCCAACCGGTCCTGAATATCCTGCTCGTTGAAGACAATCCGACCAATCAAAAACTGGCACTGCGACTTCTCGAAAAATGGGGGCATACGGCAAAACTCGCCCAGAATGGGCGCGAAGCAATCGACATTCTGGCGATTCAATCCTTCGATTTGATACTGATGGACATGCAGATGCCAGTCATGGGCGGTATAGACGCAACCAGGCACATTCGTAGCCGCGAAGCCGAACAACATTTGCCCCGCACGCCCATTGTCGCTATGACCGCCGCCGCCATGCAGGATGATCGCGATGCCTGCCTGGCTGCTGGCATGGATGACTATCTATCCAAGCCGATCAAGGTCAAGGAGCTTCAGGGGAAACTGCTGGCCTTGGGAAGAAGCCACTGATTTGTAGACGAAATATACGCTAATTTTTAACAACACCATGTAAACTTGGCGTTTTTTCCGGTTGACCGTAGCACTCCTCTTTCGGGGAAGGTTACTGGAAATCACCTTATTCCCGGCGCCATGACCACCTCGAACAACCTGCAAAAGCTTCGTAAATATCTCGAAGGCCGAACCGGCAAAGCGATCATCGAATACAACATGATCGAAGATGGCGATACTGTCCTCGTCTGCCTCTCCGGCGGCAAGGATTCCTACACGCTGTTGGCCATGTTGATGGCACTGCAGCAGCGTGCCCCGATCAAATTCCGCCTGATCGCCATGAATCTTGATCAAAAACAACCAGGTTTCCCGGCTGACATCCTGCCACGCTATTTCGAGTCAATCGGCATCGAATACCAGATCGTCGAAGCGGACACCTATTCCGTGGTCAAGGAAAAGATTCCGGAAGGCAAGACCACCTGTTCCCTTTGTTCCCGTCTGCGCCGCGGCATTATCTACCGCACGGCCAAGGAACTGGGCGCAAACAAAATCGCGCTGGGTCACCATCGTGACGACATGGTACATACTCTGTTCTTGAATCTGCTCTTCGGTGGAAAACTCAAGGCGATGCCACCCAAGCTCGTTACCGATGACAAGGCCCACGTCGTTATCCGTCCGCTGGCCTATTGCGCCGAATCAGATATTGCCAAATTCGCCCGTGGCATGGAGTTCCCGATCATTCCATGTAACCTGTGTGGCTCCCAAGACAACCTACAACGCCAGAAAATCAAGGAAATGATGCAGGACTGGGATAAACGTTTCCCTGGACGCACAGAGTCAGTGTTTACTGCGATGCAAAATATCGTCCCTTCGCACCTCGCCGATACTGAATTATTCGACTTTCGCGGCCTCAAACTGGACACGCCGGTGGACGAAGGAGATATTGTTTTTGATCGACTCGAGCTTCCGATCAGCGGGACTATCCCGTTGAACCTGATGGCATAATGATCAACCTCGGTCAACGGCTTATAATCAATGGTAGATAAATTTTGGGCAGTCGCTAGCCAATGAGCGCCACGCAACGCAAATTGATCGTGATGTTTGCCGATGTCTCCGGCAGTTCCGCGCTTTTCGAGCGGCTTGGAGACAAAGAGGCAATGCACGCTGTCGAACGTTGCCTGAAAAGAATGAAACGCTCTATCGATGGTTATAAAGGACGAACGATAGAGGTTGTTGGCGACGAATTGCTTGCCACTTTTGAAGCAGCAGAAGACGCGTGCCAGTCAGCTATCGACATGCAACAGCGCATCGCCGATCTGCCACCCGTTTCCGGCCTTAAATTGACCATCCGCATTGGCCTGCATTGTGGCGTGGTCTCGGATGACGGCAATAAAATTTCCGGTCCAGCAATTACCAGTGCCGCACGTATCGCGGGCACTGCTCGTCGTGACCAAATTTTGTGCAGTTCGCTATTGTTTGATGAGCTGCCGCAACCTGGGATCATCATTGCGGACCCAATGCCCAATCTGGGTACCATTCAGGAAGACGACTCAGTATTGGCATTATTTCAGATCACCTGGCCAAGCTACCAAGGTGGAACACCTTCCCTGCTCTCAGCCTTCGGATCAAACAGCCCGATGCCGGTGGATCGCCTATGCGTGAGGCATCGCGGAAAAGCCTTCCTGCTTGACGACAAGACGCCCGTGCTAACCATTGGACGGGATCTCGAATGTAAATTGCTTGTGATAGACCGCAAAGCTTCCCGGCAGCACGCACGGATTGAAAGGCGAGCCGATGGCTTCTTTCTGGTCGATACCAGCACGAATGGTTGTTTTGTCACCCTCTCTGGTCGCCAGGAAATCATGGTTCGTCGCCATGAAGTTCAGCTCGAAAATCGCGGGCAGATTAGTTTCGGCAATTCAGGAAACGATCCTTCTGCCGATATCGCCGAATTTGAGCACCTGTAAACGAAAATCGGCCATCCCCGGATGGCCGAATGATCCAAGCTAATTAATTATTTTGCGGCGGCGTCAGCTGAGCATTTCTTCATAAAACTGTTCTTTGCGGCACCGGCCAACTTCTTTTCAGCAGCCGTGGCCGCACAATCATCGGCCGCATAGGCGGTGGTAGCCGCGAATGCTACAAGCAACAGCGTGATCAGTTTCTTCATCGGATGTCCCCTAAGTCAGGTTAAAAAACGCCAAGGCACTATCGATCATTCATGCGTCATCGTCAAGCATTGTCCGATGTTGACGATCCATGAAATCCTGCATGCTATCGATCCCCCGCAACTGCAAAATGGTATTCCTGACAGCAGCCTCAAGTAGAACCGCAAGATTTCGACCAGCAGCAACCGGAATTACCACCTTGCGGATCGGAACTCCCAACACTTCATGAGTTTGTGCATCAAGTGGCAAACGTGGGGCATCCGCTGCAGCCGATGTCTTTTGCAAATGGACGATCAACTTTAGTTTCATTTTCCGGCGCGACGCTGTCTCGCCGAAAATGGTCCGGATGTTGAGCAAGCCTAGGCCGCGAACCTCGAGAAAGTCTCGCAACATACCTGGGCAACGGCCTTCAATGGTTGTAGGGGCTATTCGCGCCATCTCGACCACATCATCAGCCACCAACCCATGACCGCGCGAAATCAATTCAAGTGCCAGCTCCGATTTACCCACACCGGAATCACCAGTAACAAGGACGCCCATGCCTAGCACGTCCATGAATACGCCATGAAGACTCACCGTATTGGCCAAACGTGACGAAAGATAGATCCGCAACAGATCAATGATCGCCGAGCAGGGCTTGGGCGAGAAAATCAAGGGAGTGCCGGACTCAGTACAGATATCAACAACGGCCGGCGGAGGAATCAGCGCATCTGCCACAATAACCGCCGGTGGCAATGCACCAAGGAGGTCACTAAACATTTGCCCGAAACGGCGCTCGCCAATGCGCATCGCCCATTCATTCTCGGCCAGCCCAAGCACTTGCAAACGTTCCGGATGAATAATATTGATGTGCCCAACAAGATCAGCACCGTAGTTATTCGAGCCTTTTATCTCGACACGGCGATCAACATGGGGGGCGACGCTCCAGTTCAGCAGCAGCTTTTCCCGATTATCCTCGTAGAGCTGAACCAGACTGACGTAGCGCACGATTGAGCACTAGCTCTGAAACAGTGCCACAACTGCTGATGGATCAGGTGCCGCATGGAGTTTCTCGCGGAATGCCCGGTCTGAAAAATGCTGCGCCAACTCTGAAAGAATCTGCAAATGTTGCTCAGTCGCCTGCTCAGGGACCAGCAAGACAAATAGCAGATCGACCGGACGGCCATCCGGCGAATCAAACGGTACCGGAGTCGCCAAGCGCATGAATGCACCGACTGCCTGTTTCAACCCCTTGATACGTCCGTGAGGAATGGCCACACCCTGACCCAGACCGGTAGAGCCCAGTTTTTCACGTGCGAACAGGCTATCGAAAATTATCGATCGTGCGAGTCCGAGGTGATTCTCGAAAAGCATGCCGACCTGTTCGAAAACCCGCTTTTTACTACTGGCGTCGAGATCGAGCAGAACTTGTTGGGCAGAAAGAAGATTGGTTAAAGGATTCATAGAGAGGTGATGAAAACAAAGGCCGCAGCATTATGCTGCGGCCCATTCATCGCTTATTCAGCGACAGCGTGCAGTCCGGGTTTTTCACCGCGATGGTGATTCTGAACCTTCTGCTTGTATTTCTGAACCTGACGGTCCAGTTTATCAAACATGGCATCGATAGCCGCGTAGAGATCGTCACCGGACTCTTCGACATGCATATCCTTACCAGGGACGTGCACAGTAACTTCCGCCTTCTGTTTCAATTTTTCAACAGACAGAACGACGCTAACCCCTGTTACCTTGTCAAAATGACGGATAACCGGATCCAGCTTGTTCTCGACGTATTCGCGAAGTGCCGGGGTAACTTCGATATGGTGACCACTAATCTGCAGATTCACTTTTTTCTCCTCTCTCTACAGGGTCTTGCGTAAATTGACCGGTGGGATGTTGAGCGACTCGCGGTATTTTGCAACCGTCCGTCGGGCAACTACGATTCCCTGTTGGCCTAGTATTTCGGATAATTGACTATCCGACAAGGGCTTCTTGCCATCCTCTGCTCCAATCAACTGCTTGATCAGGGCACGAATGGCGGTAGCTGAACACGCACCACCAGTATCGGTGGAAACGTGACTGCCAAAGAAATATTTCAATTCGAAGATGCCGCGCGGCGTTGCCATGTATTTCTGGCTGGTCACCCGGGACACAGTCGACTCGTGCAAGCCAAGAATATCGGCAATTTCGCGCAAGACCAAAGGCCTCATTGCAACTTCGCCATGCTCGAAAAACTGGCGCTGACGATCAACAATGGCTTGAGTGACCCGGTGAATGGTTTCGAAACGTTGCTGAACATTCTTGATGAGCCAGCGCGCTTCCTGCAACTGGGTCGATAAATTGCCATTGCCGCGACGCTGCTTGGCCAAAATTTCAGCATACAGGCGATTGATACGTAAGCGCGGATATGCATCAGGATTGATATACGCAGTCCACTTGCCCTTCAGCTTCTTCACGATTACATCAGGGGTAATGTAGCGCGCTTCTATCTGGGCGAAACGTGCTGCCGGCCGGGGATCAAGACTGGTAATGACCGCGTTTGCCGCTTTGAGGGCCTCGTCATCACAGCCAGTGAGGCGCCGAATCTTGGTGAAATCACGGGCAGCCAACAGTTCGAGATGCTTTTCGACAATGATCAAGGCCAAGGCTCGGTCCGCGTCGTCCGCCGGGAATGCCTTCAGTTGCAAAGCCAAACATTCCCGCAGATTGCGCGCACCAATTCCGACCGGATCAAAGTTCTGGATCAGGTGCAGAGCGATTTCAAGTTCTTCGATTTCAATTTCGTATTCGGCAGGCAGCGTTTCCCACAATTCGAGCAGCGACGCTGACAGATAACCATCGTCATCGAGTGCTTCAATCAGGAAACGAACCAAAGTGCGGTCTCTCTCCGAGACCTGGGTCATGCCCAGTTGCCAGCCGAGATGGTCGCGCAAACTTATGCTCGTACCGTGGATATCCTGCGAATCGCTATCGTCGTCCTCGTCACGGCCGGCGCCGGTAAAAGTGCCCGCATCAGCCGCCCAGCGGTCATCATCGACATCGGATGGTGCCGACGGAACATCCTGCTCCCGATCATCCCGAGCGTCCCGCTCTTCGCGCTCGACACGCTGCTCACGCTCACCTTCCGTAGTTTGCGGCGCGTCAAACTGTTGGGCACTGGAAAACGTTTCAGTCCCGTGCTCATCTTCACGCTCAAGCATCGGGTTTTCGAGCAGATAACGCTCGATTTCCTGCTGCATTTCGATCGTCGACAGCTGTAGCAACTTTATCGATTGCTGCAGCTGAGGTGTCAGCGCAAGGTGTTGAGAGAGTTTTAGCTGGAGTGCCGGCTTCATTAGTTGTTGTGGACGGTTCTTATTTTCCGGTCAAAGCTTGAAGTGCTCGCCGAGATAAACCTTTCGTACGCTTTCATTATCAACGATTTCATCCGGCCGTCCAGCAGCCAGTACATTTCCAGCGTTGATAATGTACGCATGATCGCAAATACCGAGCGTTTCTCGAACATTGTGATCAGTGATCAAGACACCTATCCCGCGGTCCTTGAGAAAGCGAATGATTTTCTGGATTTCGAGCACCGCAATCGGATCGACACCGGCAAAAGGCTCATCAAGCAGGATAAAACGGGGATTGGTAGCCAATGCCCGGGCAATTTCTACCCGCCGACGCTCACCACCGGAAAGTGCTGCTGCATTGACGTGACGAACGTGACTGACGTGCAGTTCGCCAAGCAGGCCCTCGAGGCGGTCGTTCAATTCGGCCTCGGGCAAATCAAGCAGTTCTAGAATGGCGCGGACGTTTTCTTCGACATTCAGCTTGCGAAATACCGAGGCTTCCTGAGGAAGATAGGACAATCCAAGCCGTGCCCGGCTATGCATGGGCAGATGGGTCAATTTGTTGTCGTCGATATAGACTTCGCCGCCATCGGCTGCGACCAGACCGACAATCATGTAAAAACATGTGGTCTTGCCTGCACCATTGGGGCCGAGCAAGCCAACCACTTCGCCAGACTTGACCTCGAAAGAGACGTCTTCGACGACGGTCCGCGCCTTGTAACGCTTCTTGAGGTTATGCGCCGAGAGTTTGGATATCGGCATGTTCATTCGTTCACTCCGCACATCACCCGACGAATGGAATCGCCGGAAAAACCCCGATATTGCAGGAACCGAATCTGTTTGGCACGTTCCTCGGCGGATTCCGGCGGTCGACCGAACTTTCGCGCCCAAATAGCACGGCAACGCTCTGTCTCATCGCCCGCCTCGGGCAAGGCCGTTGCGATGTCGTCATCGCTGACGCCCTGCTGTCGCAGATCCTGACGAAGGCGGGCGTTGCCGTAGCGGCGTGCCCTCACGACGACCCGTTGCGTGGCGTAGCGACAGTCTGACAGCAATCGTTCAGCTTGCAAGGTATCAAGAACTACCGCGAGCTCTTCTGCGGATTCCGCATATATGGCCAGCTTGGCCTGGAGGCCCGCCCGGCTGTAATCACGCCGGGTGAGCAATTGCAGGGCACGGACGCGCAGATCAGGCATCCGCGGCAGCTGCCTTGGTCGGCTTGATGACAGTGGTGCTTGCAGATTCGCGAATCTTTGCTTCGATCTCCTGAGCGATTTCAGGATGCGACTTCAAAAATTCACGGGAATTGTCTTTGCCCTGACCGATTTTTTCGCCCTTGTAGGAATACCAGGCACCGGATTTTTCAACCAGCTTGTGAGCCACACCCATTTCGACCACCTCGCCCTGACGAGAAATTCCCTCGCCGTAGAGAATGTCAAAGATCGCTTCGCGGAAGGGTGGGGCAACCTTGTTCTTGACGACCTTGACCTTGGTTTCGCTGCCGATGACTTCGTCGCCTTTCTTGATCGCGCCAATACGGCGAATATCGAGGCGAACGGATGCATAGAACTTGAGTGCATTGCCACCGGTCGTGGTTTCCGGCGAACCAAACATGACACCGATCTTCATGCGGATCTGATTGATGAAGATAACCAGCGTATTGGTTTTCTTGATATTGGCAGTCAGCTTGCGCAGGGCCTGGCTCATCAGGCGAGCGTGGAGGCCAACCATCTGGTCACCCATTTCGCCCTCGATTTCAGCGCGCGGGGTGAGGGCGGCGACCGAGTCGATAACAATGATGTCGACCGAGCCGGAACGAACCAGCATGTCGGCGATTTCCAGGGCCTGTTCGCCGGTGTCCGGTTGCGAAATCAGCAGATCACCGACGCTGACACCAAGTTTCTGGGCGTATTGCGGATCGAGTGCGTGTTCAGCGTCGATGAAGGCAGCAACACCACCGAGCTTTTGCATTTCGGCAACGACTTGCAGGCAGAGTGTCGTCTTGCCAGACGATTCCGGGCCGTATATTTCGACTACGCGGCCACGCGGCAGGCCACCAACGCCAAGGGCAATGTCCAGACCGAGCGAACCGGTGGAAACCACCTGGATGCCTTCGTCGATTTCGGCATCGCCCATCTTCATGATGGAGCCCTTGCCGAATTGCTTTTCAATCTGTTGCAGCGCTGCTGCCAGCGCCTTTGCCTTGTTGTCGTCCATGGGCATACCTCGAAAATTTGACTGGATTATGGCACAGGGGCCAAAGATGGAATAGAAATTGCTGCGCTTGTTTGATCACCCGACCGGCCGGGATATGCTTGGGGCAAGATTCAATTTCAGCGAATTCATGGCGCGGACAGGGTATATTTCCTGCCCGCTCCTTTACTATTTTTACTGTGTATAAATACAGTACATTTACCATGACCGCTTTGCAAGCAGATTCTGCATACAAAACAACGCTCGGGAAACTGTTGCTGGGGCTTGCGCTGAGCCTGATGGCCACTCACACGCCGGCCAAACCAGCCCTCTGGTATTGGTGGGTCGGAAATTCCAGCGAGCAGCGCATCTGCGCGCAGGTTTCACCCGGATCAGGTTGGTCACGCGAAAACACACCATTTCGGGATAGTCATTGCAGCATCAGGGTAACGCCATTTTGAGTGTTTATTTGCCGCCCCCTGACAATGGCCTGGCTGTCATTCATGCCGACACCGAAATAATCGTCGTCGACAAACCGTCCGGTTTGCTTTCCGTCCCGGGTCGCGGGGCAGGGATGGACGACTGCCTGGCGACGCGCGTTCAAGCCAGGTTTCCGGATGCGCTGATCGCCCATCGTCTCGACATGTCCACCTCCGGCTTGCTGGTTCTGGCCCGTGGTGCGGAAATGCATCGGCAGCTTTCCAGATTTTTTCGTGATCGCCAGATCGACAAGCGTTACCTCGCTATCGTCCACGGGTTGATGGCCGTCGATAATGGCGAAGTCGACCTGCCGCTGATCTGCGACTGGCCAAATCGCCCCAGACAGAAGGTCGACTTCGAAATTGGGAAGCCGTCGCAGACGCGTTTTCGCGTCATTAGCCGCGATCCGCTGGCCAATACGACACGCGTCGAGCTGGAGCCCATCACCGGTCGCTCGCACCAGCTTCGCGTCCATATGGCCTCCCTCGGCCATCCGATTCTCGGTGACGATCTCTACGGCGGTGCGGCCACTGAACGTGCCGAACGACTGCTGCTGCATGCTATGGATTTAGGCCTTTTCCACCCGTTGACCGCAGTAGCCATGCAATTTCACAGCGACGCACCGTTTTGACCCGGCAAAAACCCGCAAAAACTTTATAATTTTTGCGTTTTTTACCTCATGCCGTCATTGTCCGCTCGATCATGTTGATCTGGTTTGTCGTTCTCTACCTGCTCGTTTCCATCGCTATTTGTCATCGGCTGCTGCAACACGATATTTACGAAGCCTTGCACCACCGGGCGGCGGCAGAAAACCACCACGTCGCTGGACGTTCACATCGACACCGATCTGTATAAAAATCAGCCCGAATCGAATATTTATCAGATTTTTCCTGACAATGTGACGCAATTTCGCCAGATATTGCGTCCTGCCGTCATCTTTGTTAATAAACATAAGGGCTGACGGGTTGCCCGATAGCTCCTAAAATCAGAAGCATGCCTCATCACGATCGTGGCCCCATCCTGCTTTCCCGCTACCTGGCGCTCGCCTGGTCGGGCTTGGTCGTCTACGCCAGCCTGCATCCGTTTTCCGGCTGGCGCGATACCGGCGTCTCGCCCTTCGCATTTCTCGAAGGCGGCTGGCCGCGTTACTGGACGGTATTCGACCTTATCGCCAACGTCGCCGTCTATCTGCCGCTGGGCTTTTTCTTGACGTTGGCCTTGAGCACCCTGCCGGGTCGTTTTACCGGCCTGATACTGGCGATACTGCTCGCCGGTGGCGTCAGTTTCAGCATGGAAAGCCTGCAGACCTGGCTGCCATCCCGCGTTCCCTCCAATCTCGACCTTGCCTGCAACAGTCTGGGTGGGCTGCTCGGGGCGCTATGGGCAAAATCGGTCGGACCACGCGTCTTCGCCCGAGTCGCCGCGCTCGAACATCAACTGATCGCCCCCATCCCGCACGCCGAACTCGGCCTGACATTGCTTGGCTTGTGGCTGCTTGTTCCGCTGTCACCGGAAACGCTGCTCTTCGGCGCTGGCGATTTGCGGCAAATTTTCGGGTTGACCGGCGCGGTCCCCTTTGCCACCGAAAGTTTCATCCTCATCGAGGCCAGTATCACGGCCTTCAATGTCGTCGCCATCGGCCTGATCGTTCGCATGCTGTGCGCCAAGTTGCTCTTTGCCTACCTGATCGTTCCGCTTTTCCTGCTGCTCTGCCTGAGCATCTCCACCGTCGCCGCAGCCATACTGGTCAGCCCCGCCGACGCCCTGGCCTGGCTGACGCCAGGCGCCCAGCTTGGCCTGATCGTAGGCAGCCTCATCCTTGGCATCGCCATCGCCTTGCCAGCCACGCCGCGCTTGATGATCGCCGTTCTTGCGCTGATTACCGGTACAGTGTTGGTCAACATGGCACCGCACAACCCCTATTCGGCCGCCGCACTGGCCGTCTGGCGACAGGGGCACTTTCTGAATTTCAACGGCCTGACCCGACTGGTGGCTAGCCTATGGCCTTTCCTGACCCTGCCATTTCTTTTGCTGACCACGCGCCGGGCATAGCCTGGCATGCCGATTCTGCCGAAGCGGCCGCCCGACGACTGACCGTCGACAGCGCCACCGGGCTGAATGAAGACGAAGCAGCCGTCAGACTGGCCGAACACGGCCCGAACTGCCTGACCGAAGTTCCCGGTATGCCCGCCTGGCGACGCTTTGCCGCCCAACTGACGGAACCGCTCGTACTCGTCCTGATTGCCTCCGGCGTGATCACCAGCGCCCTGGGGGAAATAGTCGATGCCAGCGTAATATTTGGCGTCGTATTCATCAACGCCATGATCGGCTACTGGCAGGAAGCCAAGGCCGAAGGGGCGCTGGCGGCTCTGGCGCGGAGCGTCGCGACGCCAGTGACCGTGCGTCGCGACGGGCATCGAAAGCACCTGGATGCGTCACAACTGGTCCCCGGCGACATCGTTCTGCTCAACGCCGGCGACCGCATTCCGGCTGATCTGCGACTGATCCTGCAGCATGAAATGCTTACGGACGATTCGATGCTCACCGGCGAATCGCAACCGGCGTACAAGCAGGCCGGCCCGCTACCGGCCGATACCTTGCTGGCCGACCGGCTCAACATGGCCTACGCGGGCACGACCGTCGTCGCCGGGCAGGGCTGCGGATTGGTGATCGCCACGGGCGATGCCACCGAAACCGGGCGCATTGCCGACCTGATAGCCACAGCGCCCAACATGGTGACGCCGCTGACGCGCAAGATGGACACCTTCTCCCGGTGGCTGTTGTGGGCCATCGGCGGGCTGGCGCTGCTGACGGTTGCCGTCGGACTGCTGCGTGGCGAAACGGCCTTCGACATGTTCATTGCCGCCGTGGCGCTGGCCATTGGTGCCATTCCGGAAGGCCTGCCGGCCGCTGTCACCGTCACGCTTGCCATAGGCGTCGCACGCATGGCGAAGCGGCGTGCCATCATCCGCCACCTGCCGGCGGTTGAAACGCTGGGCAGCACGACCGTCATCTGCTCGGACAAAACGGGCACGCTGACCGAAAACGCGATGACCGTTCGTGCCCTGTGGAGCAGCGGCCAGGACTATGTGCTGGGTGGTCACGGCTACACCCCCGACGGCGCCATCAGCGTGGACGGCGTCGCTGCCAGCCTCGATGAACCGGCCCGTGAATGCCTGATCGCCGGGGCGCTCTGCAATGATGCTTCACTGCGTCATGAGCACGGTCAATGGAAGATCACCGGTGACCCCACCGAAGCGGCGCTGATCGTAGCCGCCCGCAAGGCTGAACTGGATGAACATGCGCTGGGAACGCGCTTCCCGCGTATCGATGTCCTGCCCTTTGACGCCTGCCGGCAATTCATGGCCACGGCCCATCGCAGTGATGGCGATGACGTCATCTACGTCAAAGGCGCGCTCGAACGATTGCTGCCTCTGTGCGTCAATCAACTGGGTGCAGAGGGTGTCACGACGCCCGTCGACCTCAGCGTCATCGAAAAAGCAGCGCAAACCTATGCCGAGCAAGGCATGCGCGTGCTGCTGCTGGCGCGCAAAAATTTCGATTTTGGGCAAAATTTTCGGTTGACCGCGGAAAGCATTGAAACACTGACCCTGATCGGCATCGTCGGCATGATCGACCCGCCGCGCAAGGCAGCGACGGCTGCCATCCGCAACTGCCATTCGGCCGGCATCAGGGTCAAGATGATCACCGGCGACCACGCCGTCACGGCGCTGGCCATCGCCCGCCAGATCGGCCTGAACGCCGAGCGCGCCCTGACTGGCCGCGAACTGGCCACGCTCGACGATGCTGCATTGGCCGAGGCTGCCCACAGCGTCGACGTCTTTGCCCGCGTTGAACCGGAACAAAAATTGCGCCTCGTCCGCGCCCTGCAGGCCCGCGGCGAAGTCGTGGCGATGACCGGCGACGGGGTCAACGACGCCCCCGCACTCAAGCAGGCCGACATCGGCGTGGCCATGGGCCTCGGCGGCACTGAAGTCGCCAAGGAAGCCGCAGCGATGGTGCTCACCGACGACAACTTCGCCAGCATCGAGGCAGCGGTCGAGGAGGGCAGGGGCGTCTGGGACAACCTGGTCAAATTCATCACCTGGACGCTGCCGACCAATTTCGGCGAAGGTCTGGTCATCGTTGCCGCCATCCTGTTCGGCGTCACGCTGCCGATCACCCCGCTGCAGATCCTGTGGATCAACATGACCACCGCCGTGCTCCTCGGCCTGCCGCTGGCCTTCGAACCGATCGAGCGCGGCATCATGCAACGGGCGCCACGCCGGCTCGACATGCCGGTTCTCGACGCCGGCCTGATCCGGCGCATTGTGCTGGTTTCGCTGCTGCTGCTGGCCGGCTCGTTCGGCCTTTTCCTGCGCGCACTGGAGCAGGGGCACACCCTGGCCGAAGCACGCACCGTATCCCTCAACGTCTTCGTCATGGTCGAAGCGGCATACCTGTTCAACTGCCGTTCGCTGACTCAGGGATTCTGGAAGCAGGGCTTGTTTTCCAACCCGTGGATATGGGTTGGCGTCGGCATCACGCTTGGTCTGCAAATGTTGCTGACCTACCTGCCAATCATGAACCGCCTGTTCCAGACTGCGCCGATCGGCATCAATGAATGGGTAGAGATTTCAGTAGTCGCCGTGCTGTGTTCGCTGGTGGTCGCAGCCGAGAAATGGCTCTCCCGACGCCAGGCGGGAACGACCTGACCCGTGGCCCGTCCCGACTCGACAAGCGGCCAATGACCGCGCCCTGCCTGATGACCGCCTGGTCCGCCTGCGAAGCCGAGTTGCTCGGCTACCTGCGGCATCGCGTTGGGCACATCGAGGATGCCGAAGAAATTCTTCAGGAGGTCTTCATCAAGGCCATGCGTCAGGGCGACCAGTTTTGCGGTGTCGACCATCCGCGTGCCTGGCTATTTCAGGTAGCACGCAACGCCCTGGCGGATCGCTTGCGGGTAGCGCGCGAGCATGTTTCCCTGCCGGATGATCTGGCAGCGCCGCTGCTCGATGAAGCATTGCCAGTGGATGCACTCAGCCAGTGCCTGCCACGAGTCCTCTCCGAACTTTCAGAGACTGATCGTCAGGCCATCATGTTTTGCGATATCGATGGACAGTCACAACAGGCACTGGCCGAATACCTGGGTCTGTCGCTGTCCGGCGCCAAATCCCGCCTGCAACGGGCGCGCCTGCATCTGCGCCAGAAAATGGAAAAGGGCTGCCAGGTTCGTTACGACGAATCAGGGGCCGTTTGCAGCTTTACGCCTCGCCCACCGTTGTCTGGCCAATGATGCCAGGCGCACATACGGCACACCTAAAATTTGTGACTATCGTCTCCTAAACTGAATGAAGGGACATTTGCGCCCGGACTGAGGTTAAGGAGAACGACATGGATATCATCAAGCAGATTCTCGAGTCATTTAGTGGCACCTTGCCCAAAGACAGCAAGACCGCTGCCGCCATTGCCCGCAATGCCAGTCCTGCCGAAATTTCAAGCTGTGCCAGCGAGGAGGGTTTGCATGCCCTCGCTGGCGCTCTCTTTGAGGCCTGCGAGGAAGGTGGCAAAGACAACGCCGCGCTCGATAGCTCGGTCAATGTCAGTGCAAGGGTGACCGAGCGCTTGCGGGAATTCCGCCAGGAATTGCCTGCCAATTGTGAAACCGCCCGCTTGATCGACGCCGGGGCACGTCTGGAAGAGATTTCGGAAGCTGCGCAAAAAGAAGGTTTGAGCTCGCTGGTCAGCATGCTTCTGGAGGCGGAACAGGAGCAGGATGACGGCAAAACCTGAGCGCTGATTAGCCAGGAAAGCTTGGGGCTCCTCTTGAACGAACATCAGCACGAAGCAGCGCATACCCACCTGGCGACGGGCAAAACCCTGTTGATTGCCTTGGCGCTGACGATTGGCTATTCGGTCATCGAACTGGTTGCCGGCTGGCGTTCGGGTTCACTGGCCTTGCTGGCCGATGCCGGACACATGGTGACCGATGGCGCCGCGCTCGGCATTTCTGCCCTGGCCGCTTGGCTGGCAGCACGTCCGCCCAGCCGAAAGCACACCTACGGCCTCGGCCGGGCCGAACTGCTGGCCGCGTTGGTCAATGCGGTGTCGATGCTCGTCGTGGTCTTCATGATTGCGACTGAGGCGTGGCATCGGCTGCAAAGCCCGGGCAGTGTCGATGGCGCCACGGTCAGCCTGGTCGCGGTGATCGGTTTGCTGATCAATCTCGTCGTAGCCTGGGTCCTTTCCCGTGGCGAGCGCAACCTCAATATTCGTGCAGCGCTACTCCATGTGACGGGTGATGCACTCGGATCGGTCGCCGCCATTGTGGCCGGCGCCGTGATCTGGTTCACCGGCTGGACACCCATTGACCCGTTGCTGTCCATCCTGATCGGCGGCCTGATTCTCGCCTCCAGCATGCGCCTGTTGCGCGAGGCCGTGCATGCGACGCTGGATGGCGTGCCGTTCTCGATGAATATTGAGCAAATTGGCCTGTCGCTGGCCAAGGTGGCGGGTGTAAGCGAGGTGCATGATTTGCACGTCTGGCCTATCGCCGCCGAACGTCTGGCCATCTCGGCGCATGTGCGGGTCGAAAACATCGCCGACTGGGCCCGGATACTGGATGACCTGACAGCAGTGGCCGGCAAACTTGATATCAACCATGTCACCTTTCAGCCGGAGAACGTGGCGCCTGCACAACCAATCACTTTGGTCAGAAAGTGACAAATCCTGCGTCTTTTTCGCCGAAACCTCGTCTTCGTAGACGTAAATATCTTTAAGCTGAACCCGGAGCAAGCCGATGACCGCCGTTCCTGTCGAAACATCTGATCGCAACAAACTGATCCAGTGGCTGATCGGCATCTCTGTGGCGACCGTCGCCTGGTTGTTTGCCTATAGCCAGCTCACGGCTTTTGCTGACTGGATCGTTGAGATTCTCGGGCTAACGCGGCAGACGCGCTTTGGCGAGGCCGTCCATTTCTTCTTCTACGACAGCCCGAAAGTGGTCTTGCTGCTCACCGGCATCGTTTTCGTCATGGGCATCATCCAGACCTTCTTTTCGCCGGAGCGAACACGGGCAATGCTGTCCGGCAAACGCGAGGGCGTTGGCAATGTGCTAGCCGCTTCGCTAGGCATCGTCACGCCTTTCTGCTCGTGCTCGGCCGTGCCACTGTTCATTGGCTTTCTGTCCGCCGGCGTGCCGCTCGGCGTGACTTTCTCATTCCTGATTTCAGCGCCCATGGTCAATGAAGTCGCGCTGGTGCTACTGTTTGGCATGTTCGGCTGGAAGGTGGCCGCGCTCTATCTGGGTCTGGGCCTGTTCGTCGCCATCATTTCCGGACTGATCATCGGCAAGCTGAAGATGGAACGCTTTCTCGAAGACTGGGTGCAGAAAATACTCGGCGAGCAGGCTGCGCATCATTCGGATGAACAACCATCCTGGGTCGAGCGTTTTGAAGCCGGTGGCGCCCATGTCAAAGAAATCGTCGGCAAGGTATGGCCCTACATTTTGGCCGGTATTGCGCTGGGTGCGGGCATCCACGGTTACGTGCCGGAAGACTTCATGGCCTCCTTCATGGGCAAGGATGTGTGGTGGGCCGTACCGGCCGCCGTGTTGCTCGGCGTGCCGATGTACACCAACGCGGCCGGCGTCATTCCGATTGTCGAGGCGCTGATCGGCAAGGGCGCGGCGATGGGTACCGTACTCGCCTTCATGATGAGCGTGATCGCCCTCTCGGCGCCGGAAATGATCATCCTGCGCAAGGCGCTCAAGCCGACCCTGATCGCGACCTTTGCCGGGGTCGTGGCAGCCGGCATCCTGCTCGTTGGCTATGTTTTCAACTGGGTGCTGTAGCAAGACAGCTTTTCTCACAATCCCGCGAAAGGAATCATCATGAAAAACATCAAGGTTCTCGGTACAGGCTGCGCCAACTGTCGCAACACGATTGCCCTGGTCGAAGCGGTCGCCAAGGAAAAGGGCGTCGAAGTGACGCTGGAAAAAGTCGAGGATATGGCCGCCATCATCGGCTGCGGCGTGATGTCTACGCCCGGCGTAGTCATCGACGGCGCCGTCGTTCATGCCGGCGGCGTGCCATCGCGGAGCAAGGTTGAGAGCTGGTTCTGAGGCTTAAAAAGACAGCACGACAACGGCGGGTTCCACGGTCAACCGGAAAAAATGAGCAAATTTGAAATTGCTTGCCCCCGCCCGGCAATAGCTGGCACATCGATCTTGATGTCATAATCGACATACTCCCTTCTGGGCCAGTCTGCCCGTGTCACATGTCCATGCCTCTGCCGATGAAACGACGCCATCTGACCACCACCGCCTGCCTCGCCTGCTTGGCGCTTGGTGCACAAGCCGCTGATCCTGAGTATTTCAACTACCGAGACCTGCTCGCCACACGCTCGGTCAAGTCCTTCACCAACCCGGCGGTCAAGATTTACCTGGCCAACGATGCCAAGCCGGCGTTTGCAGAAAAAACCCGGCCCGACACTTATACCGGCACCGGCATCAGCATCAGCCCTTTCGGCGGCTCGCGTCGGCATTGCGTCGAAGCGTTCGAAAACGCCCTCCGCTCAATGATCAGTGATGCCGCGACCAAGGGATTCGATGCCATCATCGATTTACGGGCCATGGCTGGTGACGACCCCGAACCGGACCCCAATCGCTTTACCTGCCAACCTGCCTACAAAGTGACCATCGTCACGCTACATGCGACCTTCGGTCTGACGCCGGAAGGCGCCCTGCGCGCCGCAGACGAAGACAAGCGCCTGCTCAACCAGCCCTATCGGCCCCCTTGGGAAGGTTCGATTTATGTCCCGCTTGACCCCATCCTCACTTCTCCCGAAGCACAGGCCATCCTCGGCCCCGAGATAAAGGCTTATCGGGAAAGCGATGCACCTGCGTACGCGTTGCGTTCCGGGCCTGACGACTACGCTGGATCAGCCGATATCGGCACTATCGGCGTTCCGGAAGCCTGCAAAAGCGCTGCATTGAATGCTTTGCAGGAGATGGCAGATCGAGCCAAAGCGCAGAAATTTGATTCAATCATCAAGATTCGCAGCCGGATGTACGAGCAATACACGCCGGGTTTATCCAGCCTCGAATGCGAGGTCGGAAAACGCAAGGTCTTCGTCAACCTGCAGGCTACTTTGGTCAACCGACGCTAGCGGCCCGGGCGAGCTAGCCGCGTGCTCTTTCGTTCCACGTGAAACTGCGTCGCCTATAATGGCAGACCTCACAGGAGAGTCCGCATGAGCCACTTCAAACACCACGTCTTTTTCTGCTGCAACCAGCGCGATCCGGGCGAAGGCTGTTGCAACGCCCTCGGCGCTACCGAAATGCAAACCTACGCCAAGGACCGCATCGCCAAGTTGAAGATGAAAGGCGAGGGCAAGGTACGCATTAACAAGGCCGGCTGCATGGACCGCTGCGATCAAGGTCCGGTCATGGTCGTCTATCCCGAAGCCGTCTGGTACACCTATGTAGACAAGGAAGACGTCGAGGAAATCATTCAGGAACATTTGATCAAAGGCCGCATCGTGGAGCGTCTGAAAATATGAAAGTCGTCGAAGAGAAAATCGTCGTTGATGGCCCGGTCGGCAAGATCGACGTCATCATGGAGCGCCCGGATGCCCCCAGGGGCATCGCGCTGATCGCCCACCCGCACCCGATCGGTGGCGGCGCCAATACCAACAAGGTCGCCTACACGCTGGCCAAGACCTTCATCAGTCTGGGCTACGCCGCCTTCCGCCCGAATTTCCGTGGCGTTGGCGGCACGGAAGGCATCCATGACGAAGGCGTCGGCGAAACCGACGACCTGCTTGCCGTGCTAGAAGATGCCAAGTGCCGCTGCGGCAATCTGCCCGTCGCGCTGGCCGGCTTCTCCTTTGGCGCCTACTGCCAGACCCGCGTCGGCAAGCGCCTGGCCGAAGCCAACCACCCGGCCCAGCGCCTCGTGCTGGTCGGCACCGCCGCCGGCCACGTCGAAGGCACGCGCCAGTACGACACCGAAGCCGTGCCGCACGACACCATCGTCATTCACGGCTCGGCCGACGAAACGGTGCCGCTGGCCAACGTCTTCGAATGGGCGCTGCCGAACGACCTGCCGGTCGTCGTCGTGCCCGGCGCCGATCACTTTTTCCACCGTCGCCTGCACCTGATCCGCGACATCGTGACGCGCGCATGGCGACACTGAACGCCAGCAATCTACGCAAAACCTACGGCGGCACCGAAGTCGTCGCCGGGCTATCGTTTTCCGTCGAACCCGGCACCTGCTTCGGCCTGCTCGGCCCGAACGGCGCCGGCAAGACGACAACATTGCGCCTCTGCCTCGGCCTGACCGCGCCGGACAGCGGCGACATCACGCTCAACGGCCACGTCATTCCCGCCGATGCCCAGCAGGCGAGGGCGCGCGTTGGCGTCGTGCCCCAGTTCGACAACCTCGACCCGGATTTCACCTGCGCCGAAAACCTGCTCGTCTTCGGCCGCTACTTCGGCATCCCGGACGCCGACATCAAGGCCCGCATCCCGCAACTGCTCGAATTCGCCAGCCTGACCGGCAAGGGCGATGCGCGGATTTCAACCTTGTCCGGCGGCATGAAGCGTCGCCTGACCCTGGCCCGCGCACTGGTCAACAACCCCGACATCATCTTCCTCGACGAACCGACCACCGGCCTCGATCCACAAGCCCGTCACCTGATCTGGGACCGCCTGAAACAACTCAAATCGGCCGGCAAAACGCTGATTTTGACGACGCACTTCATGGACGAAGCCGAGCGCCTGTGCGACACGCTGATCGTCATCGACCACGGCCGCAAGATCGCCGAAGGCAGTCCGCGCCAACTCATCGCCGAGCAGATCGAACCGCAGGTCATCGAGGTTTACGACGAATCCCACGACCATAAAGGCAACGGCTGGCCCCAGGGTCAACTGGAAAATTTCGTCAAAAACGAAAAACATCTGGTCGAGCGCGTCGAAACCAGCGGCGAAACCGCCTTCTTCTATTGCCGCGACCCACGCGAACTACTGGCCAAACTGGCCGACACCGAAGGCCTGCGCTACGTGCATCGCGCCTCCAATCTGGAAGATGTGTTCATCAAGCTGACTGGGCGGGAACTGCGGGATTAGCCGGTAGTGAATCCCATGGTCAACGGCAAAAAACTGCCAAAATTCAAAACCATCCCCGCCGGAAAACAAAGCTTTCGCGTTGGAGTCATTCGGCACTGACAACGACTGTTCATTCGCCGGTCGAGGGAGGGAAGCTGAGTGAGCTGTTTTCCCACAGTGTTTCGTTGCAGGCCGCTTGATTGTGACCGCATAATCAGCGCATGAATATCAATTCATCTACGCTCCTTGGTGTCTGCACAAACTCTGTCGGGTTTCAAAAAGCCATGACTTTCCTCGTCCGCACCAACGCAACAACGCGCGGTCTTGCCTCGGCGCATCCCGGGTACGACTTGAATAGGTGGCTGAGAATCCCGGGGCGTCGACTCGTTGGCAATGGCCCTGGTGGCAGGTGGCATTGCAGTGATGCGAATGGAAAGATGCTCCGGTTGCGGTCCGCGAATGGAGCGAGGCATTTTGGCAAATCGCTTTCCAGCGTGCTCGGGGTAGCAGATGGATTGAACCGGTGGCCATGCTGACCCGCATCCGCCGCATTGCCCAAGCCGCATCGGGGATCTGCACTTGAGTTCCGCAAATCCCGGCACGCCCCCGACGCCACCGTCCGTGATGGATGCTGCCAAGCTTGGCTGGCAGCCGATGCGCCGCGCCAGACCTCAGGGCAGGCGACTTTATATTCCGTTGCTGACTTCCCTGTTGATCCACGCACTGATATTGAGCCTGACCTTCAGTGGCGACGAGTTCGGTCTTCCCGGCTTGGCCTTACCCTGGCAGGATAGACGGATCGAAGTGCCTGATCTGCAAGTTGTGCTCGCGCCGGCACCGCCCAGAGAGACAGCGCCAGCCCTCCCGGCAGCCCCTTTGCCGTTGCCATCGGAATTGATGGCCACCGGGCCGGCAGTCGTATCATTCCAGCGTCCTGACTCGCCCCCGGAACCAGCGGCCCCGGCGCTCACCACGCAGAGCGAGCCCACTGTGAAAGCGAATGTAAAGCCAAAGGCAGCGACGGAGATCGCGCCTGTTACCGCACCAGCAGAGATATTGGCAAACTCTGCGCCTCCACCGAAACCTTTTCCCGCCGTGATCGCCTTGGAGCAATCCCAAGCACCTGAGTTCGTCGTGCCCCCTCCACCGTTGGAACCCGCGCCTCCCGACTCAGCGGCGCAGGCAAGCATCGGCCAGTCGGCGCGGGAACGAGTTGCGGAGGAAATTGCTCGAGCTGAGTCTGCGCGGCTGGAAGTCGAACATCAGGAGGCAGCCCGACAAGCTGCAATCCAGAAGGAGCAGGCAGCGCAGGATGCCGCGAAAGCAGACGCGGCGCGGCTGGACGCCGAACGCCCCGAAGCCGCCCGACAAGCGGCAATCCAACAGGAATTAGCACGGCAAGAAGACGCAAAGGAAGAGGCCGCACGACTGGACGCAGAGCGCCAGGAGGCCGCGCGGCAAGCAGCAGCCCGTCAGGATTTAGCACGGCAGGATGTTGCGAAGGCCGAGGCTGTACGAATGGACGCCGAACGCCAGGAGAGTGCACGCCAAGCAGCAGTCCGACAGGAACAGGCTCGGCAGGAAGCTGCGAAGGCAGAAGTCGCACGAATGGACGCAGAGCGCCAGGAGGCCGCACGGCAAGCAGCAGCCCGTCAGGATTTAGCACGGCAGGATGTTGCAAAGGCCGAGGCTGCACGACTGGACGCAGAGCGCCAGGAGAGTGCACGCCAAGCAGCAGCCCGACAGGAGCAAGCTCGGCAGGAGGCAGCACGGGCAGAGGCCGCACGACTGGATGCCGAACGCCAAGAGAACGCACGGCAAGCAGCTGGCCAGCAGGAGCAAGCACGTCAGGAAACCGCACGGGCAGAGGCTGCGCGGCAGGAAGCCATACGAGAGCAGAACGCCAGGCGGGACGCTGCGCGTCGGGCGATGGGTCGACAACTGGACGAAGAAGCCGCCCGTCGCGACGCTGCGCAGGCGGCAACACGCCTGTCACCCTCGTCGAGCGGTATGCGCCGAGGCAGGCTCTTTGGCCGCACCGACGCCAATGCTGAACTCATTCTCTACGCAGAAGCCTGGAGCCGGAAAATTCACTTCAATATGGGATTCGAGAAAGTGCGAGAAGCTGCGATGCAACCGCACACCGATCCAATGGTCACGGTGGCCATTCGCAGCGACGGCTCGGTGGAGTCCGTTACATTTGTCCGTTCCAGCGGCGTCCCCGCGATCGACGAAGCGATACGACGCATCGTGCTGGACCAGACGCCCTATCTGCCCTTCCAGCCGGCACTTGCCCGCGAGTACGACGTGATCGAAATCCGCCGGACCTGGCATTTTGACTCGGCTATTCGGCTGTATTGACGGGACACCACCCGACGGCAGTGTGTGAGCCAGGCACCAAACCATCGCCCAAACGATCAGCACGCCCCCGGACAATCAATTCACGCTGGCATACGTTAGCGCTGACACACTCACCGAATGACCAGATGCTCGCCTTCGCGCCTAACCGGCATGGCAAAGTTGAACAGATCGGCGTGGGCAGCGAGATCGAGGTCGGCGCGGGGCAGATTTGGCCAAGTGCCGGCTGCAAAACGCTGCCCGAAATCCGATTCACGGATGCGTCGGGCAAAATCGTCTGGCACCAGGCATTCACCGCGCAGCAGCGATTCGATGTAGTCGGCGCAGGCGATGTCCTCGTCTCCATCACGATCGACCCATTCGCCGGTGATGATGAAGCAGACTTCTTCTGCCCCCGCCGCGCGGATCGCCTCGGCGGTGGCTCGGGCGCAAACGAAGCTGGCCGCGTAGAGTTGCCGCGCCTGACGAAATCGCTGCAAACCACGCACGCCAGCAGCGGTGCTCATCACGACATTTTTCCCGGCTAGCTCAACCTGCATCAGACGGGAGGGTGAATTGCCGAAATCGAAGCCGGGAGCAGGATCGCCACCACCCACGGCACCGATAGACACAGCATTCTGGAGTCGGCCGCGCAGCGACATCGCCGTGGATAACGCCTCCACCGGGTAGATGGCAAGTGCCCCTCTGTCCAGCGCAACTGCCGCCGTCGTAAACGAGCGCAGCACGTCGATCACGACAACCGTGTCTGAGGGAGTTGTCTGGTTCTGCAGACGATTGAGGATCAGACGCGAAAACTTCATGGCAGGCATCTCACTCGCCCACACTGACATGGCGATCCTGACGCTGAACCAAAGTTCTGGCCGAGCGCGGAACAGGCTTTTCGCGGTCCTTCAGCAGACCTTGCAGGCAGGCTGGGTTGGCATGGGCACCGCTGGACTGGTAGTCAGCGAGCAGTATTTGTCGGACGCTTTCCTTTTCCCGGCCGATGACGTTGGTCAGGTAATCGAACAGCGCGTCGAGCAGTTTTTCCGGCGTCAGGCGACTGGTCAGGCCGGTGCTCTGCCACAGCCAATCGGAAAACGCGAGAAAGGCGGCGAAAGGCGAAGGGCAGTCCAGCAGGATGGGCAGGGTTTGCGGGAAGCGGCCGGAATTGGCCAGCAGATCCCAGTAGCGGGCGAGCCGGGTGAAGCGCTGCACGGTCAGGGCGTCCACGACCGCCGTTTGCTGGATGGCGTAGGGCGGTTCGGCATCGTACACCATGCCGTAAGCCAGGCTATGGCGTGCGATGGGCGTGCCACGTAGGCGTTTGAGTACACCAAGCTGGATTTCGTGCGGACGCAACGCGTAAAGGCGGTCGAAGCCGGCGGCAAAGCTGCCCAGCGTTTCGCCGGGCAGGCCGAAGATGAGGTCGGTGTGCAGGTGGGCGTGGCTGTGATTAACCAGCCAGCTCAGGTTTTCACAGGTTTTGGCGTTGTCCTGCCGGCGCGAGATGGCTTGCTGCACCGCCGGGTTGAAGGTCTGGATGCCGACTTCGAACTGCAGCACACCGGGCGGAAAGCGGGCGATCATTGCCTTCAGGCGTTCCGGCAGATGATCCGGAATGACCTCGAAATGCAGGAAGAGGTCGGGCGTCAGGCGGTCGAGGAAAAACTGCAGGATGGTCAGCGAGCTGTCGATTTTCAGGTTGAAGGTGCGGTCGACAAACTTGAAGTTGCGTGCCCCGCGCAGGTAGAGCATATCCAGCGCAGCAAGAAATTGCTCCTCCTCAAAGGCCCAGGCGGTCTTGTCGAGCGAACTGAGGCAGAACTCGCATTTGAACGGACAGCCACGCGAGGCTTCGACGTAGAGCAGGCGATGCGCCAGATCGTCGACGCTGAATTCAGCGTAGGGCAAGGCAATATTAGCCAGCGCCGGCTGCTCGCCAGCGATCACTTTCATCAGTGGCTGCGGCCCGTGGAGCAGGGCGCGGCACAGTTTGGGGAAACTGACATCGCCCCAGCCGGTGATGAGATAGTCAGCCAGCCGGACGATCTCCTGACTATCCCACTCGTAACTGACCTCAGGGCCACCGAGGATGATTTTCAGGGTCGGGCGAGCCCGTTTGAGCTGGCGGACCACTTCGGTGGTTTGCACCACGTTCCAGATATAGACGCCAAAACCAATAATTTGCGGCACACCACCGACCAGCTCACCCAGCTCGACGAGCAGGGCTTCGACGATTTCCGGCACCGGCCGGGCGATGGTGAATTCGCGCAAAGCAGTCTGCGCCCGCAGGCCGCTGCCGCCATGCCGATCCATGTTGGCGAGCAGGTAGCGCAGACCAAGCGAGGCGTGGATATATTTAGCGTTGAGCGTACTGAGGAGGATGGCAGGCGGCATGCCATCATTTTGACAGCTTCACGGCACCCGCGATGGCGGCTTTCGTGAAGTCAGGGCCACAAAAAACGAATGACTTTTCGTTTTTCAGCCAAGAATCGCGTTGACCGCGGCAGCGAAGTCATCGAACACCGCTGCCGGACGAATGTCCGGACTTGTGTCGTCTCCGGGGCGGAACTTGCCGGTACGCACCAGAAGTCCCGGAATGCCCACTGCCTGCGCACCACCGATGTCGTCGCTCAGGTCGTCGCCGATCAATACCGTGTCGGCAGCCGCCAATCCCAGTTCGGACAGCGCCGCATTGAAAAACGCGGGGGCCGGCTTGCCGGTGATTTCAGCGCTAATCCCGGCCGAATACTCCAACCCGGCGACAAAGGCGCCCATGTCCAGCGACAGGCCATCGGGTTCCATGAAATAGCGGTTACGGGCCATCGCCATCAGTGGCACACCATCCATCAGCAGGCGAAAGGCATGGTTAAGGATGGGATAGGTGAAATACGGACCCATGTCGCCAAGCACGACGATATTGGGATCGGCCGAGCTTTCTCCCATTTCATCGGCGATATCCGGATGTACCAGCCACAGTGGCCGCAGCCCCCGGCTGTGTACCAGCGTACGCGCAGCCAGCGCCGCGGTTTGAATTTCCGCGCGCGCCAGAGAAAACTCCATGCGCTGAAGCTTGGCATACAAGGCCTGACTGGGGGTTCGGGTCGTATTGGTCAAAAAACGCAGGGGCAGGCCGGATGCCCGCAACCGGTCAAGCGCCCGGACCGCACCCGGCAGCGCATCGTCACCGGTATGCATGACGCCGGCCAGATCGATCAAAACTGCCTTGGGAGAAAATTTGGATTCCATAGACTTGCCCCTTTTCTACCTGCGAACTTCAAGCTCGTTCGATTGCCTGATTCGGACAAAGTTTAACTGGAGCCTACCGGCCAGTGTCAGGTTGTGTGGTTTCAAGGCCTAAAATTCTGCATGAAAACACGTGCCGACCGTGGCAATATACAGCTCACTTTATGATGAATAGCACCGCTTCAATGGATCCCACTCAAAGTAGCGCAAACAACGAAGACCAGCCCGCTGAGAATCCGGAGAGCTTCGAGGCCAAGATGAAGCTCGAGATCCGTGAGATCGGGATTCCGCCGCGCCCTGCGATCCTGATCCAGATTGAAGAAGAGTCTGCCAAGGACGAGCCAGACTTCATCTATATGGCCAAATTGCTCAACCGGGATGTCGCGCTGGCGGCCGGTATGATCAAGGTTGCCAATGCGCCCTATTTCTCCTTTGGCAAAAAAGTACCCACCGTTCAGGAAGCCTTGCTCGTCCTAGGCTTGAAACTGGTGACCAAGACCGTTTCCGGATTGGCATTGCAGCAGGTTTTCAAGCATGTGCCGCATATGGACCGTTTCTGGGATACATCGGCAATGACCGCCGATGTATCGGGCTGCGTGGCCAAGCAACTCGGCCGTGAAATTGGCATCCGTCCGGAAGACGCCTACACCTTTGCACTATTCCGTGATTGCGGCATTCCGATGTTGATGAACCCGTTTCCGGAATATCGCGAAGTACTGGCTCGTGCCAACAAGGAGCCCGTGTTGTCCTTCACCGCAGTCGAGGACGAGAGCATCGGTCTCAATCATGCTGTGCTCGGCGCCCAACTCGCCGAGAGCTGGTTGCTCCCCGATGACACTTGCCAAGCCATTCGGCATCACCATGACCGTGAGGCTTTGAACGGCACGATAGACATTCCCGTACGTTCGCGCCGGCTCATTGCGGTTGCGCAACTCGCGGAATACCTGATTCAGCTCAAATCCGCGCAATCGCGTTCCAATGAATGGGACAAGCTGGGTACTGACTGCCTTGCCTGTCTGGCGCTAACACCCGACGATTTGCCCGAACTGGGCAAGCAGTGCACCAGCGGGTAAATGCTGGCTTCTGCCGGCAGAGCGCTAAAATGCAGGCTCGACCTAACGCCCGGCCAAACAGATGTCCTCCACGCTAACCGCCAATACCCCAAGACGATTCGGCTTTCTGCCGGTCTGGCGGCGCAATTTCCTGGTCTGGAAAAAGCTGGCATTACCCTCCATCCTCGGCAATCTCGCCGACCCGCTGATCTACATGCTCGGCCTCGGTTACGGGTTGGGCGCCATGCTGCCCAGCATCGAAGGCCAGCCTTACGTCGCCTTCCTGGCTGCCGGCACCGTCTGCGCCTCGACGATGAACGCCGCCACCTTTGAAGCGCTGTACTCGGCTTTCTCCCGCATGCACGTGCAAAAAACCTGGGATGCCATCCTCAACACCCCCCTCGGACTGGGCGATGTCGTCGCCGGCGAGCTGTTCTGGGCAGCAACCAAATCGCTGTTCTCCGGTGCCGCCATTCTCGTCGTCATCACCGGCATGGGCCTGACCAACGGCCCGCTGATGCTGTGGGCACTGCCCGCCATCGTGCTTACCGGACTGGCCTTCGCCGCCCTCGGCCTGATCTGGAACGCGCTGGCCCCGTCCTACGATTTCTTCATGTACTACTTCACGCTGTTCATCACGCCGATGACACTGATTTCCGGCGTTTTCTTCCCGACTGATCAGCTCCCTGGCTGGCTGGCGCTGATCGGCGGCTGGCTGCCGCTGGCCCAAGGTGTTGCGCTGGTCCGGCCGCTACTCGCCGGGCAGGTACCGGCCAACGCCCTGATCCACATTCTGGCGCTGCTTGGTACTGCCGCCATCGCCTTCACCATCGCCCTGCACCTGACCCGCCGCCGCCTGCTCAAGTAGAATTCGTCGATGGAAACCTTGCTTGTCATCACCAACTGCCCGGACGAAGAAAGCGCCAACGCCATTGCGCTGGCCGCCATCGAAGCCAAACTGGCCGCCTGTGTCAATATTTTGCCGCGCGTACAGTCCGTTTATCGCTGGCAGGGCAAGGTCGAATCAACTTCCGAAATTCCCCTTTTTTTCAAGTCGACCGCAGCAATCTACCCGGCGCTCGAAACAAAAATCCGCGAACTCCACCCCTACGCGTTGCCCGAAATCATCGCCCTGCCGCTTAGCCACGGCTTGCCCGCTTACCTGAACTGGGTGGCGGCAGAAACGATCCAATGACCATGCGCCTTCTGTTCCTCGTCTTTTCCTTTTTCTTCTCGCTCGCCCACGCTGAGGAATTCCTCGACCCGGCGGTCGCCTTCAAACCATCGGTCAGGGCCGTGGACGGGCAGACCATTGAAGTCAGTTACGAGATCGCCAAGGGCTATTACCTGTATCGCGACAAGTTCCGCTTTGCCGTCGATGGCGAAACGGCCACGCTCGGTACTCCAAGCTTCCCGAAGGGCAAGGAACACAACGACGAGAATTTCGGCAAGGTCGAGGTCTATTACAAATCCGTTGCCATGCGAGTGTCGGTCGATCGCATGTCCTCCGGGCCTTTGCCGCTGAAAATCAAGGTCACTTCCCAAGGTTGCGCCGATGCCGGCGTCTGCTATCCGCCACAAACCCAGGTGCTCGGCGTCGAATTGCCCGATCCAGCCAGCGCACCTGCTGCGTCGACGCTCCCGGCTGAGGGCGACGAAAGTGGCAGGATCGCTGCGACGCTGAAAAACGCAGGGTTCTGGACCAGCCTTGCCTTCTTTTTCATTGCCGGACTTGGCCTGTCGCTAACCCCCTGTGTCTTCCCGATGATCCCCATTCTGTCCGGCATCATCGCCGGGCAGGGCCACAAGAACTCCCATGCTCGCGGCTTTGCGCTATCACTGACTTACGTGCTCGGCATGGCTGTAACCTATGCGGCGGCGGGTGTTGCCGCCGGCATGACCGGCACCTTGCTCTCCGCCGCGTTGCAAAGCCCGTGGGTGCTCGGCAGCTTTGCGCTGGTTTTCGTCGTCCTCTCGTTCTCGATGTTCGGCTTTTACGAACTGCAGTTGCCCACAGCACTACAAAGCAAACTCTCGGAAGAGTCCGGCCATCTGCAAGGCGGGCGCGGCGTTGGCGTCTTTCTGATGGGGGCGCTGTCGGCGCTGATCGTCGGCCCCTGCGTTGCGGCGCCACTGGCCGGTGCGCTGCTCTACATCGGGCAGACCGGTGATGCCGTGTTTGGTGGCGTGGCACTGTTCGTCATGGCCATCGGCATGGGCGCTCCCCTGATTGCCGTGGGTATCGCCGGCGGGTCGCTGCTACCCAAGACCGGCGCGTGGATGGAGGGCGTCAAGAAGGCGTTCGGCGTCTTGTTGCTGGCGACGGCCGTCTGGCTGGTTTCGCCAGTCATGCCGACCGTCGTGTCGATGCTTGCATGGGCCGGCCTGCTGATCATTCCGGCAATTTACCTCCACGCGCTCGACCCCTTGCCACCGCATGCCAAAGGCTGGCTGCGCTTCTGGAAAGGCATCGGCATCGTCATGCTGCTGACCGGCGCGGCACTGCTGATCGGCGCCCTGGCCGGCAACCGCGATCCGCTGCAACCGCTGGCCGGCCTGCGCGGACAAGCCGTGGCAGCCGAAGAGAAACGACTGCCTTTCGAGCGCGTCAAATCAGTGACTGAACTGGAGACCAGAATCAACACGGCCGGTCGCCCGGTGATGCTCGATTTTTATGCGGATTGGTGTGTTTCGTGCAAGGAAATGGAGCGACTCACCTTTTCCGATCCGGCGGTTCAGGCCAAACTGGCCGGTTTCACGCTATTGCAGGCCGATGTCACCGCCAATACCGATGATGACAAGGCATTGCTCGCCAAATTCAAGCTGTTTGGGCCGCCGGGGATCATTTTTTACGATGCGAAGGGGCAGGAAATCAGCGCCGTGCGCATCGTCGGATTTCAGGATGCGGTGCTATTTCAAAAATCGCTACAGCAACTGGGTCTGGCCAGCTAGATTTCCCGCCCGCCGGCGGCCGCAAGCGCGTGGCGCAGCGATAAGACCGCGAATACCGTGCCAACAACCGTTCCAGCCAGCACGTCCAGCATGACATGCTGGCGGGTGGCCACCGTGGACCACAGGATCGCCAGACATTGCAAGCCACTCAGGTAACGCACGACGGTGGGGGCGCCGACGGACCGGAACACCCGATCAAGCCAGAAGGCCGAAAAGACAGCGGCCGCCACGTGCAGGGAAGGGCAGGCATTGCCGCTGGCATCGGCATTCTTGATGATCGCCATCTGGGGGTAGAGGTTCCAGTCAATGCCCGCTGCGGGGACCGCGGTTGGAAACAACCAGAATATCCCCAGAGATAGCAGGCACAACCCTGCCATCCATTGGCCAAACAGTGCCAGGGTCCGGAAATTGGTGAGCAGGGCGGGTGCCAGCGAGGCATATACCCACAATGAAACATAGGCCGGGAAAGCCAGCGGCGTAAAAGGAACCCATTCATCAAGTCCGATCAAGGGCATGATGGTGGTCGGAAACAGCGGGTGGCTCAGCACACCAAAATAGCCCCAGAAAAACGCCCCCATGAACAGCATGGTACCCACCGCCTTGACGGGCCACAGGATGGCTATCCGGGAAGCAATCTGCCGGATCCAGTGCGGTCTGGAGAGGGAGGACATGAGGAGCTCTGCGCTTGGCAAACGAATGAATTGGGTGACATGGTAGCAAACGGCGTATTTTGCACCCTAGAAGAACGCACTGGCGAGAGGCTTCAGGGGCAAACCTTTGGAAAATATGGCCTTTCGGCTAAAATCGCGGGCTTATGGAATCCATTGACCTCATTCGCGATTTTCTCAAGGACCGCCTTGGCGTGGCGCCGGAAACTGTTGTTTCCCAATCGGTCCTGGCTGACCTTGGCGTTGACTCGCTGATGATGCTTGAATTGATGTTCGAGTTCGAGGATCACTTCGGCATCAAACTTTCCAGTGACCTGAAAGCTCCCCGAACGGTCGGCGAAATGGTATCGCTGATGGACGGGCTGATCAGCCGTCAGAAGAGCTAAGCGATGAGCCAACGGCGGGTTGCAATTACTGGCCTGGGGCTGGTCAGCCCTTATGGTGGCGATCTTGCCGATTTCTTCAGCCGCCTGTGTGCCGGAGAATCCGCCGTTCGTTACCTCCTGACCGACGACAAGCCGCGTCCGCTATCCATTCCCTTCGTCAATTGTCTGAACTTCAACCCGGATACCGCACTCGGCAAACCATTGGCATCGATGATGGACCGCTTTGCCCAACTGGGCATGGCGGCAGCCTTCAGCGCCTGGGATGACGCCGGATTCCCCCGCCAGACCGCGGACGATTCGCGCGATGACTGGGGTGTGTCGTGGGGCACAGCCCTCGGCGGCACGCTGGCTTATGAAAAAGGCTACCGTGAACTGTGGCAGAACGGCCGCGAACGACTGTCACCACTCTCGGTGGTCCTCGGCATGAATAACGCGGCCAATGCCCACATTTCCATCCAGCTCGGACTGGGTGGTGTCAGCATGAGCCACACGGTTGCCTGCGCTTCGTCAGCGATTGCCATCGGCGAGGCTTTCCGCCGCGTGCGCAGTGGTGAGGCGCGGGTGATGCTGACCGGCGGCTCCGATGTGCCCCAGGCCTATGGGGTGGCGCGTGCCTGGGAAGCCCTGCGCGTGATGGCCCCCGGCGACGCCGAGACATCGCCCTTCGCCTGTCGGCCATTTTCGGCCGATCGACGTGGCCTCGTGCTGGGCGAGGGCGGCGCCGCGCTGGTGCTTGAAGACTGGGATCACGCCGTCGCCCGGGGTGCCCGTATCCACGGTGAAGTAGTTGGCTATGGCACCAGTTGCGACCACAGCCATCTGGTTCGTCCCGACGTCAAGGGTCAGGTTCGCGCCTTGAAACTGACCCTGGCCGATGCGGGCTTGTCGGTCGATGACATTGACTATGTCAACGCCCACGGGACAGCAACCGCCGAGGGCGATCCGGTCGAAGTAGCCGCCTTGAAGGCCGTGTTCGGCCAGCGCGCCGACAGGCTGCCGGTCAGTGCCACCAAGTCCATGCACGGCCACCAGCTGGGTGCGGCCGGCGCGGTCGAAGCAATTGCGACGGTGCTCGCCCTGCGCGAACAGGCCATTCCGCCCACGGCTCATCTTGACCCGCTTGATCCTGCCTGCAGCGGCATCGATCACGTCACCCTGGTTCGCCGCAATCAGCCCTTGCGCGCCGCCCTGTCCAACTCCTTCGCGTTTGGCGGCAGTAACGCAGTCCTCGCGTTTCGCGCCGTTACCCAGTAAATCCACGGAAGCATCGCCATGTCTCAAGCCATTTCCCCGGAAGCCATCGAAGCCCTGTTGCCAGAGGTCGCCCAGCTGATCGTTGTGGCGCTCAACCTCGACATGACGCCCGGTGAAATAGACGCCGATGCGCCGCTGTTTGGCGATGGCCTCGGCCTGGATTCGATCGACGTGCTCGAAATTGCGCTGGTCATCTCCAAACAGTATGGCTTTCAACTCAAGTCGGACAATGAAGACAACGTCCGTATCTTTTCTTCGCTGCGCGCACTGACCACACACATCGCCAGCCAGCGCACCAAATGAGCCTTGGCCCTGCCCAGCTGCTGCGCGGCCTGGCGGTGCTCGTCTTTCTCGTCGGCTGGGCCGTGCTGGCTCATTTGGGCAGTTCGGGCGACAGCCATCTCGATCTCTCCGTACTGCTTGGCGTTGCCCCGATCATCGCCGCCCTTGGCCTGTTGCTATGGCGCACCCGGCACCCATTACTCGCCGGCAGCGGCATCGCACTGTCGCTGGGGGGACTGGCCTGGCTATGGCCAACACTGCGGGCGAACATTTCGCTGCTCTTTTTTCTTCAGAATATCGGTACCAATCTGGCGCTTGCCACCCTGTTCGGACGTAGTCTCATCGGCGACGGCGAAGCCTTGATCACCCAACTTGCCCGCGCGGTCCATCACGGTGAGATTTCCGAGCGCAAACGGCGCTACACCAGAAAGGCCACCCTTGCCTGGACGCTGTTTTTCCTGATCACTGCGCTGATATCGACCCTCCTCTGGTTATTCGCCTCGCAATCGGCGTGGTCGGTCTTTGCCAACCTGCTGTCCATGCCGCTACTGGCGGCGATGTTCGTGGCTGAACATGTCTGGCGCGTCCATTCTCTGCCGCCCGAAGAACGGCCGAGCTTCATTCAGGTTGCCCGCGCCTATCAGCTGCACGGCAAGCAGAAGCCCCCAGTCAATCCGTCATGAAAACCGAACCGCTGCTCTCCCATGGCGATCTTGACGCCATCTTTGCCTGGTGTCCGGATGGCCCGGTCAGCGTTGCCAACTATCTGGCCGACGCCACGGCACTGGCCGAACAATTGCCACCTGCCGGTTACCTGCTCAATCTTTGCCACGACCGCTATCGTTTCGCCGTCGGCTTTGCGGCCGGGTTGATGCGCGGCATGACCAGCCTGCAACCTTCATCACAGTCAGCAGAAACCTTTCAGCGCCTGTTCGGTGACTATCCGAACCTGATTTGCCTGTGCGATGCACCGGCCGACGCACAGGATTTGCCTCGCGTCGACTTTCCGGACCTTGCTGCGGTCAACCGGAAAAATGCGCAAAAAACCCAATTTTCAGTACCGCTGATTCCCGCCGATCACCTGGCCGCCATTCTCTTCACCTCCGGCTCGACCGGCCTGCCACAGGCGCAGCGCAAGACCTGGGGAAAACTGGTTGCCAACGGCCGGGCAGAAGCCATTGCGCTGGGCCTTGATCGCCGCCCGCACGCCATCGTGGGCACCGTACCTGTCCAGCACAGCTATGGCTTCGAATCGACTTTCCTGCTCGCCCTGCAGGGTGGCTGCACGTTCTGGGCGGGCAAGCCCTTCTTTCCGCAGGACATCACCTGCGCGCTGGACGCGGTCCCGCGACCACGCCTGTTGGTCACCACCCCGTTTCACTTGTCGGCACTCCTTTCCGCCGACATCGACCTCCCGCCACTTGACCTGCTGCTGTCCGCCACGGCACCGTTATCGACAGCGCTCGCGGCCAACGCCGAAGCCCGCACCGGCGCACCGATGCTGGAAATCTACGGCTCCACCGAATCCGGCCAGCTGGCCAGTCGCCGCACGACCCAGGGCGCTGAATGGACGCTACTGCCCGGCGTACGCCTCGAACCGTCCGGCGATGAGACCATCGCCTGCGGCGGCCATGTCGAAGGCCGCATCGCGCTCGCCGACCTGATCGAGTTGCTGCCCGATCACCGCTTTCTGCTGCATGGCCGCCACACCGACCTGATCAACATCGCCGGCAAGCGCACGTCGCTGGCCTACCTGAATCACCAGCTTGGCGCCGTTCCCGGGGTCGTCGATGGTGCTTTCTTCATGCCAGACGAGGAGGGCCCGGATGGCATTACCCGTCTGACCGCCTTTGTCGTCGCCCCCGGACTGACTGCCCGACAGGTCACCGTCGCCCTGCGCCAGCGCATTGACGCCATCTTTTTGCCGCGGCCGCTGGTGCTGGTGGATCAACTCCCCCGCAACAGCACCGGCAAGCTGCCCCGCGGCGACCTGCAGGCACTGTATGCCGACAAGGTGAACCATGCCTAACACCGAGTTTCAGTGGATCGTGCCGGCCGAACACCCGGCCTTCGCCGGACATTTCCCGGGCAACCCCATCGTCCCGGGCGTCGTTTTGCTCGACCGTGCCATCCTATTCGCCGAAGAAATGATCGGTAAATCAGGTCTGAACTGGCAGGTCGGCAATGCCAAGTTTTTCAGCCCGGTCAGACCGGAGGAAGTGCTCACTTTTCTGCTGGAGACCAAGGCAAGCGGGTCGATTTCTTTCAGCATTCGTGGCGCTGATCGCGATATTGCCTCCGGCAGCCTGAAACCACCTGCCACATGAGCGAGAAAAGCGAATCCGACTGGCTGCGTCAGCAGGAGCGCAGCAACCTCGCCATCCTGAAACTCATGGTGTGGATTTCGCTGACCTTCGGGCGGACCATCGGGCGGGTCGTGCTCTATGGCATTGCTGCCTATTTTGTGCTTTTTTCACCACGTGCCCGCCGCTTCAGTCGCGACTACCTTCATCTGGCGCTCAACCGCTGGGCTGAATGGTCGGACGGTTTCCGTCATGTCTTCAGTTTTGCGAGCACGATTCACGACCGCATCTACCTGCTCAATGATCGTTTCGATCTTTTCGACATCGACATCATCGGTGCTGAAGCAGTCGAGGAATCCGCCCGGAATCATCCCGGTGCCTTTCTGCTCGGTGCCCACCTCGGCAGTTTCGAAGTGTTGCGTGCCGTTGGCCGGGGCAAGGGCGGACTCAAGGTTGCGATGCTGATGTATGAGGAAAACGCGCGAAAGATCAATGCAACCCTCGAAGCAATCAACCCGGCGGCCAGCCAGGACATCATCCCGCTCGGGCACATGAATTCCATGCTGCAAGCGCGCGACAAACTTGATGCGGGCTACGTGGTCGGCATGCTGGCCGATCGCAGCCTGACCGACGACGCCACGGTCGACTGCGAATTTCTCGGCAAACCCGCGCCTTTCCCGCTCGGCCCCTTCCGCATGGCCGCCATGTTGCGCCGGCCGGTTTTCTTCATGACCGGCCTCTATCTCGGCGGCAATCGCTACCAGTTGCATTTTGAACCGCTGGCCGATTTTTCGCAGACGACGCGTGAAGAACGCGACACGGCCATCCACGCCGCCATGCAACACTACGCCGACCGTCTGACCCATTTTTGCCATCTGGCACCGTACAACTGGTTCAATTTCTTCAATTTCTGGCAGAAAAAATGATCAAACGACTTCTCGGCGGCCTCGTGCTGCTCGCCATCACCTTGCCAGCCTGTGCCGCCTTCGATGTCGGGCAACTGATGAATGACCTCGCCAGACACAAGGGTGGCAAAGCCAGATTCGTCGAAAAGCGATTCATTTCTCTGCTCGACAAGCCGGTGATATCCAGCGGTGAAATGACTTACACCGCACCCGACCGACTGGAAAAACGAACGCTGGTACCCAAAATCGAAACCCTGTTGCTGGACAAGGACATCCTCTCCATCGAGCGCGAAAAGCAGAAACTGAGCATCAACCTGGCCAATCAACCGGAAGCGCTGGCCTTCGTGGACAGCATCCGCGGCACGCTGTCCGGTAACCGGGAAGCGCTGGAGAAAAACTATGCCCTGCATTTGTCTGGCACGTCGGACAAGTGGGTGCTTACTCTCCTGCCCAGTGACCAGAAGATTGCCGCTATCGTCCAGCGCATCACGGTCAGCGGCCAGAAGAATCAGGTTCGCTCGATCGAATACCTGCAGGCTGACGGTGACCGTTCAGTCATGACCATAGAGCCGGTCGAGGCTAAATGACCCGACCCGCCGTTCGTGCCCTGTTGATCTGGCTGCTTGCCATGCTGGCCGGGGCCATGGTCGTCTGGAACAGCCACTTTTCGGCCGACATGTCCTTTTTTCTGCCAGCCAAGCCATCGGCCGAACAGCAGGTACTGGTCGATCAGTTGAAGGAGGGCGTTGTCACGCGCTTGCTGATGGTGGCTGTTGCCGGGGGTGATGCCGCACAGCGAGCCGCGGCGTCCCGCGACTTGCGCGGTCGACTGGAAAAATTGCCCGAATTCGCAGCCGTCCAGAACGGACAGAGCGGCAGCCTGGATGCCGACCGCGATTTCCTGTTCCAGCATCGCTACCTGCTCAGCCCGGCCGTCAAACCCGAACGCTTCAGTGTAAACGGCCTGCGCGATGCCATCGCCAACAGTGTCGATCTGCTTGCCTCGCCAGCCGGCATGATGATCAAGCCACTGCTGCCGCGTGACCCGACGGGCGAAATGATCGAAATCCTCGGCGCCTTGAATGCCGGGGCTCAACCCAATGTTCGCGAAGGTGTCTGGGCCTCGCGCGACGGTGAGCGCGCCATGTTGCTGACCCAGACGACGGCCCTTGGCTCCGATACCGACGGTCAGGAAAAGGCCATTGGCCTGATCCGCAGCGAATTTGCGGCCGGCTCGCCGGGCGGCGGCTTGACGATCCAGGTGTCCGGACCCGGCGTATTCGCCGTCACCTCACGCGCCACCATCAAGCATGAGGTCAGCCGGCTATCTGCCATCAGCACGCTGGCCATCATCGCCGTACTCTTTTTTGTTTACCGCTCGGCCCGTCTGATGACGCTGGGGCTGCTGCCCGTGGTCAGTGGCGCCTTGGCTGGCATCGTTGCAGTCAGCCTGGTTTACGGCACGGTGTTCGGTATCACGGTCGGCTTTGGCTCGGCACTGATCGGCGAGGCGGTCGATTATTCAATCTATTATTTTGTCCAGTCCAGCAAACTGGGTGTCGAACAGTGGCGGGAACGCTTCTGGCCGACCATTCGGCTCGGTGTGCTGACCTCGATCTGCGGCTTCGCGGCGCTGCTATTTTCCGGTTTCCCGGGACTGTCACAGCTGGGCCTCTATTCGCTGAGTGGCGTCCTCGCCGCTGCCATCGTGACCCGTTTCATCCTGCCGCCGCTGGCCGGCAACCACTTTGCCATGCGCGACCTGAGTCACCTCGGGCCGGTCCTCATTGGCGGAATCAAGCTGCTGCAGCGTCTACGCTGGCCCATCCTGGCGCTTGCGCTGGCTGCTGTGGTCTTTCTGGGGGTCAATCACAAGCATCTGTGGCACCCGAATCTGTCGGCATTGAGCACAGTCAGCGCCGAGGAGTCGGCCACCGACATGGCACTGCGCGAAGATATCGCCGCGCCGGATGCCCGCTACATGGCGGTGATCACCGCCCCGGATCGCGAAGCCGCGCTACAGGCGGCCGAGCGTGCCGGACAGCAACTCGATAGTCTCATCGCCCAGGGCCTGATCGGCGGCTACGACAGTCCGACCCGCTTCCTCCCCAGTCTGGCCATGCAGGCTTCCCGCCGTGCCAGCCTGCCGAGCGCGGATGAACTCCAGTCCCGCCTGCACGCTGCCCAAGCTGATTCACCGCTGGCCGCCAGCAAGCTCGGTGGATTTCTCGAGGACGTCGGCAAGGCCCGTACCCAGGACAACGTGACCCGTGAAACCCTGAACGGCACCAGTCTGGCACTTGTTGTCGATTCCCTGTTGCTGCAACGCCCGGCGGGCTGGAGTGTGCTGCTGCCGCTGCGCCCAGCCGGCGGCGACAAGGGCATGGATATCGCCATCGAGCCGGTGCGTGCCGCGCTGGCCGGCAGTGGTGCGTTGTTTGTCGACATGAAGAACGAGTTCGATACGCTGTACAACGACTACCTGCAGGAAGCGACGCTACTCTCACTTGCCGGCTTTATCGCCATTGTCACGCTGCTCGCCGTCACGCTGCGCTCGGCCCGGCGCCTGGCTGCCGTTCTGCTGCCGCTGCTCATCGCCGTCGTCCTGGTCATCGCCGGGCTGCATCTGGCGGGCGAACAACTCCACCTGCTGCACCTGATTGGCATGCTGCTGATTGTTGCCGTCGGCTCCAATTACGCCCTGTTCTTCGACCGCTCGAACAGCGGGGAAGGGCTGGACAGTCAGACGCTGGTCTCCATGGCCGTCGCCAACTTGACCACTGCCATCGGCTTTGGCACGCTGGCCCTCTCCAAGGTGCCCGTCCTGCACGCCGTCGGGATTACCGTTGGACCGGGAGCCATGCTCGCGCTGCTGCTCTCCGCCTGTTTCGTGGGGCAGCGTCGTGATTAAGCGCTATGCCACGGTCAACCGGAAAAATGGGCCCAAATCAAAATGTCACGTTTCACGTGAAACGGCCCCATGAGCACCACGCTCCGCACCGTGCGCCATCCGCGTGGCGCAGAAACCCTGCTCGTGTTGCTGCCCGGCGCCTACATGACGCCCGAGCATTACGCCGATAACGGCTTCTTTTCCGCTGTCGACCAGCGCGCCTTGAAACTGGACCTGCTCGCCGTCGATCTCGGTCTGGATGCCGTCTCCAGCGGCGACGCCATTCCGGCCGTCGTCGAACAAATCCTGAGTCCAGCCCGCGCCAACTATGCCCGCGTCTGGCTGGGTGGCATTTCGCTCGGCGGGTTGTTGTCCCTGTGCCTGAATGCCGATCATCCCGGCGCCATCGATGGCCTCTGCCTGATCGCCCCTTATCCGGGTAGCCGGCTGACCACCAACGCCATCAACCGCGCCGGCGGACTCGACGCATGGCAGGCAACGGCAGCGGAAATGACCGACGCGGAATATCGTGCCTATCACTGGCTCAAGGCCCCGCCGGCTGATTTTCCGGTGTTCGCCGGCCATGGGATCGATGACCGCTTTGCGTCAGGCATGCAAGCCATCGCCGAACGCTTCCCGATGGCCGCCCGCCACACCGTGCCGGGTGGCCACGACTGGCCGGCATGGCGCGTTTTGTGGGAACATTTCCTTGACCTTGGCCACTTTTCCACCTGACATGGCATCCCCCTGGCAGCCAACCCTCGCCATCAAAGCCACACTCGCCCTGCACGCTGCCGCACTCGCCGGCTGCGTGCTTGTACCCACCCTCTGGCCATGGGCGCTGGGCGTGCTGGTCGTCAACCACGCCATCATCACCACCGCCGGGCTGCTGCCGCGCACCACGCTGCTTGGCCCCAACCTGACCCGCCTGCCGGATTCCGCCGTCGCCCGCCGCGAAATTGCCATCACCATCGACGACGGCCCGGACCCGGAAGTCACCCCCCGCGTCCTTGACCTGCTCGACGCCGCCCATGCCAAGGCCACCTTCTTCTGCATCGGCTGGCGCGCCCGCGAAAGCCCGGTACTGTGCCGCGAAATCGTCGCTCGTGGCCATCGTGTCGAGAACCATGGGGACTCGCACGCCAACGCCTTTGCCTGCTTTGGTCCACGCCGCATGAAGGCCGACATCGCCGCCGCCCAGACCACCTTGACCGACCTAACTGGCCAGGCGCCACGCTATTTCCGCGCCACCGCCGGCCTGCGCAATCCCTTTCTCGACGCCGTGCTGCACGGCCTCGGCCTCCAGCTGGCGAGCTGGACACGCCGCCCCTACGATACCCGTTGCGGTGATCCAGACATCGTTTTCCAGCGCCTGACCCGCGACCTTGGCCCCGGCGACATCCTGCTCCTGCACGATGGTCATGCTGCTAGCATGGCCGATGGCCGGCCTGTTATCCTCGCGGTATTGCCCCGCCTGTTGGCGACCCTGAACGATCATCAACTCACCCCCGTCACGCTGCACGACGCCACTTCATGACCCAGCGTTTCTCCAAAGCCCTGCTCGACGAAGCCTCCCGCCCTTTCAAGAATGGCAACCGGTTCGCCTATCGCTATGCACGCGGCAAACTGTCGACCGACAACATCTTCCGTGAAATCCTGAAACGCGGCCTGTTCCCGAACAACGCACGCTTCCTTGACCTTGGCTGTGGACAAGGCTGCCTGTTCGCCTGGCTGCTCGCTGCCCGCAAACTGTACGAAGCAGGCAACTGGCCAATCAACTGGCCCGGCGCACCAAAGCCCCTCCAACTGCGCGGTATCGAGCTGATGCAAAAAGACGTCGACCGGGCCACCCGCGCCTTCGGGAGCGATCACCCGCTGGTCCGCATCGAGCAGGGCGACATGACCGAGGCCGATTTCGGCAGTGCAGACGTCATCACCATCCTCGATGCCCTGCATTACTTCGAATACGCGTTGCAAAAAGACGTCCTCCGGCGCATCCGCGATGCGCTCCCCCCCGGTGGTCTGTTTCTGACCCGCGTCGGAGATGCCTCGGCCGGACTGCCCTTCAAACTGTGCAACTGGCTTGACCACGTCGTCACCTTCTCCCGCGGCCACCGCCTGCCGCGCCTTTACTGCCGGCCGCTGGACGAATGGGTGGCCATACTGGAAAACCTCGACTTCATCGTCGAGACGGCACCGATGCACAAAGGCAAACCCTTCGCCAACATCATGCTCGTCTGCCACCTGCCTAAATAATCAATGCGCCGCGCCACCCGTCTCGTACTTCTGTGCACCGTGCTGCTCGCCGCGCTGGCCGGCTGTTCGCTGTTCGACGAAAATGAAGAAGAGGGTGGCGCCTTGCCTGCCGACATGGCGCGCCGTGCCGATGGCAAGACCGCCACCGCCTGGCCGACCTCGTTGCCCGAAGCCGAGGTCAAGAAGCGCATCGTCCGCCTGATTCCCGGCCACGCCAAAGACCGGCAGGGCTGGGCCGACGATCTATACACCGCTTACAAGACGCTGGAAGTCCCGCACGCCACGCAAACCTACTGCGCCAGCATCGCCATTATCGAGCAGGAATCCAGCTTCCAGGCCGACCCCACCGTGCCCGGCCTGCCCGCCATTGTTCGCCGCGAACTCGAAGCCCGGGCCGGGCGCTATGGCGTACCGGCGCTGATTGTCACCGCCGCCTTGAGCAAGAACTCGCCGGATGGCAAAAGCTACAACAACCGCATCGATGCCTTGAAAACCGAAAAGCAGCTCAATACGCTGTTCGAGGACATGACCGGCGAACTACCCTTTGGCCGTCAATTCTTTGCCAACCAGAATCCGGTGCACACCGGCGGCCCGATGCAGGTCAGCATCGATTTCGCCACGCAGCACCTGAAGGAGCGCAGCTACCCCTATCCACTGCCGAAAACAGTGCGCGACGAAGTCTTCACCCGGCGTGGCGGCGTCTATTTCGGCAGTGCCATCCTGCTCGACTACGACGTGCCCTACGACCATATCGTCTATCGTTTCGCCGACTTTAACGCCGGCCGCTACAGCAGCCGCAACGCCGCCTTCCAGCTCGCGTTGGGCAAGATCACCGGCAAGCCGCTGGCGCCCGACGGCGACCTGCTGCGCTACGAGGACGGCAAACCCGCGCCGATCCCCAGCAGCGTCGAAGAAGCAGCCATCGGGATGGCGAAGCAACTCGACATGAGCCGCCCGCAAATTCGCCGCGATCTGTTGCTGGAAAAAACCATCACCTTCGGCCGCAGCCCGCTGTTCAACCGGGTTTTTGAACTGGCCGAAAAGGGCGGCAAGCCGCTACCCCGCCAAGCCTTGCCGCAAATCGACCTGAAAAGCCCCAAGATCAGCCGCAAACTGACCACCGAATGGTTTGCGAAGAAGGTCGAAGGGCGCTATCGGAGCTGTTTGACGCGAAGCAGCGGCAAATAGCCCCGCTTACCGCTGCTGCCACGGTCAACCGGAAATTTCGGCCAAAATCGAAATCCAGAATCAGCGGGCCAGTATCCAAGCTGCAATCTGCCCGACCACTTCGGACTCGATGCCATTGAAGCCGTGATACGCCATCGCCTGGCACGGATCGCCACGGCTGACACCATCGCGGAACGACAGCAACTGCTTGCGCGGCAAACCGTCCAGCTTCTGCATCAGGGCCGGTATATCGCTGTAAGCGCAATGGCTGCAGCCATCGAGCTCGTGATGCGCCACCAACACCGGAATGCTCAGCTTTTCCAGTGCCATCGCCGTCACCGGCGGCGCCTTCGGGTCGGTCAGGATAGTCGAGGTCAGCACCAGACCATCCGGCCCGTCAGACCGACTCAGGCGCGTCGCCACCGCTGCGATCGATTGCGTACCGCGGCTGGTTCCGACCAGCCACACCGGCAAGCCAGACTGCTGGCGCACCCAGGCAATCACCGCCTGCACATCCGCCGCATGCTCTGCCCCATGTCGAAACCCGACGAGATAAGGTGGAGACTGCCGGTCCGATGGCGCATCAATTACCACGGACAACAAGCCCTGATCGACAAACAACTGCCGGCTACGAATCAGGAAATTCCCCATGCCCCAGCCGAAAGACCCATCTAGGGCAATCTGCAGGCCGCCATGGCTACCGGCAAACAGGATCACCCCCGCCTTGGGCGAGAGCGGGGCGAGAACGAGCAGACGCTGAGTTACGCCTGGACGGGTCGGAATATCGACGACTTTGGGCTCGGCATCGGCGTAAGCCAACGAAACAAAAAACCACAGCACGAACACGAGCCCGTTTCTAATCATTTGCATCATGTTTTGCTCCTCCCATCCGGTTCACAGAAATAACGAAGACAAGAAAACTATTTTCATTGAATTCGAGCCTGCCCTCTTTAACTCACGGATACGCACATGATAATTGGCCCCGGCCAGCAGGCTGCCGCGCTCAAAGAACGCGCGGTAAGCAGCCCCCGCCAAGGCGAGCTTGGCCTGATCGGCCATCTCCAGATGTTCAGCTGCGTACGACAGAAAAATCACCATGTCATCAACACACCGAGGCGTACCAACCTGTTTTACCGACTAGCACTGGTAATACACAAAGAAGCAATAACCCCCGTCGCAAGGAACGACGCCATTGCTCACTGCATAGCCACGATCCCTTGCCGCACGCCATCTTTGCCAGGCAGTACTTTGTGTCACAAAGGGGCCTTGTCGTTGCGAGCATTCCCGCACCTGTATGAAACGCCCTTCACTATGGATTGCCAGGCGCTGCGAGTACGCAGGTTCTATACCGGGCGTCGGCAACGCCAGAAATGGCGCCATGAGGGCCGCCCCGAGCACAATTCGAACCAAACAATATTGCCTTCGGACAACAGTTAGCCAATCTGCCGAAGATTGATTGAAGGATGCAAGCATTTTGTGTCCTCCTTTCCCGATCAAATCGAGGACGCCGCGCAAGCCGCTGCGGCTGATCTGACAAATGCATATGCCGTTGGGACCGCCCAACTCGGGTTTTGTTCCAACCTGAATATGTCAGCACTCCCATGCCGGTGCCACCCCTTGATCAGCCGCAGCGTGACCATCGATTTGTACTGGTCGTTTTGATCAGGCAGAACGTTCAAGGCCGGAACCGCCAATCCAGATTAAATTCCGGACCCCCTCTGCTAAAATCTGCCTCACACCTTTTCGAGCGCCACCGTGAATCCGCTGCTGCTGTCCGCCTACACCGTCACTACCTGCCTCGGCCGCGGAATTGATGCCACGCGAGCCGCGCTGCGCGACGGGCGGAGCGAGCTGGTGCCGTGCGCTTTTGAGAGCGTCCAGCTCGACACCTGGATCGGCGAAGTGGCTGCAGTTGACGCTGAAAGGCTGCCGGAATCGCTGGCCAACTACGATTGCCGCAACAACCGGTTGACGCAGATGGGGCTGGAAACCGACGGCTTTGCCGACCGCGTCCGCGAAGCCATTGCCCGTTACGGCAAGACGCGGGTCGGGGTCTTCCTCGGCACCAGCACGGCGGGCATTCTGCAGACCGAACTGGCCTACCGCCGGCGCGACCCGGCAACCGGCGCATTGCCGGACGATTTCCATTACCGCACGACGCACAATTCCTTCTCGCTGGCCGAATTCACCCGCGACTATTTCGGGCTGGAAGGCATGGCGATGGCAATTTCGACGGCCTGTTCGTCTAGCGCCAAGGTCTTCTCCGCTGCCACCCGCCAGCTGGAACTCGGCACTATCGACGCGGCCATCGTCGGCGGCGTCGATACGCTGTGTCTAACGACACTGTATGGCTTCGCCTCGCTGCAACTGACGTCAGCCAAGCCGTGTCGCCCCTACGACGCGGCGCGCAACGGCATTTCGGTCGGCGAGGGTGCGGCCTTCGCACTACTCGAACGCACTGACAATCCGGCTCCCGGTTCGCTGCTGCTGCTCGGCACTGGTGAATCGAGCGACGCCTACCACATGTCCTCACCGCACCCAGAAGGCTTGGGCGCCAAAATGGCCATGGCAGCAGCGCTGCGTTCGGCCGGGCTGACCGCCGGCGACATTGACTACATCAACCTGCACGGCACCTCGACGCCGGCCAACGACGCCGCTGAAGGCAAAGCCGTCTGCGCGCTGTTCGGCAATAACGTTCCGTGCAGTTCGACCAAGGGCGCCACTGGCCATACGCTGGGTGCCGCCGGTGCGGTTGAAGCGGTGATTTGCGCCTTGGCGCTGACCGATGGCTTTTTGCCCGGTAGCCCGGGGACGGAAGAACTTGATCCATCGATCCCGGTCGATTACGTGCTGCAAGCCCGCGATGGCCAGCCGCGCCGCGCGCTGACCAATTCATTCGGCTTCGGCGGCAGCAATTGCAGCCTGATTCTGGGCGTTGCGACATGAGCACCAAGCCGCTGACCGCCTGGATCGAAGGCATTGGTTTCCTCGCGCCCGGCCTGCCGGACTGGCCGATGGCCCGTTCCGTTTTACGCGATGAAATGCCGTTGACCGCAGCGCCCTCCGTCCTGCCGGCACCCAGCATCCTGCCGCCGGCTGAACGCCGGCGAGCCAGCCGGGTCGTCAAGTTAACCCTGGCGATCGGCCTTGAAGCAGCCGCCCATGCCGGCGCCAATGTCGCCACGCTGGCCACCGTGTTTTCTGCCTCGGGTGCTGACGGTCACAATTGCCACGCCCTATGCGAACAGCTGGCCACCGACGACCGCCAGATTTCGCCGACTCGCTTCCACAATTCAGTCCATAACGCCGCCGCCGGTTACTGGGGTATCGCGACCGGAGCGATGGCGCCGTGTCAGGTGCTCTGCGCCTACGACGGCAGCTTCGGCGCCGGGTTGATTGACGCCCTGGGGCAGGTCGTTCTCGACCGCCAGCCAACTTTGTTAATCGCCTACGACAGCGAATACCCCGTACCATTATTCGCCAAGCGACCAGTACCCGATGTGGCTGGTATAGCGCTTTTGCTAACGCCGGAACGCAGTGAGCGCTCGCTTGCATCGATCACTGTCACACCCGCTACCGATGCGGCTGAGCACTTGGCCAATGCTGATCTGGAATCACTGCGCCTCGCCATCCCGGCGCTGCGTGCCTTGCCACTGCTGCAAAAACTGGCGCGTGGCGAAGCGGGCAGGGTATGCCTGGACTACCTGCCGCCCATGCAGCTGTCAGTCGATATCGGACCGTGCTAGACCGTCACTGGATCGCCGCCCACATCCCGCATCAAGGCGACATGTGCCTGCTTGATGCGGTCAGCGAGTGGTCGGAAAATGCCATCGCCTGTCGGGCGATCAGTCACACCTCTCCGGCCAACCCGTTGCGCGCCGAAGGCCGTCTTGGCGCCGCCAACGGCATCGAATACGCCGCGCAGGCCATGGCCATCCACGGGGCCCTGCTGGCCAATGCCAATGACCAGCCGCGCCAGGGTTACCTGACCAGTGTGCGCAGCGTCAGCCTGCATGTTGCCCGTCTCGACGACCTGCGGGGTCATCTGGAGGTTCAGGCCGAGCGTCTGTCGGGCGATGCCAACAATATTCTCTACCAGTTCTCGATCAGCCACGACGGCCGCTGTCTGCTGGACGGTCGCGCCGCCGTTGTGCTCGACGCCGCTGCGCTGAATCCGAGCGCCCACGGTCAACCGGAAAATTCGACCAAAAAGGAAATTTCATGAAACGAGCCCTTGTCACCGGCGGCAGCGGCGGCATTGGCGCTGCGATCTGCAAGCGCCTTGCCGCTGACGGCCATCATGTCATCGTCCATGCCAACCGCAGCCCGAAAAAGGCGCAGGCGGTGGTCGACTTGATCACCGCCATTGGTGGTAGCGCTGAAGCCGTTGCCTTTGATGTCACCGAGCGTGCTGCAACGGCGGCCGTCCTGGACAAGCTGCTCGAAGCAGGGCCTATCCAGATTCTGGTCAATAACGCCGGCATCCATGCCGATGCTGTTTTCCCCGGCATGAGCACGGAGCAATGGCGTTCCGTGGTCGATGTCTCGCTGAACGGTTTTTTCAACGTTACCCAGCCGCTGACCATGCCGATGATCCGCACGCGCTGGGGTCGGATCATCAATATTTCATCGGTCGCCGGTATCACCGGCAACCGCGGCCAGGTCAATTATTCGGCGGCCAAAGGTGCGCTGCACTCGGCCAGCAAAGCGCTGGCGCTCGAGCTGGCCAGCCGTGGCATCACGGTCAACGCCGTGGCGCCGGGCATCATCGCCACCGACATGATCGAGGGTGCGTTCGACGCTGAAACGATCAAGAGTCTGGTGCCCATGAAACGCGCCGGCAAACCAGAAGAAGTTGCCGATCTTGTCGCCTTTCTCGCCTCGGACCGTGCTGCCTATATTTCGGGGCAAGTCATTTCGATCAATGGCGGGATGATCTGATCGCGGGTGAACTGCGCAGCAGTCAGATGTTTTCAGAATCATCCAGGCGCTAGAATGTGTCCATATCGTTCATCCAGGAGGCCCACATGCTTGCCCAAGTTACGGAAACCAGCCTGAGCCTGCATGAAGCAGCGCGCCTCATCAACAGTGATCCGGATGCCTTGCACGACATCGAGGTGGCACTTGCCCACGCCATCGAACATGGCGAGCTTCACGCCAACGTAAAGCGCTGGGCTACCGAACAGTGGGAGGGCCGGCAGCTGCCGGGCAACATCAACCGGCTGGAAACCTTCATCGAGCGCAGCGAGTTGGCCGCCTGGCAGCAGCGCAGCGCAGCCGCCTGAGCCGATTCAGGCTGTCAGCCGGGCCAGTGCGGCACTGATTTCCGCTTCGCTACCCGGGCGAACCAGACGCTCCAGCTCCACACCATCCTTCATGAAGATCAAGGTCGGCCAAAGCTTGACGCGAAAACTGCGGCCAAGAGGTCGACCGGAGCCATCTTCGATTTTCAGCGCACGCAGACCGGGGTAAGCCCGCTGGGCAGCCTCGATCAACGGCTGGGCGCCCTGGCAATGACCACACCAGTTGGCACCAAACTCGATCAGCACGGCGCCGTTCAAGGCATCTACTTCAGCCCGGTCCGTGGCTTCTTCAGAATAAGTCGGGATATACGCCATGCTTTTCTCCTCAGGCGGAACGCTGAATCAATGAGTGCAGGCGGGCCAGCTTCGGTGCCGCCATTGGAACAGTCAACATGGTGCTGGCCACTGCCATCAGCAACAGTGCCGTAAAGGTTTCGCTGGTGATGATTTGTTTGTCGAGCAGGATATTGGCAAAAATGATCATGATCAACGCCTTGGTCTGCAGCAGCCAGCCAATGATGCTGGCTTCGCCCGGTCGCCACTTGAGAATCCTGCCCGCGATATGAACGCCAATCAGCTTGCCGGCCACGGAAGCGACGAGCAGCACTGCCGCCGCGATAAAGACAGCCGACCCACCGACATTCCAGTTAGTCCGCAGCCCGGTCGACAGGAAAAACACCGGCATGATGACGAGCAGCACGTGATGGCGCAGCAGGTCCATTTTTTCCTGGTCGAACCAATCGGCTTCCATGCTCGCCCCGGCCAGGAAGGCACCAACCATGAAATGCAGTCCGGCCCAGTCGGCGCCAAAAGAAACCACCGCCAGCCAGATCAACGCGGCATACCAGCGATCATTTGCGTCAAGGCGCACCATCACTTTGTGAAACAAGCGGGCGGTTACCGCGAAGGTCAGCAAAAACGCGGCCTGCCGACCCATGCGTTCCCAGTCCATCAGGATCAACGCCAGAACCGCCCAGATCGCCACGTCGTCCAGGCTGGCATAGCGCAGGATGCGTTGACCGATGGGCTGGCGCAGGATTTCCAGTTTTTCCATCAGCAGGATCAGGATGGGCAGTGCGGTCACCGCGCAAGCCATGCCAACGCCGAGCACGAACTGCCAGGTCAGTGCCTTGGGTCCCATCCAGCCGTCAAAGCCAAGCATCAAGCCTGCCGCTGCACTACCCAATAGCAAGGGCGTCCCCAGCGCCAGGCCGGCCGTGATGCCGCTTTCCCGTCGATATTCCCAGGCTTTTCTGAAGTCGAGTTCGACCCCGGCAATCATCACGAAAAGCATGACCGCCCACCAGGCAATGCCGTTCAGCGACTGGACCACGGTCGGGTTGAAGACAAAGGCGTAATAGTCGGGATAGATCCGGCCAAGGATGCCCGGCCCGAGCAGGATGCCGGTCATGATCTGGACGACGACCAGCGGCGCGAAGTAATCGGTTCGGCCCAGACGCCAGATCAGGTAGGGAACGGTGAAGATGATCGCCATGGCGATCAGGAAAATTTCTGTCGTATTCATCGCCTTTAGCGCCTCGCTGCCGCAGCTGCCTGGCGTTGATAAATGGCAGCGAGCAGGTCGGTCTGGGTAAGGACGCCTGCCAGTCTTTGGCTATCATCCACGACCGGAATGATGACCGGATGATCGGCTGAAGCAAGCAATGCGGCAATCTCACTGATGGCTGTCGTGGTCAGCGCCTTGGCGAAGTGGTTGCTCATGATCTGGCCGACCACCTCGGGCTTGTCCGAATAATCGGAAGGCGTCGCGCGCAGCAGTCGGCGAATATTGTCGCCGATGCCCTGGGCGCCATGGGCTTCGACATGGCGCAGAAAATTTTCCAGCGTCAGGACGCCGATGACCCGATTGCTGCGGTCCACCACTGGCAAGCCGTGCAAATGATTGGCTTGCATCAGTCGCCAGGCTTCATTCAGCTCGGTTGCGAACTCAACGCTGATCGCCGGAGAGCTCATCACGTCGCCGCAGGTGCGCCGCTCGTGCCGCTGGTGGGCATGGCTAGTGGCCAGGTCATAGATGCGCACCAGATCGTCCTCGCTGATGTCCAGGTAGGTATCGAGCTGCTCCAGCGCGTGCTGGATATCTTCGTGACGAATGCTCCGCCTTGCCGGACGATCCTGCCGGGCCACCTGCGTAGCTGGCAGGCATTGTGGATAACGACGACCGGGGATCAGATTATTGACGACGAGGACCGCCATCAGCGCAGCGACGGCGTTTAGCAGTGCCGTTAGCAGCGAAGTCGGATGCTGCTGGGCACTCAGCGCAAAAACCACAGCCATGGCGCCGCCCGGCGGATGAATGCAGCGCAACCAGGCAGTCACCCAGATGGCCACCCCCAGCGCAATACCAACGGCCAAAAACGTTGGCGTAATCCACAAACCACAAAAATAGCCGATCAGCGCCGAGATGAAAAGTCCGCCGGCCAGCGACCAGGGCTGCGCCAGCGGGCTGTGGGGGAGGGCGAAGAGAATCACCGAGCTGGCCCCCAGCGGTGCCAGCAGATAGCTGATCCCCGGTTCGACCGGCACTACGGCGAGGATGGCCTGCATCAGCAGCATGCCGACCAACCCGGCCAGTGCGCTCAGCCAGCGTTCGCGTGCCGACAGTGGCGCGGCATCGGCGATCAGGTAACGCAGCGTAAATTGGCGCAGGGCGTTCATGACTCAGCCGAACAGGCGGCGCAGTACCAGAAATGGCAAGCGAACGATGAAACCGAGGAACAAGCGGGTGTGCATCCACGTCAGCAAGGTATTGTCACGCAGGTAGCGGAAGTGCGATACACCCCCTTCGTCAGCCCTGAAGTAACGAACCGGGGCGTCGATATTGAGCGGCCTGACACCGGCCCAGCACAGGCGGACGACCGCCTCGGGATCAAAATCAAAACGCCGCATGAAACGGTTGGCATGCATGATTTTCATCAGCGGCCTGATCGGATACACCCGAAAGCCGTAGAGCGAATCGCCAATGCCCATCCACAGGGTTTCGAGATTGGCCCAACCGTTCGACACCTTACGGCCATTGACGCGTAGCGCTGGTGCATCGGCATCGAACACCGGCTTGCCCAGAACCATTTTGGCTGGCTGTGCCTGCGAGGCAGCCATGAAGGCGGGGATCAGGTCGGCCGGATGCTGGCCGTCGGAATCCATGGTCAAGGCGTGGGTAAAGCCGGCGGCAGCTGCCTGCGTGACGCCTTCGAGTACGGCCGAGCCCTTGCCGCGATTTTGCGGCAGGACGATAACCTTCAAACCCATATCGGTCGCGGCCAGTGCCTGCAACCGCTCGGCACTGCCATCGGTGCTGCCATCAACGACCACCCACACCGGATTCCACTGAGCCCGCGCCGCCCGCACGGTGGCCAGCACCTTGGGACCGGGGTTATAGCTGGGAATCAGGACAAGATGGGTTGTTGAAGCGCTGGGCATGACGATTTCGATTCAAACAGCGAATGCTGCGGTCGACGGGGAAATTGGACCAAATTCGGAAGAAAAATAAGTATCGAGTTCAGCCGAAAACACTTGCACGTTGCTCGGTGGCGGAAAGCGACGACCGAGGCGTATGCGACAGGAGAGCGGCAGGACCGGGCGGCGAAACAACGGCCAGGCCTTGCCGAGATAAGGTGTCGAGAATTCGATCAGCAGCGTTTGTACGGGAACCTTGCTGCGGTAGGCAATCAGTCCGACGCTTGGCGTACTGGCGTCAAAGGGGAAGTTCCGGGTACGGGATCCTTCAGGAAAAATGATCAGGTGGGCACCTTGCTCAAGCTCCTCGCGAGCACCCAGAATCATCTTCAATGCTATGTCGTTGCGAATGTAACGGGCCAGTCGCGCCGCGGCACCGAACAGGATGTTATCCATCAACGATGCCTTCATCACGCAAACCGCATTGGGCAGTCGCGACACGATCATGACCGCATCCAGCAGGGAAGGATGATTGGCGGCAACAATAAGCGGCCCCTGATCGCGCAACTGGTCGATTTCATGCAGGTCGAAACGACAGGCGCAGAGCAGGCTAAGAATGCCCAGATAAACCTGGAAGCCGAATGAAATCATGCCACGGCCGAATGGTTGGCCCAGGCGTTTTGGCAGCAGGGGCTTGAGGATCAGCGCGCAGGGCAACCATAGCAGGCAAAGCACCGCCAAAGCGCCGAGACCGACCAACATGGCGACGTATTCGTAGGCCATCCACAAGGGATTGCCTGCGCTGCCGCGATCAGTCATCGACCTTGACGCGTGTTGATGACTCACCGAGGACCCAAGTGATGGCAATGCCGGCAGCCACGTAGTCTTTCTGGCGGACAAGCGGACTATTGTCGAAAGTGGCGCCGCCCAGGTTGTCGTAGCGAACAAAGCCGCCGACCCAGTAGCTGGGGAAGCGCTTGGAAAGGGCGACCAGATACTGCATGCCGGCGTAACCGGCCTTGGCTTCATAGGCCGGACGATCGGCCGTAGCGTATTGGGGCGCCACGGTGTAGTAGTAGGCATGCTGGCGTTTGTCACCAAACAGCGGGCCGGCCAGCATGCCGAGGTTCCAGCCAGCCATGCCGGGAATGTCGGTGATATCCATGTTCAGTTTGGGATGAAACACCAGGCCGATATCCTTCGGCGAACCTTCGAGCGTGATGGCGGTGCGTAGCGGTAGCAGCAATTTGACGAAGCGGGCGCGGTTTTCGGAACGCCAGAAGGTGACGTCCATTTGCGGGCCGATCTCGAAAGTTCCTTTGAGGTCTGGCATGCCGCTGCGTGCCGTGATGTCGTTGCTGCTGGCTGGCGGCGACAAAGCCAGGCTGACGCTGAGATCGAGCCAGTCAGAATCGAAAAAACTGCCCCGAATGCCATGGCGGTCAGCCTTCAGGAAATCGCCGTGATATGTGAAGTGCGGCACCGGCAACAGAAAATTGTTGGTCTGGTCCGAACCACGATACGACGGAAAGCTGAAGGCCGAAACACCGGCCCCGAGCTCCCATAAAGGCAGGTCTTCTGCTGCCTGGATGCCGGGCACCACACTCGCCAGCATCAGGGCCGCCAGACAACGCTGGCGAATCTTGTTCGGTCCGGCCATGTCAATCCTCCAACGCGTGCAAGGCGCTAGCCTCGATTTCAAGCAACAGCTCCTGCCGGCAAATATCGGCCTGCAGATAAACCACTTCTGCGCCACCAATCAACGATGCCAAGGTCTCGCGAATGATCTGGAAATCACCGGCCTCACGTACATAAACGCGGTACAAGAGATCGCCCAGCGCGAATGGCGAGGAACGACGCAGGCGATTTGCTTCGCTCAGCACTGCTTCGATATTGGCAATGCACTCGCAACACTGGCCGGCCACATCGCCCGGATGCACGGTCTGGTGGCCGACAATACTGGCCGTGCCCGAGATAAACAGGATTTCCTGCCCGGGCAGGTAAACCAGCGCTCCGCGCGAAAATGTCGGGCTGCGCGGGCCATAGTCGGCCGGATAGTTGTAGGCGCTGACCTGCCGCGGGTTTTCCAGCGGCACGGCAGGTGATTTGCCGGCCATGAAGGCAATGCTCAACGGGCCACCGGCCAGACCAATGGCGCAGGCTGCGGGAACATTGCCGGTGGCACCACGATGGCATTCGAGAAAGGCATCCTGACGTCCAATATTGAACTGGCGATAGCGCTCCAGCCCCCGGGTCTCCAGATTGATCGCCGCCAGGTAATTCCAGACTCGCCACAGATGGGGCAATTGGGCAGCATCAAGCAGACGGAAGATACGACGATAGGCCTCGGCACTGGCTGCCTGCAACGACGAACACGTTGCCGAACCAGGGAAGTCGGCTTCGTCCAGTTCGATGACCCCATAAAGCAGATCGCCGGCTCGGCGCCAGACGATACCTTCGCTGGTGCCGGAGGTGAGCGCTTGATTCGTTTGCCAGACTTCCTGAACTACAGCTGTGGTCGACCCGAGCAAGGGCGCAAAAATTCGTTGTTGCGGCCAATCCGTGATGGCCCCGCTCGGCGGTTCGCCAAGGATGGCCCCACCCAGCTCGGCGCCGGTTTCACGTGAAACCGTCAGTGGAAAGGAAGCGAAGCGGAGCGTCACTATGCGTTGTAAACGACAGCGTCGTCGACCTTGCGAATATTGAATTTCCGCTGCTTCCAACCCATGAACGCCCGCTTCGGCTGCATGATGTTGGCGGCGTAATAGAGGAACTTGAAGACCCAGATCGATGGCCAGATGGGTGTCTTGCCAAAAATGTCACCCGCCAGCATGGAGAGCACGGCCTCCTTGGCCCGTAGGACATTGCGGGGTCCCATAAAGAATTCACGCATGATCGGATTGGTCACGCGATAGATGAACCAGGAGAATTCCTTCGGCCCATGCCTCATCAGCGCGTCAAAACGTTTCAGGGCAGCTGCGGCCTTGGCTGGTGTCCTGAGGCAGGTATCGATGGCCTCGGCGGCGATCACGCCACTATTCATGGCCAGCAGCACGCCGGAGGAAAATACCGGATCAATGAAGGCATAGGCATCGCCGAGCATGACGTAATTGCTGCCGTGGTTTCGCTCGGATACATACGAAAAATTGCCGGTAGCTTCGACTTCGTTGATCAATTTGGCGTTGGTCAGCCGCATGGTCAGTTTTGGACACTGGGCAAAACCGTCGCGCAGGAATTGTTCCAGACTGCGGTCGCCCTTGGTTTTCATGTAGTAAGGCCAAGTCACCATGCCAATGCTGGTGATGTCGTTTGGCATCGGGATGAACCAGAACCAGCCGTGATCGAACCAGAAAATGGTGATATTGCCTTCGGCCGGGCCTTCATGACGCTGAACGCCAGTGAAATGACCGTAGATGGCCGAACTGTTGTGTTTCGGGTTTCGGTGCTTGATCTGGAAACGATTGGCCAGAAAAGTGTCACGGCCCGAAGCGTCAACGACAAAACGGGCCTGCCATTCAGTTTCGCGTCCGTCATCATGGACTGCACGAACGGCTGCATTGTTGTCAGGCAGGAAATCGACTGCCTTGGCCTTGCAGCCTTCATGGACTTCGACGCCCTTTTTCTCGGCATTGCGAATCAGGATTTCGTCAAACTGGTCGCGCTTGACCTGGTAGGCGTAGGGCATGGATTTGTCCCAGGCTTCAGCAAAGTTGAAGACCGAGGTCATTTCATGATTTGGCGAAACAAATTCAGCACCGGGTTTCATCATGCCGATGGCCTTCACTTGCTCGGCGATGCCCATGCGTTCGAATAATGGCAAGTTGGCCGGCAACAGGGATTCGCCAATGTGAAAGCGCGGGTGGTGCGCCTTTTCCAGTACCACCACCTTGTAACCCTTTTCGACCAGCATCGGCGCAACGGTAGAACCAGCAGGCCCGCCACCAATCACCAGCACATCGCACTGTCGACGTTCCACATTCTTCGCCTGCTGTTCCATCACTAACTACCCTTTATCTTTCTTTACGGCTGAAGTCTGTCTTATTTGGCCTTGTAGGTCATATTGCCTACCGTTTCAGAATGACCGTCAATCTTGCTAACCGTACCGCCCTTGGTCCAATAAACGTAATAAGGGCCGAAACTGGACCACCAGAAACGCCAGTATGGGCCATCCAGGTGGGGATTTTCGTTGGTCTGGGGATGGCCGACCGCCATGATGACCTGTTCCTTGGTCATCCCTTTCATCAACTGACCCTTGACGATGGCGGCACGGGTGACTGGCGAATATTTGGCCATCTTTAACTTCGGGTCTTCGAGCAGAACCAGCTTGTTAACCCACTGCTCCATCGTCTCTTCATCCCGGCCATAGTCGTGGCCCAAGCGCATCGGCTTGCCATTAATCTCGACGTAAGCACGGTTGCCATCGATTTTTTTGACGCCAATTGGTGTGCCGACAGCAATGAACGGCAATTCAGCCAGATTGGAATCACTGATCCAGTCCCCTGAATAATGCAGGTTACAGCAGGCATAGCCATGACGGACAACGGCTGTTTTTGCTTCTGCACCGCTGCTTGCGCCTTCCGGACGGGTTTCATTGGTGTTGCAGGCTCCGAGCGCGGCGATGAAACAGACCACTGCGGTCAACCGGAAAAAACGCACAAAAACGAAATTTTCATTCATGCCCGTTTCCTTTCCAATGCCCACGACCAAAACGAGGGATTATACCGCCGCCTGCAAGGCTGACGGCGTACAGCAGCCCGTACCTTCCTCAACCAAGGGAATAATTGCCTTCATCGCTTCACGCCGAGACATTTTGATTGGCGACATGGCCACGATGTGATCAACCTGTAAATCCGGGCTCAGGAATGGTTTCAAACCAACCGGCTGACGCGGATGCAGCTTGAATTCGCGCTTGGCTTTTTCCAGTTGCTCCTTGTTTGAATTGAAATACCGCGCAGCAGCGATCGTTTCAGGCAGATGATTGATCACATGCCACAAGCTCCAGCGATGGGCCCACAGTCGCTTGGCGAAGCGGCGACGATACCCTTTGCTGTCGTAGAAGCGTTTGACGTGCCAGTTATACAGCGCGTCCATCTCCTCTCGCGATTGGAAGCCGTGCGGCAAAAAGACAAAGTTCAGACAATTCATCAATCGCCAGTCTTCAATCATCTCCCCTGAAACATTGCTGTTGGCACACTCGTCCCAGATCGGCGCGCCATGCAGCGGGCTGAACTTGGTCATGTTCATTTCATCCAGTTCCAGCGACAGGATGAAATCACTGGTGACCTTGACTGTTTCAGGCGTCTCGCCTGGCATGCCAAAGATGAACAAACCCTTGGCCCGCATGCCTGCCGCGTGAATCTGGCGAACTGTGTCGCGTACTGCTTCAAGCGTTACGCCGGCTTTGTGGCGTTCCATCATCACCGGATCGGCCGATTCAATACCCATCGACACCATGAGAACGCCTGCCTGCTTGAGTTTGGCCAGCATTTCATCGGAGGTATGTCCGGTACGAATGGCGCAGTTCCACTGAATACCCAGTGGTTTTTTGATCAACAACTCACAGAGGTCAAAAACCCGTTGCTTCTTGGCTGTGAACAAGTCGTCATACATGTTGATGTGATGGACGCCGAACTTGTCGCGCAGGTATTTCATGTGATCGTAGGTGTATTGCGCCGAATTGGTTTTGTACAGTCGCTCAAATACCGTCCGATCACAAAACGAGCAGGTATAGGGACAACCGCGGGACGTAATCATCGTTGCCCCATGACGCTTTTCGTAGGCAAACAGTGGCAGGTGATAAGCGTGGGGAAAACCAGCCAATTTTTCGTAGGCAGGGAAGGGGAGTTCGTCGAGATCAATAATCCGGTCACGACGTGGATTGATACGGATCCTGCCCGTTTCATCCCGGTAAATCAGGTTGCCAATGTCCTTGAGTGGCTTACCGTCGGCCAGATCGAGGAACGAACCCTCACCTTCGCCAACAACCAGATAGTCAATTTCCGGAAAATGTTCGAGGATCGGAGCACCCAGCGACGAGACATGAACATTGCCAAAAACAATCCTTATTTCCGGTCGTTTGGCCCGTATATAAGCTGCAATTTCGAAAGCATCCATGAAACCGGATGTCGTTGCTGAAAACCCCACCATCTCCGGATCAGTCGCCAGCACCATCTCGGCATTTTCAACAATGGTTGGCGGTGCATATGGGCCGAGACAATCATGCAGTTGCACACTATGGCCAAACTTTTCCAGCCAACTGGCCAGTTGCATGATCCCGATGGGTGCCATTCGATTGGCCAGCACCGAAAAATCCGGTTGACCGGGTACAAAGTTGAAACCGGCGGGATGGACAAGCGTGATTCGCATGATCGCTTCCTCGAACGAAGTAACTGAATTTTATTAGAAAAAAACTAAATACTTCAGTTTTAGCGTCAGGGTGATCAAGTGCCCGTAACGTTTCATGGTGTTGCCTTTTGCTTTTAATAATAACTATAAGTAAACCTACTATTGAGAATAACTAAGCAACACTTCTGTGGATAACTAAAATAATCGTATCATTTTCAATGATTTGAATTCAAATAAGAGGGGTTGGTAACCCACTGGCTTGCCTGTGGATGAATTCCGGATAGTTTTTGGGTTTAAAAAAATAGCTGATTTACCAACAATTGCTGGACAGCTTGTGCACAGACTTACTGACAGGCTTATTTTCCGATGCAAAAGCGGCTGAAAATGACGCCAAGAAGGTCGTCTGCGGTGAATTCGCCAGTAATTTGGCCAAGTGATTGCTGAGCCAGGCGAAGTTCTTCGGCAAACAATTCAAGTGCCGGAAATACACCTTCAACCACGTTTCTGGCAGCAGCGACATGTTCCTGAGCATCAGACAAGGCTCGCAAATGGCGTTCGCGAGCAATGAATACATCTTCGGCCTGATGCCAGCCAGCAATTCTCAACAATTCCTGGCGTAACAGGCCTATACCCTCACCAGAGCGTGCAGAAAGGGATATGGCGGTGCTGTCCGGCTCATCATGTCGCTCCGGCTGGTTGCCTGAGAGATCAATCTTGTTGTAGATGGTGATACGTTGCAGACGTTCCGGCAGACGGTCGAGAATTTCGTGGTCAGCTTCGGTGACACCGGTCCGGGCATCGACCAGTAAAAGAACCGCATCGGAACGTTCAATTTCCTTCCAGCTACGTTCAATACCAATTTTTTCGACTTCATCATCTGTCTCGCGCAGGCCGGCAGTATCGATGATGTGCAGCGGAATGCCTTCGATCTGAATGGTTGATCGCAGGGCATCGCGTGTGGTGCCGGCGATCGGCGTGACGATGGCCAGATCGTCGCCAGCGAGGCGATTGAGGAGTGAGGACTTGCCAACATTGGGCTGCCCAGCCAGAACGACGTGTAGCCCTGATTGCAGCAGTTTTCCCTGGCCAGCGCGGTCGAATATCTCGGCTAGCTTCAGTTGCAGGCGTTCCAGTCGACCAAAGGCATTGGCTGCCTTCAGGAAATCAATATCTTCTTCAGGAAAATCCAGCGTGGCTTCAACCAGCATTCGCAGGTTGATCAATTCTTCGTTAAGTTCACCGATGGCACGCGAGAATTCGCCTTGTAATGAACGAACCGCAGAACGTGCTGCGCTGGTAGTTGCGGCATCAATCAGATCGGCAACGGCTTCAGCCTGTGCCAGGTCCATTTTTCCGTTCAGGAAGGCCCGTCGGCTGAATTCACCAGGTTCGGCCAAACGAGCACCGAGATCAAGGCAGCGGGCGAGGAGCATCTGCATGACAACTGGGCCACCATGGCCTTGCAGCTCAAGGACGTCTTCGCCGGTAAATGAATTTGGATTGTTGAAAAACAGCAAAATTCCGCTGTCGACCGTGGCACCGTCGGCTGATTTAAAATCAGCCAGAGTTGCATAACGGGGTTTGGGCGTCTTTCCGGTCAGTTCAAATGCAAAGGGCAGCAAATTGCTGCCCGATACACGAATGACGCCAACACCACCACGGCCGGGGGCCGTGGCGATGGCAGCAATGGTGTCTGACTTCACACCTTATGCTTTTGCGTCGTTGGCAGCCTTGCCGCCAGCTTCGATGAGGCGCGTGATCTGCCACTGCTGGGCGATGGAAAGCACGTTGTTAACCACCCAGTACAGAACCAGACCGGCCGGGAACCAGAAGAACATGAAGCCGAAGATCAGCGGCATGGCCATCATGACCTTGGCCTGGATAGGATCCGGTGGTGTCGGATTCAGTTTGGTCTGAACAAACATCGAGACCATCATGATCACAGGCAGAATGTAATAGGGGTCAGCAGACGCCAGATCCTTGATCCACAGTATCCATGGCGCATCGCGCATTTCTACGGCACCGAGCAACACCCAGTAGAGCGAAATGAAGACTGGAATCTGAATCAGGATAGGCAGGCAGCCGCCGAGAGGATTGACCTTCTCGGTCTGATACATTTTCATCATTTCCTGGTTCAGACGCTGTTTGTCGTCACCATAGCGTTCCTTCAGGTGCGTCAGACGAGGCGTCAGCTTTTTCATCTTGGCCATCGACTTGTACGAAGCGGCTGATAGCGGGAAGAAAATTGCCTTGAGAATGACAGTCAGAACCACAATTGCCCAGCCCCAATTGCCGACGATCTTGTGAATCGCTTCCAGTGCCCAGAATATTGGTGCAGCAACAACGGTCAACCAACCATAGTCGACAACCAGATCAAGTCCGGTAGCAACTTGCTTGAGCGCCGACTGTTCCTGTGGTCCCGCGAAAAGGGTAACGGTGATGTCGCTCTTGGAACCACGTGTAATTTCGGCGATTGGGACGATGACACCGGCCTGAAATACATTGGTCCCGTCGACCTTGCGCATGTAAAACTCGCGCGGCGTCTTGTCTTTGGGTACCCAGGCTGACACAAAGTAATGCTGAACCATGGCCAGCCAGCCATCGTCGGCGTTCTTGGCAAATTTGGCCTTGTTTTCAGCGATATGGGCAAAATCAACCTTCTGGTATTTTTCTGCATCGGTATAAACCGCAACACCGGTAAACGTTGACACCATCTTCGTCTCGCCTTCCGGCTTGACGTCATCACGCTGCAATTGGAAATAAGCGTTAGGTGTCAGTGGTTTATCGGTGGTGTTGTTGATTTCCCAAGTGACATCGATGTCATAGGAACCACGCTTGAAAGTCAGTATCTTGGCAATCTTTGCGCCATTGGCAGCGGTTGCTTCAAGTCGGACTTTCAACTCGTTAACCCCATCTGCCAAACTTGTCGGACCATCGACACGCTTGAATAATGTGCGGTGATTTGGCATCCCTTCGCCAATCAGGCCACTTTGCGCTGCATATTGGTGCTTGGCATCAAACAAGAAGAAATTTTTCGACTTGTCCTCATGGGCCTTGTACTTGAGAAGTTCAAGTTCGACCAAATCGCCGCCTTGTTCGGAAATGCTGGCCTTGATCAGGTCGGTAGCAACCGTAAATGTTGCTGCAGTCGATGCCGGCACAGCTGACTGAACTTCGCCGGGAGCTGCCTTTGCCTGCAGAGCAGCGGAAGGTATTGGCGCTGCACCAGCAATAGCGGCAGAGTTAGCCGCTTCGGCCAAGGGTTTGGGCTGGTTGTATTTCTGCCAGTTTTCCCACAGCATGAAGCTGGAAAACGTGAAGATCAAAACCAGTATCAGGCGTCGAGTATCCATGAACAGCCTACAAAAGAATTCTTGATTCAGGGTACAGGATCGTACCCACCAGGATGCCACGGGTGGCAACGGCAGACTCGTTTAAAGCCCAACCAGCCACCCCGGAAGGCGCCATATTTCTGTACTGCTTCTGCCGCATATGTCGAACAACTGGGAACATACCGGCAGCTTCGCCCGAGAAAAGGGCTGATTGCATATTGATAGATGCGAATCAGACCAATCAACAGGTACTTCATCATGCTTCCCGCTTCGGCTTGGACCGTTGCAACTTATCCAGCAAGGCAAGGAAATCGGCAGCCAGTTGAGCTCCATCGAGCGGTGCCGGCTTTGCAGCCAACCTGACTACCAGATCAACCCCAGGCAAGGCGGCCCGGTGTAGCCGAAATTGCTCGCGAACGACACGTTTGACCCGGTTACGGTCGACGGCGCGTTTGAGCAGCTTTTTGGCAACTACCACACCAAGTCTTGCCTCGGTATTACCCTCGGGACGAGGCTGATAGTGCAACATCAGCAACTTGCCACGAATTGCCCTCCTGAAACCAAAAACGGATGAGAACTCATCCGTTTTTGTCAGGCGATAGCGTCGGGCGAAGGTTTGTTCCACCTCGCCAAACGTCCGATTAAACGGCCAGACGAGTACGACCCTTGGCGCGGCGAGCAGCAATAACTGCACGGCCACCCTTGGTGCGCATACGGACCAGGAAGCCATGGGTGCGCTTGCGGCGCACGACCGACGGTTGATACGTGCGTTTCATGTTGTAATCCCTTGATGTGCTTAGAAAAACGCGTGATTACACCTTGTTTGATGGTGTTCTGTCAAGTTGATTTAATTTCAAAAGCTGTGGATAACTTCCTCGATGAGAGGTAAAATCCTTCATTCGCTGGCTGTTTGTCCGCCACCGTAATTTTCAAAAAATATCATTAAATCAAATATCTAATAACCGCCATCAAAATCTATTTTGAATGCGCGGGGAGGAGCTTTTCCGTCCATGGCCGGTTTTTGGGAATCCTGTTTGCAACGCTTCGAGCAGGAATTGCCCGCACAGCAATTCAACACCTGGATCAGGCCATTGCGGCTCGAAGGCGAAGATACAGCCCTGGACGATGGCCTGCGCCTGATTGCTCCGAATACCTTCATATTGAAATGGGTGCGCGATCGTTACCTCGCACGCATTGAAGATTACAGCCGTAATTTTTTCCCAGGCCCGGTCACGATTGCGTTGGTCATCGGCAGTGGAAAAGCTGCCGCCAGCCGAATTGAGACCAACAGTGATCCGGAAGAAAATATAGCCGCCAAGTCAGTTGCCCCCACTGAAAAGAAAATGCCGGCGCCGGAAAAATCCCGAGGCAGAGGGGGTAATTATGAAAAGTCCCGGCTCTTCCCATCATTTACTTTCGATAATCTGGTTGTGGGTAAGGCGAATGATCTGGCTCGCGCAGCTGCGGTACAAGTTGCGAATAATCCCGGTGGTGCATACAACCCGCTGTTTATCTATGGCGGTGCCGGCCTCGGCAAGACCCACCTGATTCACGCCATTGGTAACGCCATCGTTGTGGAAAATCCTGAAAAGATTGTTCGCTACGTTCATGCCGAAGACTATTACTCGGATGTGGTGCGCGCTTATCAACAAAAGTCCTTTGACACGTTCAAGCGTACCTATCGGTCGCTCGATGTGCTTCTTCTCGACGACGTTCAATTTTTCAATGGAAAAAACCGTTCTCAGGAAGAGTTCTTCTTCCTGTTCAACGCGCTGATTGAAGCACGCAAGCAAATCATCATTACCTGCGATACGTATCCGAAAGATATCAATGGTCTTGATGATCGCCTGGTGACTCGTTTCGACTGGGGCCTGACTGTCCAGATCGAGCCACCGGAACTCGAAATGCGTGTCGCAATCCTGAAAAAGAAGGCTGAGGCCGAAGGCATTCAGCTGGATGATGAAGTACCGTTTTTTATTGCCAAGCACTTGCGTTCCAACGTTCGTGAGCTGGAAGGTGCCTTGAAAAAGGTCTTGGCGTACTCTTCATTCCATGGACGTGCCATTGCGCTGGACCTGACCAAGGAAGCGCTGAAGGATGTCATTGGTTCGGCCCGCAATGTGGGTATTGATAATATCCAGAAGACGGTGGCCGACTACTACAAGATGAAGGTTGCCGAACTTTTCTCCAAAAAGCGTACCCGTGCCATTGCCCGACCCCGTCAGGTCGCCATGTGGCTTTGTCGGGAAGTGACTTCGCACAGCTTTCCTGAAATTGGTGATGCATTCGGCGGTCGCGATCACACCACGGTCATTCATGCGGTCAAGACTATCGATGCCTTGCGCCTCAAGGAAAACGAACTAAACCATGACTTGCATGTATTGCTGCAGGTATTAAAAGGATGAAGCTGTCGATAACCCTGTGCAAAAGCTGTGAATCAATTGTGAGTTATATGGGAATTCCTACTTTGTGGGAAAATTGTCCGGATTTCACCCACAAGCAATCAAGCCACTTTCGCAGATCGTATAATCTGATTCAATCATCTGAAATTAAAGATAATTTTTCAGTTATCCACAGAATTGTTCCCGATATAGTCTACTTAGGAATTTAATTTATGGTTCTTATCAAAACCCAAAGAGACACGCTTCTGGCCCCGTTGCAGTCGGTGTCGGGAATTGTCGAACGCCGTCATACGCTGCCTATCTTGTCCAATGTTCTGCTGGAAAAGAAAGGTGACCGGCTAACCTTGCTGGCAACAGACATTGAAATTCAAATCACAACGTCTACCGAAGGCGCTGGTGGCGATGGCGATGGTGCTGTCACCGTCGGTGCTCGCAAGCTGCAGGAGATTCTGCGCTCCCTGCCGGATACCACTGAAGTCAGCCTGATTCTGGAAGACAAGCGACTGCTGGTCCGCGGTGGCAAGAGTCGTTTCAGTCTGCAGACTCTGCCGGCTGACGATTTCCCGCGCATGACAGTCAGCGAAGGCGAGACCAAGCAGTTCTCGATTTCACAAAAGGCATTCCGTCAGCTGATCAGCAAGACCCAATACTCGATGGCAGCTCAGGATGTTCGCTATTACTTGAACGGACTGCTGCTGTTGGTTGAAGGCAAGGAATTGCGTGCGGTGGCTACCGATGGACACCGTCTGGCTTATGCCAGCGTTGAAATCGATACCGATTTCCCGCGTCAGGAAATGATTCTGCCCCGCAAGACAGTGCTCGAACTGAACCGTCTGCTGGTCGATACAGATGATGCACTGAACATTACCCTGACCTCCAACCAGGTGCGTTTTGCCTTTGGGTCGGTGGTTCTGGTCTCCAAGTTGATTGATGGCAAGTTCCCTGACTATGAACGCGTTGTTCCGGCAACCTTGAAGAACCACATGACGGTTGGCCGTCAGACACTGATGCAGGCCATGCAGCGTGCGGCGATTCTGACCAATGAAAAATTCCGTGGCGTTCGTGTTGTGCTGGGTGAAAACAGTCTGAAATTGATCGCTGCCAACGCCGAGCAGGAAGAAGCCGTTGAAGAAATCGAAGTCGATTACACCGGCGATGTCATCGACGTCGGTTTCAATGTCGGTTATCTGCTTGATGTACTGAACAACACCCATACTGAAGAAATTCAATGGAGCTTCAACGACGCCAATTCCAGCGCGTTGATTACTGTCCCGGGTAACGACCGCTTCAAATACGTCGTTATGCCAATGCGTATTTGATCGAACCAGCAATAACCCAAGAAGGCCTGCCCAGCCGGGCAGGCCTTTTGCAGTTTCACGTGGAACCAAAACAATGAGTGAAGAGAACGTCCCGCAAGGTGAATCGCCAGCCTATGGCGAAGCCAGCATCCAGATCCTCGAAGGCCTGGAGGCCGTCCGCAAACGTCCTGGCATGTACATCGGCGATACCTCCGATGGTACCGGACTGCACCATCTGGTCTTCGAAGTGGTCGATAACTCGATCGACGAGGCACTGGCTGGACATTGCAACGACATCATCGTCACCATTCATACCGATAATTCGATCAGCGTCATCGACAACGGCCGGGGTATTCCGACCGGCGTCAAGATGGACGACAAGCACGAGCCGAAGCGTTCAGCTGCCGAAATCGCCCTGACCGAACTGCACGCCGGCGGCAAGTTCAACCAGAATTCCTACAAGGTGTCGGGTGGCTTGCACGGCGTCGGCGTTTCCTGCGTCAATGCACTGTCCAAATTTCTGCGCCTGACCATCCGCCGCGATGGCAAGAAACATTTCATGGAATTTTGCCGTGGTGTTCCGGTTGACCGCAGCATTGAAATTCGTGATGGATTTGAAGTCTCGCCACTCAAGATTCTGGGTGACACCGAGAAGCGCGGCACTGAGGTTCATTTCCTCGCTGATGATGAAATCTTCGGTCACGTTGAATTCCACTATGAAATCCTCGCCAAGCGTCTGCGCGAGCTATCCTTCTTGAACAATGGCGTTGCCATCAAGTTGGTTGATCAGCGAGCCGGCAAGGAAGAACTCTTCGCCTTTGCTGGTGGCGTGCAGAGTTTCGTCGAGTACATCAACCGCACCAAGTCCGTTCTCCACCCGAATATTTTCTACTCGGCGGGCGATGCCAAGGTTGGCCAAGGCGCTGCTGATACAGGGATTATTATTGGTGTTGAAGTGGCCATGCAGTGGAACGACTCCTATCAGGAACAGGTTCTCTGCTTCACCAACAACATCCCGCAATCGGACGGTGGTACTCACCTGACGGGTCTGCGCGCTGCAATGACCCGCGTCATCAACAAGTACATCGACGAAAACGAAATCGCCAAGAAGGCGAAGGTTGATATTGCCGGCGATGACATGCGCGAAGGTCTGGCCTGCGTGCTGTCCGTCAAGATGCCTGATCCCAAGTTTGCTTCGCAGACCAAGATGAAACTGGTTTCCTCCGAAGCGCGGGCAGCGGTTGAAGAGGTCGTTGCCCAGAAGCTTGCCGACTTCCTGCTCGAGCGTCCGGTCGATGCCAAGATGATCTGCGGCAAGATCGTCGAAGCCTCCCGCGCCCGTGAAGCCGCCCGTCGCGCCCGTGAAATGACCCGCCGCAAGGGTGTGCTCGACGGCGTCGGCTTGCCCGGCAAGCTGGCAGACTGTCAGGAAAAAGACCCCGCGCTTTGCGAAATCTACATCGTTGAGGGTGATTCCGCCGGCGGCTCTGCCAAGCAGGGGCGTGACCGCAAGTTCCAGGCAATCCTTCCCTTGCGCGGCAAGGTGCTGAATGTCGAGAAAGCCCGTTTCGACAAGCTGATCTCTTCTGAACAAATCGTCACGCTGATCACTGCGCTCGGTACCGGCATCGGCAAGGACGACTTCAACGTCGAAAAGCTGCGCTACCACCGTATCATCATCATGACCGACGCGGACGTTGACGGTGCGCACATCCGGACCCTGCTGCTCACGCTGCTTTATCGCCAGATGCCTGAACTGATCGACCGTGGTTACGTCTATATAGCCCAGCCGCCGCTCTACAAGGTCAAGCATGGCAAGACCGAGCGCTATCTGAAGGACGATCTGGAATACAACCAGTTCCTGCTTAACATGGCGCTCGACGAAGCTGTTCTGACCCCACGTGCCGGTGCCGACGCCATCACCGGCCCGGCGCTCGAAGGCCTGGCTCGTTCCTGGCTGGCGACCGAAGCGGTCATTGATCGCCTGTCACACCTGATCAATCCGGAAGTGCTGCAATCCATCGTTCGCTACAACATTGCAATCGACCTCTCCAGCGAAGAAAACGCCCGCGCCAGTGCCGAGCGGATCGCCGGTTTCATCCCGGCCGGAACCCGCATGGTGCCGAAGTTCGATGACATCCAGGAACGCTGGATCTTGCGCGTCGAACGCATGCACCACGGTAATCTGAAGGTCGGTTTGATCGATGAAGATTTGCTCCTGTCTGGTGACTTCATTCAATTGCGGCGCACGGCCGAAACGCTGGCCGACATGTTTGCCGCAGGTGGGTTCATGGCTCGCGGCGAGAAGAAGCAGGTTGTCACCAACTTTGGCGATGCCATGAAGTGGCTGCTCAATGAAGTTGAACGTGGCATCAGCAAGCAGCGCTACAAAGGCTTGGGCGAAATGAACCCGTCGCAATTGTGGGAAACAACGATGGACCCGAAAGTCCGTCGCCTGCTGCGCGTGCAGATCGACGACGCCATTGCGGCCGACGAAATCTTCACGACGCTGATGGGTGAAGATGTGGAGCCGCGTCGGGCGTTTATTGAAACAAATGCATTGAGCGCGCGCGTCGACATCTGACGTTTTTGTAGGATCCCACGATTGTTTAGATTTTTCCCAAAAGTCTGGATTTCGTGGGATCAGACCAAGAAGCCACCTTAAGAGGGTGGCTTTTTTTCAACCATTAGTTTGATTATCAGCGATATCCTTCCATTGGTATGTTCGGACCTCAGCATCCGTTGAGGAATTTTGAAGGGACTGTCGCTATTGATATTTATCCTGCCACTATCGAGGGTACCGCTGCCCGCATGATTTCGACGAAATGCCGCAATCGCGCCGGATAGAAGCGCGCGTAGGGATAGACCAGATTAACGGGTAATGGCTCAGCCTGCCATTGAGGCAATAGATGGAGCAATTGCCCGGAAGCGAGATTCGGGGCCAGAAGCCAGGCCGAACCAATGGCCACGCCCAAGCCTTGCAAGGCAGCACTGCGCAAAGCATACAGACTGTCGGTACTCATCCTGGGTGAAATGGGAATGCGTTGCACCTTGCCCGTGTGCACATTTTGCAACTGTATTTGATTGCGATAGTAGGTTCGCAAAGCAACCCAAGGGAAGCCGGCCAAGTCCATGGCTTCTTCGGGTACAGCCAATCCATCCAGCAAAGACGGGGCGGCCACCACGATGCGTGGTACTTCGCCCAGCTTGATCGTCACCAGTGCAGAATCGGCCACCTCCCCGACCTGGATTGCGCAGTCGATGCCTGCAGCAATGAAGTCCTGAATGGCGCTGTCGTCATGCAGTAACCATTCGACGGTCATACGAGAGTAGCGCTTCAGGTAGTCCGCCAGTGGCTTGACCAGACGCTCCTGGCCGAAAGCGTGCGGAACAACCACGCGCAAAACTCCTTCCGGCTCTTCGTCCACGCCACGCAAGTCCGATTCGAATGCGGCCCAACTTGCCAAAAGGTCTTTGGCGCGTTCATAACATCGCTCGCCGTCGGCAGTGAGCCGCATGCTATGGGTGGAGCGATTCAGCAAACGCACCCCTAAAGACCGCTCCAGCGTTTGCAGGCGGCGGCTGATGGTGGGCTGGGTCGTCCCCATCTGAATGGCTGCCGCAGAAAGGTTGCCGGCATCAACGATGCGGACGAATGTCTGCATGAGCTCGATGCGGTCGCCTGTTCCCGATAACGAAGGCGCACTCGAATTGCTTGCAGGTCTGGTAATCACTGCTCTATTCATACGTGTAGCGTATATCAATATTGCAAAATTCGATACTACCGTTGTTGTCTTTTAAACGTCAGACTCTGTTCCATAGACATTTTTCGAGGACGGAGAAATGACAGCTATCCATGATATGCATGAACAAAGTGTGACAGCACCATTACGAGTTATTGAAGACAGTACTCTTCAAAATCACGTGTCGGAGGCAAGTCACACGCTCTCGCGGCGCCTGGTGTTATTGCTGGCGAGCGGCGCTGGCTTAGCCGTTGCATCGATTTATTACAGTCAGCCCATACTCGGCATCCTGGCCGCAGACATCGGTGCCAGTCCGCTCAAGATCGGCTTTGTGCCGACCCTGACCCAACTGGGCTACGCCTTGGGCATACTGTTCCTGGCCCCACTGGGTGACCGTCATGATCGCCGCACTATCATTCTCATCAAAGCCGCCTTGCTGGTCATATCCTTGCTGGCGGCAGCCTTTGCGCCGTCCATCGACATCCTGCTCGCTGCCAGCCTGGCGATTGGCTTAACCGCCACTCTGGCGCAGGATATCGTTCCGGCGGCAGCGACCCTGGCGCATGATTCCCGGCGCGGCAAAGTCGTCGGAACGATCATGACCGGGCTGCTGTTGGGCATCCTGCTTTCCCGCGTGGTTAGTGGCTTTGTTGCCGAACACTTTGGCTGGCGGACCATGTTTGTGCTTGCAGCCGCTGGCGTGGCTGTCATCGGCATCGCAGCCTGGCGCGGACTCCCGCGTTTCTCACCGACCACAAGCATGACTTACCCGGCATTGCTCGGTTCACTCTTCAATTTGCTGCGCCGCCACGCCTTCTTGCGCCATACTGCGTTGTCCCAAGGCCTGCTATCCATTGGCTTCAGTGCCTTTTGGTCCACGCTGGCAGTCATGCTCCATGCCGAGCCGTTCCACATGGGCAGTGCGGTAGCCGGAGCCTTTGGTCTTGCCGGTGCCGTCGGCGCGCTGGCTGCGCCATTGGCTGGCCACCTGGCCGACCGCCGCGGCCCGGAGCTCGTTACCCGCCTCGGCACCAGCCTGACTGCATTCTCTTTCGCCATCATGTGCTTGTCGCCTTTCCTTTCCCCAACAGCGCAACTCTGGTTGCTCGGGATCGGCACTATCGGCTTCGACCTCGGGGTACAAGCCACGCTGATTGCTCACCAGAGCATTGTCTACGGGATCGACCCGGGGGCACGTAGTCGCCTTAACGCTGTACTTTTCGTCAGCATGTTCATCGGGATGGCAATTGGTGCAGCCTTGGGCAGCATCCTGTTTGCGCAATGGGGATGGCTTGCAGTGACCGGCATGGCTACGGTGTCGGCACTGGCAGCGCTGGCCGTACGCTTCTACCCGCTACTCAGTGCCAAGCGATAGGCCACGAAGTTCACACTGGCGGAATTGGCAAGCTGACATTCACTACGATTAACCGCTGAATGTCAGCTTGCCGTCCGAAGTGCCATCAGCCGCCGGCTGAAACGCCGAAAAGATGACCGATGCCGAAGGTGATGCCGGCGGCGGCCATGCCGATCAGTAGTTGGCGCAGGCCGGAAAATGCGGGGTGCTTTCCGGTGAACACGGCGATGGCGGCGCCCAGCGCGAAAAGGCCGATGGCCGATGAAATGGCACTGGCTTGTACGACGTTTGTCTGGGCGACCAGGAACATGGGTAGCGCCGGGATCAATGCGCCGATGAGGAAGACCATAAAAGACGAGACGGCGGCGCCCATGGCCGAACCGCCCAGATCGTCCGGATTGACGCCCAGTTCTTCGCGCACCAGGGTGTCGAGCGCCGAATCCTTGTCACCGATGACGCGGGCGGCAATCTGCTTTGCTTCCGTTTCAGTAAATCCTTTGGCTTGATAGATCAACGCCAGTTCTTCCTGCTCTTCTGCGGGTGATTGCGTCAGTTCTTCGGCTTCGCTGGCGATCTGGTTTTCTTGCAGCTCGCGGGCGCTCTGGACGGATATCCACTCGCCCATGGCCATTGAGCAAGCGCCAGCCAGCGTGCCGGCGACAGCGGTTGCCAGCAGGGTGCTGGTGCTGGCCGATGTGCCGGCAACGCCCATGATCAGGCAAAAGGTGGAGACCAGGCCATCATTGGCGCCCAACACCATGGCCCGCAGGTTGTTGGCGGCCCCGGCGCCGTGCCGCCCTTCAAGGCGGGAATAGGCGGGCCCGTTCCAGCCCGTGCTTGAACGCGCTGCGAGCAGGGATAGCATGCGGGCGTGCGAGCGCTCCTGCGCCGGCATGGCGGTTCCGTGCGTTTCTTGCTGATTGTCGTAGACCTTGCGATTTCGCGCTTCTTCGTCGGCCATCAGGGGGAGCACGGCCGGCGCTCCGAAGCGGCCGGCGGCCCAGATGAGTAGTTGCGTTCGCCAGCCGGGTCGGCCTTCGGGGGGTTTCACTCCTGCATTTTCGATGCGGCGGCGCCAGAATTCGGCGTGGGTTTCTTCCACGGTGGCGAGGCGCCGATACAGTTCCGCAACTTCGCTTTTGCTTTCGCTCGCAGCCATTGAGCGATAGAGGGCTGCGCCGTCGATCTCGCTGCGATAGTTGGCGATAAATCGCGCAATATCCTGCCGTGCTGTCATTTTGTGTTCTCCAACGTCGATTTCTCCGCCCGGTATAATCTTCGATGGCCCTACAGGAAGGTGCTTCCGGGCTGCTTTCAGTCTATACCGAGCGCTCTGCCAATTGCTGAACGAATTATTTCCCGCTTTTTCCTTGACGCAGCTGGTCAGCGATTACGGCTACCTGGCGCTGGCGGTCGGCTGTCTGCTGGAAGGAGAAACCATTGTGCTGCTGGCGGGTTTTGCCGTGCATCGCGGTCAGCTGTCGTGGGGCCACGTCGTGTTGATCGCCACCGTCTTCAGTTTTGTCGGGGACCAGTTCTGGTTTCAGATCGGGCGACACTTCGGCGATCGCTTGATGGGGCGATTTCCGTCCATCGCAAGTCGTCGTCCCTGGCTGCAAAAGCGGGTGTTTGCGCATCCGGATCTGATCGTGCTGGGGGTCAGATTCATGGTCGGCTTGCGCACGGTCGGGCCTATCCTGATGGGCACGGGCTTTGTCCGGCCGTTACGTTTTTTCTGGCTCAATCTGCTGGGTGCGGTGATCTGGGTGCAGACGATTGTGAGCGCCGGCTATTTCTTCGGTGAGCTGGCGCAGCGTCTGCTGCCCGAGTTGAAAGCGGTCGAGGAGGGGGCTTTTCTAACCCTGCTGGTGTTGGGACTGCTGGTCCACGTGCTGCGCCGAAAGCAGGGCGGTATTCAGGATGACTAAACCGTGAGCGGCGGTTTTTTGCTCAGTTCGGGAGGGGGTATTTCGTGCGCGTGGTGATTCAGCGTGTTAGCCAGGCTTCCGTTGCGGTCGACGGGAAAATTTGCGGAAAAATCGAATCCGGGTTGCTGGTGCTGGCGGGCTTCGAGGCTGCCGATGATGAGTCGGATCTGGCATGGATGGCCGGCAAGATCGTCCGTACGCGGATTTTTGCGGATGAGACCGGGGTCATGAATCGCGACATCGTGGCGGCCGGCGGGGAGATTCTGGCGGTCTCGCAATTCACGCTTTATGCGTCAGTGAGAAAGGGCAATCGGCCATCGTGGAGCCGGGCGGCGCGGGGGGATGTGTCTCAGCCTTTGTTCGACCGATTTGTCGCCAAGTTATCAGCGGCGCTGGGCAAGCCGGCGGCGACCGGGATTTTTGGGGCGGATATGCAGGTCAGCCTGATCAATGACGGGCCGGTGACGCTGACGATCGATTCGAAAATGCCCGAGTAGGTGTTTCAGGCCACAGTGACTGCTTGCTGCGGTCAACCGGAAAAAACAGCGAAATTTGAAATTTTTCTAATCCAGATTGCTGTCGGTATCGGACAGCACGGATGGGTAGCCGCCCGGCGCATCCTTATGGTCGTAGATTTCCTGGATGTGGAACTCAAGGTCGGTCAGCGAGCCGTTTTCATCGGCGTAGATGTCCTTGATGCGCAGGATTTCGGGCAGGGCGCGCTTGAACGCCGCGATCAGTGTCGGGTCGAAGTGCTTGCCTGCCTGGTCCGTCATATAGCTCAGCGCTTCGTCGATCGGAATGGCTCGTTTGTAGGGGCGAACGGAGACCAGTGCGTCGAATACGTCGGCGATGGCTACGATGCGGCCTTCGAGCGGAATCGCGTCGCCTTTCAGTTGTTGCGGGTAGCCGCTGCCATCCCATTTTTCATGGTGGGTCAGGGCAATGATGCGGGCTGTTTCCAGTAGTTCGTTGGTGTGTTTGCCAATGATTTCGGCTCCCATCAGGGGGTGTTGGTGCATCACCTCCCACTCTTCCGCGTTGAGTTTTCCCGGTTTGAGGAGAATAGCGTCGGGAATGCCGATTTTGCCGATATCGTGCATCGGCGACGTGTTGAAGATGATGTTGGAAGCCTCGCTCCCCAAGCCGTGCGAGGTCGCAATGACGCGGGCGTAATGGCTCATGCGCAGGACGTGGTTGCCGGTTTCGTTGTCTTTGAATTCGGCAGCACGGCCCAATCGGCGGATGATCTGCTGGCGGGTGGTGAGCAGTTCCTGTGTGCGTTGGTGAACCATGCGTTCAAGTTCACGTGACTGGTCGTAGAGCGCCAGGTGGGTGCGGACGCGTGCCTTGACGATGGGCGGGCTGATCGGCTTGGTGATGTAATCTACGGCGCCAATGTCGAGTCCGCGTTTTTCGTCGTCAACACTACTCATCGCCGTCACGAAAATAATTGGAATACGCCGACGATCCGGATTGGCCTTGAGCCGGCGACAGATCTCCAGGCCGCTGAGGCCGGGCATCATGATGTCGAGCAGAATGAGATCGGGCGGCTCGTCGGAATAGACAATTTTCAACGCCTTTTCGCCGGAAGTGGCGACGCGAATTCGATATTCGTCGCGCAGTACTTCACTGAGCAGATCGATGTTTTCCGGGCTGTCGTCGACGACCAGGACGCATTGTTTGGGGATCAGGGGCTGCATGATCAATCGGCTCTCTTCAAGGTGAATTAGGTGCTGCGCCGCATGACGGCGATTTTTTGCAGGGTAGCGCTTGCATCTTCAAATTCATACTGGCTCACTTGCCGGGCAAGTTGATCGACCAGCATGGGGTCGGAGGCCTGCCGAAGCCAGGCTGCCAGTTCTTCGAAGTAGCTGACCGCGACTGCATCGTCATTATCAAGTAGCTGTTGCAGGTAGGAAAGGGCCTCGTCAGGGGCTTCCGGGGCGCGAATTTGCGGAGCCGATATCGGCACGACAAGCGGCGTATCCGCAATGGCCAGCGCGGCTGCCTGCGCCTTGTCCAGATCGTCCAGCAGTTGCTTAATAACAGGGTTGGTCGTTGCTGTGCCCTCCCTGAGCCTGCCTTCGAGCTCACCAGCAAGGCGGGACAGGGTGACCGCACCGATGTTGCCAGCCAATCCGCGCAAAGTGTGGGCGCGGAGCAGCATGGCAGCGGAATCTCCCCGTGACTGCTCCTCGCGCAAGCGTTCGACAGCATCGCCCTGATTGTCACGGAAGCGGCCAAGCAGCCGGTTGTACATGGCTTGATCACCACCCATGCGGTCGAGCGCAGCTCGGATGTTGATATCGGCAGATGGGGTCATCAGCGTTGTTCCCGCCGGGGCGGGGAGCTGTGGCGTACCCTCGGCAGATTCCAACCATAGCGCCAACGTAGCGTTGAGTACAGCGACATCGATCGGTTTGGGAATGTGGTCGTCCATGCCAACGGCCAGGCAGCGCTCACGGTCACTGGGCAGCGCGTTGGCTGTCATGGCGATGATGGGCAGCTGGCGCATCTGCAGGTCATGACGAATACGACCGGTAGCCTCGTAGCCATCCATCACCGGCATGTGGCAGTCCATCAGCACCAGGTCGTAGGGGATTTGTTGTACCCGTTCAACTGCCTGCAGGCCATTTTCTGCCAGATCGACGGTCAGGCCCATGTTGCTCAACATTTCCTGAGCCAGTTCGCGATTGACCTCGTTGTCTTCAACCAGCAACACACGCCGCCCCGAGAATTGGTGGGCCATTTTGGCGGAGGTGGCTTTGGGTGCGACGAGCATGGCTGATTCACGATGCAGTGCGACCATGATGCTGTCGAACAGCGATGACGGTGTTGCCGGTTTGCTCAGGATGGCGCCAATCGACAACTGGCCGAGTGCTGCCTGCAACTCTTCATGATCAAAGGCGGTGGCCATGACGATGGCGGCCTGGCTGGCATGGGGACTCCGGTTGATCCGGGAGACGAGTTCAACGCCATCCATTCCCGGCATTTTCCAGTCGATGATCAGCAGGCCGTAGGGTTGGCCGGCGACACTGGCCGCAGCCAATTCACCGAGGGCTGCACCGGCACCGGAGACTGCGTGGCTGTCGATGTCCAGTGCCTTGAGCATTTGCGTGAAGATTTCGCAGGCACCCAGGCTGTCATCAACGACCAGCGCCCGCAGATCGTTGGGCAGCCCGATGCGGCGCGGCGCTATTTCGTCACCTGCAGCAAGTCCGAAGGGAAGGTGGAAGCTGAAACAGCTACCCGCCCCCAGCTGGCTGGTGACAGTGATGTTGCCGCCCTGCAGGTCGACGATGCGTTTGCAGATCGACAAGCCGAGGCCCGTGCCACCGTATTTCCGGGTGGTTGAGGTATCGGCCTGGGTGAAAGCCGAGAACAGGTGTTCCTGCTGATCGGGGCTCATGCCGATACCGGAGTCGCGAACTTCGAAGCCGAGCTTGATACCTTGGTCGTTTGTCGCCAGTCGTTCCACCGTTACGGTTATTTCACCCGTCTCGGTAAATTTGATGGCATTGCCAACCAGATTGAGCAGCACCTGGCTAAGACGCAGGGAATCACCGATCAGGCGGTCAGGAACGTCCGGGCCAACGTCATAGAGCAGTTCCAGGCCGCGTTCGCGGGCTCTCAGCGAGCACATGTCGCCGAGCTGCCGCAGACAGCCATCCAGGCTGAAGGGGGCGAGTTCGAAATGCATCATGCCGGCCTCGATCTTGGAGAGGTCAAGGATGTCGTTGATGATGCCGAGCAGGCCCTTGGCGGCGTTGTCGACCTTGCTCAGGTAGTTTTTCTGGCGGGAGGTGAGTTCCGTTTGCAGGGCAAGGTGGGTCATGCCGATGATGGCATTCATCGGGGTGCGGATTTCGTGGCTCATATTGGCCAGAAAGTCAGCCTTCGCCGCTGCTGCCGACTCCGCATTGGCGCGGGCCCGTTCCGCTTCGCGCTTGGCTTCCTTGAGCGCTGAAATATCGACGATGACGCCGATCAGCCCGCCTGCCGTGCCATCGGGAGAGCGGAAGCAAGTAACCGAATACAAGGCGTCATGCAGTTGTCCTTCAGCATCCGGCAACTGCACTTCACGGCTGACCCGGCTGCATTCAGCAATGACTTTTTCGTCTTCAGCCTGATAAGCCTGGCGGGCCTCTTCAGGCAGATAGTCGAGATCGAGAACCCGTTTGCCAATAAATTGACTACGTTCAACCCCGAAAAACGTTTCATAAGCGCGGTTGCAGCCGAGGAAACGGGTGTGTTCGCCCTTGTAGAAAATCGGGTTGGGAATGGTGTCGAGCAAGGCTTGCAGGAAAGTGAATTGCCGGATGAGTTCAGTCTCGATTTGACGGCGATCCGTCACGTCCAGAATCGTGATGAGCAGCGAGTCGAGTTTTCCGTCAATGTCGCGGACCGGTGCAATCTGCACGTCGCCCCAGCACGACTCTCCATTCGGGCTGGAGAATTCAAACTCATTTCGGACACTATCGGTCTGTCCGGCCGACATTCGGGGCAGTACCTCGTTCATGCGGGCTTGGACTGCAGCGGGGAGAATAATTTTGTCCGGATGGGCGAGCAGGGCGTCGATGGGCTGGCCGACGAAGCGGGCAAACGCGGGATTGACCAGTACCGGCTGGCCTTCCGGATTCAGGCTGATGATGCCGACGGCGGCATTGTCAAAAACGGCGCGGAAAAATGCTTCCCGTTTCTGCAGGATATTCTGGCTCTGGCGCAAGGCGACGGTGCGCTTGGCGACTTTCAATTCAAGGTCGATGTTGGCATCCTGATGCGCCTGACGAGCGCTTTTCAGATGCTTGCGCATGCCTTCGAGGGCTGCTGCCAGCAAGATGACCTCGCGCCATGGGGCATTGGTGCTAACAGCCCGATCGAGTTCCAGTTCTCCGATACGGGTGCTATCTTCGGCCAAGGCATGGAGCGGTTCGCCGAAGCGACGGGCGATGTGGATGGCAACCGCCATGCCAAGTGCAATGGCGGAAAACAGGATGAGTCCGAGCAGCAGCAGGTCGTCGCGAGAAATCGGGACAAAATCCCTTTCCGGTGCGATGACGCCCAGCCAGATGCCGCTGGCGTTGTTTTCCAGGCGACGGAACAGGCTGACGACGCTGCCATCAGGGCCGGCAAAGATGTGCAGCCCACGCTCCGGTGTCGGGTTGGCTTGCCAAAGCCGATAAGCTTCGGCGAATTCGGGTAGCTGCAGCTCTTCGGCGGTTTTCAGCAAGGCCTGGTTGATGGTTTCCCGGTTGCTGAAGCGGGGGTCGCGCGGTGGCGCGATCAGTTTGCCTTCCTTGAGAAAAAGGGCGGCCCTGCCTTGCGATCCGAAGGTCATGCGCGTGGTGAATTCGGCAATGTCGATGAGCCGGACATCGTGGGCGATGACATAGCTGCTGCCATCTTCAGCCTTCCAGCGCATCGCAGCCGTGAGGCCGGGGTCCTTGGTCGTGAAGAAAATATACGGCTCTGTCCAGAACACATCATCGGTCTTCTGCAAGGTCATGGCACCCCTGAACCACGGGCGTTGGCGGGCGTCGTAGCTGCTCTCCCGCATTTCCACTTTCTCGATCTGCCGGTTCTTGTCCCAGGTGATCCAGTATGCCTGGCTGCCCCATTCTTCCGGGTTGCTGATCCGGTTGATCCAGTGGCCGTCACTGGTCAGCAGCAGGAGGATTTCCCGTCCCGATTCGTGAGCAAAAATGACCGAGCTGATTTCGCCATGATTGGCGATGATGGGGAAGAAGAATTCGTTGAAACGGAGCAATTGCGATTGCTCAAGATCGCTGCTGATACCCCAGCCCTGACTGCTGCGCAGCGTGACTTCGACGGTTTTGAAAAGCCGGGTAACGCGGGCTTCGAGCTGCTCGGCGGCCAGCCGCATCTGGCTTTCCGCCAGCCGGTCTACGGTCGGTCGGCCGATCACCTGGTAGAGGCTGAAGGTGAAAACGGCCAGCGATAGCAGGATCAGCAGGCCGATACGGAGTACCAGACTGTTGGCAAAACCCGGCTGTTTTAGTGAAACCCCCCGCAGCATTCCTTCCCCTTATCGTGAATGCCACACATTATTGAAATGTCGTTAATTTGCCGACGTTGCAATGTTACGAGATATCCCGGTCGGCCGTATACGGTTCCGGCAATCGTTTGTTTGAATCAGGGAACAACGGTCATTTCCGGTGTGTTGCCGATGAATTCGAGGCGTTGGCGCAGCGCTTCGGTGACGAAGATGTGGTTGTCGCGGTCAACCCGCAAAACGAGGCCAACGTCCATTTTTCGAGCCATCTCTCGCCAGTGCTCGGGGCCGGCGATGAAGACGGGCTTGGAGGTGGCGTCGGAGAGTGTGCCGGCTCGGGGCCCGGTCGGGATGAGGACAGTCACGGCTTGTGTGTGGTCAGCTGGATAGCCGGTGCCCGGGTCGAGCAAGTGGGCATAGCGTTTGCCGTCGACTTCGAAAAAACGCTGATAGTCGCCTGACGTGCCGATCGCTTCGCCGTCGTTCAGGGAGACGGTGGCCATCGGGCCGGATTGGCGCGGGTGCTGGATGCCGACACGCCATTTTTTTCCTTCCTTGCTGCCCAGCGCCATGATGTTGCCGCCAATGTTGATCAGCGCGTTGTTGATGCCCTGCGCGCGAAGAATGGCGGCGGCACGGTCAAGGGCAACACCCTTTAAATAGCCGCCGAAGTCGAGCGCAACGTTGCGGTTGCGACTGGAGATGGTGCTCCCGTTGATCGTGATATCGGCGATGGAGGGTTTGCTGGCCAACCAGGCCTGTATGTCAGCTTTGGTGGGCAATTCAGCCTTGAATTCGTCGGCCTGGAATCCCCACAGCTTGATCAGCTGGCCAATGCCGGGGTCGAACAGGTAGTCGCCCTGTTGCGACAGGGCTTGCGCCTCCTGAACGAATTCGGCGAGTTCAGGACTGACTTGCTGCGGTCGACCGGAAAAAATGGCCGAATTCAAAATCGTCAATTCAGAGTCTTGCCAGGCGTGGTAGGCCCGGTGCAGGCGGTCGAATTCGCGCAGCACGGCGGCGATGGCCTTGCGGCCCTGCTCGGGATCATTGCTGACGACCAGCACTTCGACGCGGGTGCCGAAGACGTAGGCTTGTTGTTCCTGCAGCGGCGTCCGGCCGCAGGCAGCGAGAAACAACGCAAATAGCGCGATCAGGAAAAGTTTCAGGCCAGACCGCATGCGCGTTCGATTGCCGAGATGAAGGCGCCGGCGGCATCAAAGCCAGATTGCTGGCGAATTTCGACCATGCAGGTCGGGCTGGTGACGTTGATTTCCGTGAGGTGGTCACCAATGACGTCGATGCCGATCAGCATCAGCCCGCGCTTGAACAGGGCAGGGCCGATGGCTTCGGCGATTTCACGGTCGCGTGCCGACAGCTCCTGGGCGACGCCGGTACCGCCAACGGCAAGGTTGCCGCGGGTTTCGCCAGCCTTGGGGATGCGCGCCAGGCAAAACGGTACCGGCTTGCCGGCGATGAGCAGGATGCGCTTGTCGCCCTGACTGATCTCGGGGATGTAACGCTGCGCCATGATGGTTCGCGCACCTTCCTGGGTGAGCGTTTCGACGATGACGTTGCGGTTCGGGTCGTTGCGATGGACGCGAAAAATCTGGCTGCCGCCCATGCCGTCGAGCGGCTTGAGGATGACGTCGCGCTGCTCGTCGATGAAATGGTGAATCTGCGCCATGTCGCGGCTGATCGCGGTGGTTGGTGCAAAGTGGGCGAATTCCATCAGGGCCAGCTTTTCGGAATGATCGCGCAGAGCCCGTGGCCGGTTGAAGATTTTGACGCCATCCGCTTCGGCTTTTTCCAGCAGCCATGTCGCCGTCAGATATTCGAAATCGAAAGGGGGGTCCTTGCGCATGACCACCGCGTCGAAGGCCGTCAAGGGCATCCATGCGCGGCCGGTTTCCCGATACCAGTCGTGGTCGTCCGGGCGCATGCGCAGGTGCAGCGCCTCGCCGGAAACGCCGCCGGCGTGGCCATGGTCCGGCTTGCGCCAGCCCAGTGTCGCTGCCTCGATGGCATAGACGTCGTGGCCGTGGTTTTCGGCGGCGCGCATCATCGCGATCGATGAATCCTTCCACGCTTTCAAGCCTTCCAGCGGATCGAGGATGAAAGCGATTTTCAGTGACTGGCTGCTGCCGCCGAGCAGATGCTTTTCAAAGTGAAGTTGTTGAGCCATGGCGACTCAGACTTCTTCCGGCGGTGCCGTGCGTTCGAGTTCGATGGCGGCAGCCAGGCAGGCCAGACGACCGACTACGCCGTAGGCGTAGAAGCGGTTGGGTGCGGCATCCGGGTTGTTGCAGCCGTAGTCGGGCATGTTGCAGCCGGTCTCGAAGGCGAGCGGCTCGAAATGCATGCCCGGTGCGTTGAGGTTTTCGTCCTTGCCGCGCCCGGTGTGGACGCGGTAGAAGCCACCGACGACGTAGCGGTCGATCATGTAGATGACCGGTTCAGCGACTGCTTCATTTAGTGTCTCGAAGGAATGCACGCCTTCCTGGATCAGTACCTCGGAGACTTCGAGGCCTTCCTTGACGACGCTCATCTTGTTGCGCTGCTTACGGTTAAGCGCGATGACCTCGTCGACATTACGCACGGTCATCACGCCCATGCCGTAGGTTCCGGCATCGGCCTTGACGACGACGTAGGGTGTTTCGTTGATGCCGTACTCCTTGTACTTCTCGCGAACGATGTCGAGCACGGCCGAGACATTGGCGGCCAGACATTCTTCACCCTGACGTTCATGAAAATTGACACTGCTGCAGACTGAAAAGGTCGGGTTGATGCGCCATGGATCGATGCCGATCGCCTTGGCAAAATCGTTGGCAACCTCGTCGTAGGCAGCGAAGTGGTTTGACTTGCGGCGCACCGCCCAGCCGGCATGCAGTGGCGGCAGTACGAACTGCTCGTGCAGACCTTGCAGGATGGCCGGAATGCCAGCCGAAAGGTCGTTGTTGAGCAGAATGGCGCAGGGGTCGAAGCCGTCCAGCCCAAGGCGGTGTGGTGTGCGGACCAGCGGTTCGAGCAGGAGGGTTTGACCGTAGGGCAGATCGATCGATGTCGGCTGCGTGATTTCCGGCAGCATGGAGCCGAGGCGAACGTTCAGCCCGGTCTGCTTGAGTATGGCGGCGATCTGCGCCACGTTCTGCAGGTAGAACTGGTTGCGCGTGTGGTTTTCCGGAATCAGCAGCAGGTTGCGTGCATCCGGGCATATTTTTTCGATGGCGCTCATCGCCGCCTGCACGCATAACGGCAGGAAGGCAGGATTCAGATTGTTGAAACCGCCGGGGTAGAGATTGGTGTCGACCGGCGCCAGCTTGAAGCCGGAATTGCGCAGGTCGCACGACGAGTAGAAGGGCGGCGTGTGCTCCTGCCACTGGCCGCGCAGCCAGTGTTCGATCTGCGTACTGCTCTCCAGAAATTTGCTTTCCAGTTCGAGCAGGGGGCCGGTGAGGGCGGTGGTGAGGTGGGGAACCATGTGCTGTCTCTCAATTCCAGGATTTTTATTGTGGTTGCAAATCTTACACCGCAGTGCAGCAAGAGTGCGCTCTGGCTTCGATCAAGCCCTTGAAAACAGGTAAAATTCACCTTTTCGTTTTACCGCTTTTTTCAGATTGGAATCGTAGTGCTCGTTGCCGCCAATATCACCATGCAATTTGGGGTAAAGCCCCTGTTCGAGAACGTTAACGTCAAGTTTGGCGAAGGCTATCGTTACGGCCTGATTGGCGCCAATGGCGCCGGCAAGTCGACTTTCATGAAGATCCTGTGCGGCGCCCTGGAGCCTTCGGCCGGCAATGTCTCGAAAGACAAGCACGAGCGCATGGCCTATTTGAAGCAGGACCAGTTCGCCTACGAAGACATGCGCGTGCTCGACGTCGTACTGATGGGCCACGAAGAAATGTGGGCCTGCATGAGCGAGCGCGACGCCATCTACGCCAATCCTGAAGCGACCGAAGACGACTACATGAAGGCCGCCGATCTCGAGCATCAGTTCGGCGAGTTTGATGGCTACACGGCTGAATCCCGTGCCGGCGAGCTGCTGCTCGGCGTGGGTATCCCGACCGAACAGCACGACGGCCCGATGAGCCAGGTCGCGCCGGGCTGGAAGCTGCGCGTGCTGCTCTGTCAGGCCCTGTTCGCCAATCCTGATATTTTGTTGCTCGACGAACCGACCAACAACCTCGACATCAACACCATTCGCTGGCTTGAAGACACGCTGAATGCCCGTGACTCGACGATGATCATCATCTCCCATGACCGTCACTTCCTGAACCAGGTCTGTACCCACATGGCCGATCTGGACTACGGCAAGATCACCACCTACGCCGGCAACTACGACGACTTCATGGAAGCCGCGCAGGCCGCCCGGGAGCGTCTGTCCAATGCCAACGCCAAGGCCAAGGAGCGTATTGCGGAGCTGCAGACCTTCGTCCGTCGCTTCTCGGCCAACGCCTCCAAGGCCAAGCAGGCAACCAGCCGCGTCAAGCTGATCGAAAAACTGAAACCGGAAGACATGAAGCCGTCGTCGCGCCAATACCCGTGGATTCGCTTCGATTACGACGAGAAGCAGAAGCTGCATCGTCAGGCGGTCGAGATCGAGAATGTTTCCTTCACCTACGAAGGCGGCGAGCGCAAGATCTTCAACAATCTGACGCTGACCATCAACGCCGGCGAAAAGATTGCCGTCATTGGCGAAAACGGCGTCGGCAAGACCACGCTGCTGAAGTTGCTGATGGGCGAAGTGACACCGCAATTCGGCACCATTAAATGGGCCGAGAAGGCCTACCCGGGTTACTACGCGCAGGACCACAGCGCCACGTTCGCCGGCGAGGAAAGCCTGACCGAATGGATCGCCGGCTACGCCCGTGCCACCATCGAAGACGGCGGCGATCTGGAAACCCTGATCCGCGGCACCTTGGGCCGTCTGCTGTTCTCCGGCGACGAAGTAAAGAAATCGGTCAACGTGATTTCCGGTGGTGAGCAGGGCCGCATGCTGTTCGGCAAGCTGATGCTGTCAAAGCACAACGTGCTGCTGATGGACGAGCCGACCAACCACCTCGACATGGAATCGATCGAAGCCCTGAACAGCGGGCTGGAAAAATTCCCGGGTACGCTGGTCTTCGTGTCGCACGACCGTGAGTTCGTGTCCTCGCTATCTACTCGCGTTCTGGAAGTGAAGAACGATGGTCGTATCGTCGATTACCTCGGCGGCTACGAGGATTACCTGGCATCACAAGGCGTCGAATAAAACTTCTGCTGGATACCGCGTAGGCTTCCAGCAGAAATTTCGTTTTTTGCCCTTTTTTCCGGTTGACCGTGGAAGGCCGAAACGTGACGCGTTTTCGGCCTTTTTTACTGCGGCAGGCCGCCGGCAGCCAGCGTGCGGATGATGCGCACGCAATCGACGTCGGACTGGTGGTAGGCCGACTTCACGTATTCAATATAGGCCCGCTCTTCCGAGTTCGGGTTGGTCGCCAGCGTCGTCTGATAAGCGAAGCGCAGGAACAGGAAGGTGGGTTCCGGCTCTTCGATGCTGATATGCAGGCTGCCGCCGGGATGGGTTTCGGAAGGCTGGATGTCGAAACGTACCGAGGTCATGTCGGCCAGCGTGACGCGATCCTGAATCACTGCCGGGCCGAAATCGAGTTCGCGCAGTAGCGTGTCGGCCTCCCGTTCAAGGATGGTGCAGGATTCCAGTCCGGGCAAGAAAGGGATAGGGTTTTCGACGCGATGGAGCAGCCCTTGCCACAGTTGATCGCGGGTCAGAGTGTCGATCAACGGGTTTTCCGGGTCGTTGATCTGGATAAGATGTTCGAATTTCATAGGCCCAATGTTAACATCCCTCCCATGCAACTAGAACGTATCCTCCAAAAACACGGTTTCGGTTCCCGCAGGGAATGTCGAGGCCTTATCCGCCGCCATCGTGTCGCGATCAATGGCCAGGTTTGCGACGATCCTTTCGTCGAACTCGACACCAACGGCCTCGTTTTCACTGTCGATGGCATCGATTGGCCTTACGCCGAATTCGCTACGCTGATGCTCAACAAGCCGGTGGGCTATGAGTGCTCACGCAAGCCGAAGCATCACGCTGGCGTTCTTGAATTGCTGCCGGTGTCCTTGCGTGAACGGGACGTGCAGCCGATTGGTCGCCTCGACGAGGACACTACCGGACTGTTGTTGATTACCGATGACGGGCAACTGAATCATGTATTGTCCTCGGGCAAGCGCAAGGTGCCGAAAGTCTATCTGGCAACGACCAAGCATCCACTCGATCAGGCGCAAATCGACCAGTTGCTGGCTGGTGTTCTGCTTGCCGACGAATACGAACCGATTGCGGCGGCGGGTGCTGAAATCGTTGGCGAAAAGCTGCTTCGCCTGACGCTGACCGAGGGCAAATATCATCAGGTCAAGCGTATGGTCGCTGCGGTGAGCAATCGCGTTGAAGCATTGCACCGTGAGTCGGTTGGCGAATTGACTTTGCCGCCGGATCTGAAGCCGGGCGAGTGGCGCTGGCTTACCGCGGTCGACCTGAAAAAACTGGGATATTCGAAATGACCCTGACCGAAATGCGCTACGTGGTGGCTCTGGCCCGTGAGCGGCATTTCGGCAAGGCGGCGGAGGCTTGCCACGTCAGCCAGCCGACGCTATCCGTTGCCTTGAAAAAGGTTGAAGGCCAAATTGGCGTGCCGCTCTTTGAGCGCGGTGCCAGTGACGTCCGCATCACGCCGCTGGGCGAGCGCATCGTCGCGCAGGCGAGGCGGGTGCTGGAAGAGGCGGTCAAGCTGGAAGAAATCGCCGAGGCCACCGGCGACCCAATGAGCGGCCAGCTTCGCGTCGGCATCATCTACACCATCGCGCCCTACCTGTTGCCGCAATTGATCCCGGCCCTCAACCGCGAGGCGCCGAAGATGCCGCTCTTCCTCAAGGAAGATTTCACGGCCAACCTGACCCCCGCGCTGAAAGCCGGTGAGTTGGACGTTATCGTCATCGCGCTTCCCTTCGATGAACCTGGCCTGGTTGCCCAGCCGGTCTATAACGAGCCTTTCCGCGTAGTTGTCCCGGCCAGCCATGAATGGGCTTCACGCGCTGACGTTAGCGGCGACGAGCTGGACGGCCAGAATCTGCTTCTGCTCGGCCAAGGCAACTGCTTCCGCGATCAGGTGCTCGAATCCTGCCCCCGTCTCACGGCGCCGGATGCGCTGGAGCATTCGCTGGAGGGCAGTTCGCTGGAAACCATCCGTTACATGGTGGCCAGCGGTGCCGGCGTGGCGGTCATGCCGAGCACGGCCGCCGATCCGCTGGTGGCCAAGGAGCCGATGGTCAGGGTGCTGCCTTTTGCCGGCACCCAGCCCAAACGTACCGTCGGCCTGGTCTGGCGCGTCACCTTCCCGCGGCCGCAGGCGATTGATGCGGTGCGGGCAGCCTTGCTGTCCTGCGAGTTGCCGGGGGCTTCGGCGGTTCGTTGAGGTTTCACGTGGAACGGTTTGATCGGATTCCGTACAGTCAATCCGATCCGGGCACACGGGTTTGGGCGTCCCGCCTTCAGTGCCTTTCATGCAGGCGATGAGATTGTTCAACTTGCTGGCCAGTTCGGCCAGAAGCAGGCCGAAAGACAAGGATTTCTTCGTTAAAAAGCCCGCGGAATATTCCGCGGGCTTTTTGCTGACTAGCCAGGGTGAATCAGGCTTCTGCGTCGGCTTTTTTCTTGGCCGGTGCCTTGGGCTTCGCCACTTTTTTCTCGAACTCGAAGCTGACCTTGCCGTCCTTGGCCATCAAATAGGCTGAGAATTTTCGGCGGGTGCGGTTGGAGACGAATTCCTTGAGCAAGTCGGTCTTGCCTTCGGCCAGCAGCTTCTTCATCTGAGCAACATCAATCGGCTGCTGCAGAATGATCTTGCCCGACCGGAAATCGCAGGTTTTGTCCGGGCCGACTGATTTCTCGCAGACGTAGGAGGTGCCGTGTTCGTAGACGTTTGCTGCGCACTTCGGGCACTGGCCCAGACTTTCCTGGGCGGAAAAATCGACCGGTTCCGCATCCGCGGCATCCGCCTTATCCTGGCCGAAGTCGAATTCTGGCTGCAAATCGTCGTTGAGCTTGATAGCCGCCGAGAAGCTTCGGCCCATCTTGTTGCGGAAACCGGTCAACGGGCCGACTTGGCGTTCGGTCAGTAGTTGCTCGATTTCAGCCGGTTCGTATTGGCGTCCGGCGACGATTTTCCACAGCGCATAGTCGCAGGTGCCGCATTGGAATTTCTTGTAGGTTTCGCGAATCTGGCCGCCGCACTTGGGGCAGGGCGTGGTCAGCACGCCGAAGTCACCGGGGATGGTGTCGGCTTCGTAGTGCTTGGCGCGTTCGACCATGTGGCGCGTCATTTCGGCGATTTCACGCATGAATTCCTCGCGTGTGAATTCGCCCTTTTCGATGCGGCCGAGCTTCCATTCCCAGTCGCCGGTCAGTTCTGGCTGGGTCAGCTCCTTGATGCCGAGGCCGTTGAGCAGGGTCATCAGCGAGAAGGCTTTGGCGGTCGGGATCAGTTCGCGGCCTTCGCGGTGCATGTATTGCTCGCCGATCAGGTTTTCGATGATCTGGGCGCGTGTTGCTGGCGTGCCGAGTCCGCGGCCGGCCATGGCGGCCTTCAGTTCCTCGTCGTCGACCATCTTGCCGGCGCCTTCCATGGCGGAGAGCAGGGTGGCTTCCGAGTAGCGCGGCGGTGGCTTGGTGGCGTTGGGCTTGACGGTGACTTCTTCGGCTTTGACCTTTTCCTTGGCGTCGACCGCAACCAGGTTGCCCTCGTCGCCATCCTGAGCTTCTTTGCCATGAACGGCCAGCCAGCCCGGATTGACCAAGACCTTGCCCTCGGTCTTGAAGGGGTGACCTTCGACGCGGGTGATCCGGGTCGTCACCATGTATTCGGCGGCCGGGAAGAAGACGGACAGGAAGCGCTTGACGACGAAGTCGTACAGCTTCTGTTCCAGCTCGTTCAGGCTTTTCGGGGCCTGCGGCGTCGGAATGATGGCGAAGTGATCGCTGATCTTGGCGTTATTGAAGATGCGTTTGTTCGGCAGCACCCAGTTGCGCGCCAGGATCTGGTGGGCAAACGGGGAATAGCGGGCGAGCAGCACCTCGTCGTGGCCCTTGCCGGCACCTTCGCCGGTCAGCACCGTCAGTGTTTCCTTGACGGTGGGCAGATAGTCTTCCGGCAGGCAGCGCGAGTCGGTCCGCGGGTAGGTCAGAACCTTGTGTTTTTCGTACAGGGCCTGGGCCAGTGACAGCGTGGTCTTGGCCGAGAAGCCGAAGCGGCTGTTGGCTTCGCGCTGCAGGGTGGTCAAATCGAAGAGGGCTGGTGACAGGCGGGTTTCCGGCTTGGCCTCTTCGGTCACTTCGCCGGGCTTGCCCAGCGTGGCGGCGCGGATGGCGTCAGCCTTGTTCTGTTCCCAGAGGCGGTCGGCCCGGGCGTGTTCGTCTTCGTTCTTGCCCTTGAAGCTTTCGTCGAACCACTTGCCTTTGTAGCTGCCGGCCTTGGCGGTGAAGTCGGCTTCAACTTCCCAGTAATCACGCGACTTGAATTCGCGAATACGCTTTTCGCGCTCGACGACGATGGCCAAAGTGGGTGTCTGGACGCGGCCGACGGTGGTCAGGTGGAAACCGCCGGTCTTGGAATTGAAGGCGGTCATCGCCCGCGTGCCGTTGATGCCGACCAGCCAGTCGGATTCGGAGCGGCAGACGGCAGCATCGCCGAGGCCTTGCATTTCGTTGCCGTTGCGCAGACGAGAGAAGCCGTCGCGGATGGCGCCCTGCGTCATCGACTGCAGCCACAGGCGCTGCACCGGCTTGCCGGACTTGGTGTGCTGGGCGATGTAATTGAAGATCAATTCGCCTTCGCGCCCCGCGTCACAGGCGTTGATCAGCGCGCTGACATCCTTGCGCTTGATCAGTTTAGCCAGCACCTTGAGGCGGGATTCCGTCTTCTCGATGGGCTTCAGCGCGAAGTGCGGCGGGATGACCGGCAGGTGGGCAAATGACCATTTTCCGCGCTTGACTTCGAACTCTTCGGGGCAGGCCAGTTCGAGCAGGTGGCCGACGGCTGACGAAATGACGTGGGTGTCACTTTCGAAGTAGTCGTCGTGCTTGGTGAATCCTCCCAGCGCCTTGGCGATGTCGGCAGCGACGGAAGGTTTCTCGGCAATAATCAGCTTTTTGGTCATGTTTGGGCCTGTGAAGTCCGGGGCATGATAAGTGCCCGGTGAGCGGCTTGGCAAGCCGTCTCTATATATAGGGGCTTAGCTCAGGCGCTGGTATCGGTTGCCGGGCAGCGTGGCAATTTGGCCGGACAGTTCCAGCATCAGCAGTTCCGGAAGTAACTGGTCGGCGCTTTGACCGGTGTACTCGACGAGATCGTCCAGGCTGCATGGCGCATGGCCAAGGGCGGTGAGTACAGGGTCTTCGAGGTTTTGCGATATTTCTTCGGCAGGTTTTGTCAAAGTGTCAAAATTGCCCAACTCTTCCAGCACATCGTTGGCTGTCTCCACCAGTTTCGCGCCTTGCTTGATCAGCTTGTGGCAACCTCGCGCAACAGGCGAATGAATCGAGCCGGGAATGGCAAAGACCTCTCGTCCTTGTTCGCCAGCGAGTCGTGCGGTGATCAGGGAACCGCTTTCGGGTGCCGCTTCGACTACCAGAACGCCGCGCGACAGCCCGGAAATGATGCGGTTACGCCGCGGAAAATTGGCAGCGATGGAGGGGGTGCCGAGCGGGAACTCGGAAATAACGGCGCCTCTTTCGACGATCGCCAACGCCAGTTCCTTGTTGCGGGCCGGGTAGATGCGGTCGGAGCCGGTACCAATGACGGCGATGGTATCGCCACCACCCGCCAATGCGCCACGGTGGGCCGCTGCATCGATACCCAATGCGAGGCCGCTGATGATGCACAGACCTTTGTTGGCGAGGGCCTTGGCAAAATTTTCTGCAGTCTGCAGACCTTGGGGGGTCGCATTGCGGCTACCGACCATGGCCAGCCCGCGCTTCCGCAGCAGGTCAACGTTGCCACGTACATAAAGCAGCGTGGGTGGGTCGGCGATTTCAAGCAGCGCTTGGGGGTAGGCGGCGTCGGCCAGCGTCACGATGTACTGCCCAGGCTGGGCAGCCCATTCAATGCTACGGTCAACTGCCTCCGATGGGTCAAAATCGAAAAGCAGGTCGGCCCGGTCGCCAATGACGGCTCGGGTCGCAAGCCTCCCGGCAGCAAAGATGGCTTCGGGTAAACCGAAAGCGGCGAGAAGCTTTCTTTGCGACTCGCCGCCGATTCCGGGAATAAGCGTCAGCCGCAGCCAAGCGGCCAAACTTTCACTAATGATCACGGGTTGCGGGCTGCATCCCCGACGATGACTGATTTTGAGGACTCAACGACCAACGCGTAGGCGACCCGGTCAAAGACACGGAAGACGAAAGCCAAACCGTAGCGTTCTTCCGGGATTGGCGTTTCGGTGCGTCGACCGTCATCGTCGACGTTGAGCGAGACGCGCTTGCGGAAGAGGGCGACGACGTGACCGATTTCTAACCCGTCGTTCTTGCCGCGAGTCAGCGAGATGACGGAATTGGTGCCACCTTCCTGAACGCCGCCGTAGATCGACATGACACGGGCAGCAACTTCCTGTTCCGGCCGGTGCGGTGCGTAAGCAATGATCTCTGGTGGTGGTGCGGGTATCAGGCGGTCACCGCGAGCCATTTCTTCTTTGGCCAGCGTAACGCGCAGGGAGGCAGGCTCACCAGGCTTGACCAGTTTGGCGTTGCCGAGGAAGTAGGCTTCATAGGCCATGATTTCGCCGGTTTCGGGGTTTTTAAGCGGTTTGCCTTTACGGTAAACATGCCATTTCTCGATGCTCGCATCGGGAATGCCACTAGCGTAAAACGAATCGCCACTACCGAGCAGCATTCGATCTTCCTGAGCAGCTACGATGCGTGCGCCTCGTGCTTCAGACTCCTTATCAGTGGCTTCGACAATCAGAGGCTGAGAAATGAACGGCTCGATGATGTCGGGACGAATGCTCGGGATAACTTGTTCAATCGGCGTGCTGTGCACCATGGGCTGCATTTTGCCGTCCTGCCCGGTCACCCGCTTGGCCTTTTTCAGGCGGGGTGAACCGCTCGACATGTCGAGCAGAATGATGTCGCCAGGGTAAATCCAGTGTGGATTCTTGATTTCTTCCTTGTTCATCTGCCAGATTTCTGGCCAACGCCAAGGTTGCTTGAGGAATTTGCCTGAAATCGCCCAAAGTGTGTCGCCTTTGACGACGATATGGCGGTCAGGGGGATTGTCGACGAGCGTTAGCGGCTCGGCGGCCGATGCGCAGACGGCCGTTACGGCCAGGATGAGCGCGGATATAATGCGAACCATAGTCGTAGCCTCACGTGCCGGTGGAACGCAATACCGTTGTCGCGGTCTCAATAGCGCCAATCAATTTGCGTCCATAATCGCGGAAATTGCTTTAGATTCTGCACGTAATAACCTAATCGAGCAAGCTTTTATTCCTATTTCAATATGTCTCTTCTACCCATTTTACGTTTCCCCGATCCGCGCCTGAAAAAGGTGGCGGCGCCCGTCGCAAAAATCGATGAAGGCACCCGAAAGCTGGTCGCCGACATGGCTGAAACGATGTATGAAGCCCCCGGTATTGGCCTCGCTGCAACTCAGGTTGATGTCCACCAGCGTATCGTCGTCATTGATGTATCCGAAGACAAGTCAGAATTGCACGTATTCATCAATCCGATCCTCGGCCAAAGTGAGGGTTTGCAGGTTGGCGAGGAAGGTTGTCTATCGGTGCCCGGTATTTACGACAAGGTCGAACGTGCCGAGCGGGTTAGCGTCAGCTATCAGGATCTTGACGGTCAGCAGCACACCATGGAAACAGAAGGTTTGTTGGCTGTGTGTATCCAGCACGAAATTGACCATTTGAACGGTACCGTTTTCGTCGATCACCTGTCCTTGCTCAAGCAGGCACGGATCAAGAACAAGCTGGTGAAACAGGCGCGCGTCACGGCATGAGACTGATATTCGCCGGAACGCCGGAGTTTGCTGCACAGGCCTTGCAGGCGATTGTTGTTGCTGGCCATGATGTGGCGCTGGTCCTGACGCAGCCGGATCGTCCGGCCGGGCGAGGTATGACGCTACAGCCATCGGCGGTAAAGAAGGTGGCGCTCGAACACGGTATCGAGGTGTTTCAGCCATTGACGCTCAAGGATACTGAAGCGCAAGCGAAGATTGCGGCGATTGGTGCCGAGGTGATGGTCGTCGCGGCCTATGGCCTGATCCTGCCGCAGGCAGTGCTCGACATGCCGCGCTTCGGTTGCATCAATATTCATGGCTCGCTGCTACCGCGCTGGCGCGGGGCGGCGCCAATCCAGCGTGCCTTGCTGGCCGGCGACACCAAAACCGGCGTCTGCATCATGCAGATGGAAGCCGGGCTGGATACCGGCCCGGTGTTGTTACGGGGTGCTTTTGCCATTGAAGCTACCGATACGACCGCAACGCTGCATGATCGGCTGGCCGGATTGGGGGCCAGACTGATTGTCGAGGCACTCGGCAAGCTGCCGTTGCCAACCGAGCCTCAACCGACCGAAGGCATCACTTATGCGCACAAGATTGAGAAGGCCGAGGCGTTGATTGACTGGACGAAGAGCGCGGCCGAACTGGATCGCCATATTCGTGCTTTCAACCCCTTTCCCGGTGCTCAGGCAGTGTTGGGGGGGCAGACGGTCAAATTTTGGCAAGCCGCGCCGGTTGACCTAAATGGTGAATTTGGCACTGTTTTGGCGGTTGACCGTAGCAGTGTCGTAATTGCCTGCGGTGACGGTGCGTTGGCCGTGACCGAGTTGCAAAAAGCGGGCGGCAAGCGTTTGCCAGTGCAGCAGTTCCTGGCGGGACATCCGCTGAAAGTGGGCGATCGCTTCGACACACTGGCCTGATCAGGCCACCCCAATGCTGCGGGGTGCTTCCCGGTATACGGGGGGCAAGGTGCCGACGACTGCCAGGCTGGGTTTCTCACCTGCCATCTGGTGACGCACAGTCAGGTAGCGCAGGCAGGTGACACGCAGGAAAGAAGTGAAGTTTTCGACTTCGCCGCGGTATTGCTCTATTTCGTCGTAGAGCTTGGCGATCAATTGATTGGTCGTCATGTGCTCGTTACCCGCCAGTTCAGCGAGGATGTCCCAGAACAGGTTTTCCAGGCGGATCTTGGTCACGAAGCCATGAATCCGGATTGACCGCGCCCGCGACTCGTAGAGCATGGGGTCGGCATTGATATAGATTTCGCACATGACATCTCCTGCTCAGAAACGCTGCGGGCGGGCCGAATGCCCGCCGCTTATCAAAGAGTAATGTTTGTACCGAGCACTTGCAGGAATTTTGCCAGCCAGTCGGGGTGGGCCGGCCAGGCAGGTGCGCTGACAAGGTTGCCGTCGACGTGGGCCTGATCGACCGGAATGTCGGCAAATTGACCGCCGGCCGCACGTACTTCGGGTGCGCAGGCTGGGTAGGCTGGGTAGGCGCTGCAGGAACGGTCTTTCAGGACGCCTGCCGCACTCAGTAATTGCGCGCCGTGGCAAATAGCCGCGATCGGTTTGCTAGTCGTGGCGAAGTGCTGAACCATGGCCAGTACCGCTGGGTTGAGACGCAGATATTCCGGTGCGCGTCCGCCGGGAATCACCAGAGCATCGTAGCTTTCGACCGTAATTTCGGCAAAGGTCGCGTTCAGTGTGAAATTGTGTCCCGGTTTTTCGCTATAGGTCTGGTCACCTTCGAAATCATGAATTGCCGTTCGGACGAATTCGCCGGCTCTTTTGCCGGGGCAAACAGCGTGTACGGTGTGGCCGACCATGAGCAGTGCCTGAAAAGGCACCATCGTTTCGTAGTCTTCGGTGTAATCGCCGGTCAGCATCAGAATTTTCTTCGCAGCCATCTTCGCCTCCTTTTTGCGTACAAGCCGTTGGCAACATGCCAATGTTGGTTTGGACATTGTCGGTAGAACTGCGTTCGGATGGGTAGTAGCCCGGTGCTACGGCAGGATTTCTTTATCCGGATCGAGCTGGCCTCGTTGAACTGCGGTCTGTTCGATCCGGGTCGGACGAAAGCGGTCGATCATGTCGTTGAACAGGGCGTGCGCCTGCTGGCTGTGGTCGCCGCTGAAATTGCAGACATAGACGTCCAGCGTGACGCTGCTTAATTCGGGCCAGGTGTGAATGGCAAGATGAGACTCGGCCAGGACGACGGTGCCGGTGACGCCGGCCGGTTCGCCATTTGCAGCGCAAAAGGCGTGAAAGAGACGGCCGACGACGGTCAGGGCATGGCGCTGGCAGGCGTCGACGCTGAATGATTCGAGTGCTGACGCGTCATGCAGAAAGTCTTCCGGGCATCGGCAATCGTGGAGGTCAGCAATCAGGTGAAGGCCGTTCATGGGTCAATTTTAGGGGTTTCGCGCGAAACCCGCTGGCTGAATATGCTTTCAAGCAGGCGACCCAGCCGGTAGCCGGCGTCGACGATGCGTCGGTTGGAAATATCACGGGCCCGTTGCTGAAATGACTCGGTGATGGCGGGGAGCAGGCTACCGTTGCTATCTGGGTAAGCCTGATTGAGAAGGCGGTGGCTTTCGTCGCGCCAGAGCGTGACATTTCCCTGAACGGGCGCGGGATAGTTAGCCATCAGTTGATCCGCAATCTTTTCCAGACGTTTGCCGCGCAACCAGGGCGGGCCGGGCAGGTCGTCCCAGTAAGTGTGCAAATTGCTGACGGGCAGTCGCTTGTTGAACGGGTTTTCGATCTCGATCTTGTTCCCGCCTTCGTCGCCATGCCGGCCAACGTGCAGCGGCTGGTGGATGTCGGCAACGAGATGTTCCAGCCAGGGCAGGGCATTTGAAATTTCGGCTTTTTTTTCGGTTGACCGCAGGAGATGGCTCAGGCGCTCGATTTGTTGATCCAGTTCGCCTGCCTCGACTTTTCCCCGGCTATTCAAATCAACGTAGTGCCAGCGTTTGTGGCGCGCGGTGTCGGGTAGGCCTGATTGGCTCGGCGTGGGTGCCTCTTTGTCCTCGTCATAAAAGCGTGGGTCGTTGCGGATGTCGTCCGGCCAGGTCGAGGCTTCGGCGAAGATGGCGACGCCGCTGTCCGTGTGCGCCCTTTCTACCCAATGCTCGTAATCCGGATGGCGGACGAGCGTTTGCCTGATCACCTCCCGGGTGTTTGGCGAAAGTTGCTGCCAGGCGATGAATGCTGTCAGTCGGTGGCCGGCAGCGTTCCAGGCCATAGCCGGGGCGCTCAAGACAAAGAAAATCAGAGTGAAAATGAATTGCTGCATTCGGCCATTATGCCGCGTGCGATAATCTCCGCCTATGTCCCGTTTGCCGCTCAACTCACTCGCTTTCGCCCTGTTGCAGGCCGCCCGTATCGATACTGCCGTGTTTGGCGGGCAAAGTCTGGCCGAGGGGCTGCTCAGCCGTGTCGATGTGGTGGCGCGGCCGGCGGTTCGGGATCTTGTCTATGGTTCACTGCGTGCCTATGGGCGCGGAGACTTTTTCCTGTCCCGTTTGCTTGAAAGGCCGTTGGCTTCCGATGAGGTTCGCGCTTTGTTGCTGGTTGCGATTTACCGTCTGGAAACCCGGCCGGACGCGACCCATACTGTGGTTGATCAGGCCGTTTCGGCAGCAGGAGAGGTTGCGGGCGGAAATTTTCGTGGTCTGGTCAACGGCGTGCTGCGCAATTTCCTGCGTCAACAAGTGGCGTTACGTGCCGCTTTCGAGGCTGACCCAGTAGCTGCTTCGATGCATCCAGACTGGTGGCTTGCCCGCTTGCAGGCAGCTTTTCCTCAGGACTGGATGAGCATTGTCGAAGCAGGCAATTTGCCACCGCCCATGGGTTTGCGCGTCAACGTACGCCGTATTTCTCGTGACGATTATTTGTCGAAGCTACTTGATGCGGGCATTGCCGCAAAAGTTGTTGGCGAGAGTGGACTGGCGCTCGAAAAGCCGGTGTCGGTGGATGCCCTGCCGGGATTTGCCGATGGCTTTGTCTCCGTGCAGGATCCGGGGGCGCAGTTGGCGGCGACACTGCTTGATCCGGCACCGGGCAGCCATGTTCTGGACGCCTGCGCGGCGCCTGGCGGCAAGACGGCGCACCTGCTGGAACGCTGCGATCTCGACTTGCTGGCACTTGATCTGAAGCCATCGCGCTGTCGGCGCATTGCCGAGGGGCTGTCGCGTCTCCGCCTCGTGGCGAGGATCGAAGCGGCTGACTGCGCCAAGTTGACCGCCTGGTGGGACGGACGTCCTTTTGACGCAGTGCTGGCTGATGTGCCATGTACGGCCAGCGGCGTCGTTCGCCGAAATCCGGACGCCAAGTGGCTGCGCCGCGAAGACGACATTGCCGGTTTTGCCGTCGCACAAGCGCGTATCCTTGATGCGTTGTGGCAGGTTGTACGGCCGGGCGGTAAACTGCTCTACGTAACCTGCTCGGTTTTCCCCGCCGAGAACGGTGATCAGATCGGGCGTTTCCTGAAGTGCCAGCCGGATGCTCATCGTTGCCACGAGGAACAGCTTTTACCGACTGCCGAACACGATGGATTTTTCTACTGTCTGCTCGAAAAGCGTGATTGAACGACTGCGCCGCTGGCTGCTGTTGTTGGCTTTCGTGCCTTTTTTGGCGTGGACCGCAGAAATTGAAGTTGCCAACCCCCAAATTACAGCCAGTGACGATGGCTATGTGCTATCTGCCGATTTCAAATTCGAACTGAGTCCACGGCTTGAAGAGGCGGTTACCAAAGGCGTTGTTCTCTATTTCGTCGCCGATTTCGAACTGACCAAGGGCCGTTGGTACTGGCTCGATGAAATGCTGGTCAACCGCAGCCAGACCTATCGCCTGTCTTATCACGCGCTGACCCGGCAATATCGTTTGTCGACCGGTGGCCTGCATCAGTCGTTCTCAACGCTGGCCGAGGCCATGCAGGTATTGTCCCGCCTGCGCAACTGGACCATCGCCGAGCGAGGCGAGAAGTGGATACGCCCCGGCGAACCTGTGGATGCTTCTTTACGACTTCGACTTGATATCACGCAGTTACCGCGCCCCTTCCAGATTACGGCTCTTGGCAACAAGGATTGGAGCTTGGGTTCCGACTGGAAGACTTGGCGGACGACCCTGCCTCAGTTTGCCTCGCCGACGGAGGCAAAGTGAAGCGTATCGTCGCAGCCGGCGGTGCGTTTGCGGCAGCCATAGGGGTCATCCTCTGGTTCTTGCTGCTGATGTCCACGGCGGCAGACACTGTAATTTTCTCCCGCAATTACCCGTTGCTGATCGGGCTCAATGTCGTCCTGGCGATCGGCATGCTTGGGTTGGTCGGCTGGCAGTTACGTACGCTCTGGCGCGATTATCAGGCGCAGGTATTCGGCGCCCGCCTCAAGCTGCGTTTGATGCTGATGTTCGGGGTCATTGCCGTGCTGCCCGGGGCACTGGTCTATGGTGTCTCGGTGCAGTTTGTTACCCGCTCCATCGAAAGCTGGTTCGACGTTCGCGTCGAAAAGGCGCTCGAATCCGGCCTGCATCTTGGCCGTTCAGCGCTTGACTCGCTGCTGCTCGATCTGGGCGACAAGGCGCGCAGCATGGCGACCGAGCTTTCCGATATTCAGGAGTTTTCTCGTCGCTCGGCATTGCTGCGCCTGCGCGAAGAAAAGGGGGTTCAGTCCGCGGCGCTGTTCTCGGTTGGGGGGCAGCTCCTGTCGAGCGCGACGACCGAGTTGTCCAGCCTCCTTCCTGATTTGCCCAGTCAGTCCCAGTTGAAACAGGCGCGCAGCACGCAGCTTGTTAGCACCGTTGAAGGTGATGGCGGCAAACTCTACCTGCGCGTGCTGGTGCCGGTCAGTGCCCGCGGCATGTTTGAGGAGCCGCGAATCCTGCAGCTCACTCAGCCCGTTCCATCCGGTCTTGCCCACGACGCCGATGCAGTGCAGGGCGTCTATCGCGATTATCAGGAATTACAGTTGGCGCGCGAGGGCCTGACCCGTATTTACGCGCTGACGCTGACACTGACTGTCCTGGTGGCGCTCTTTGGGGCATTTGCGCTGGCCTATGTCATGGCCCGGCGACTGGCGGCGCCACTCTACATTTTGGCGGAAGGCACGCAAGCGGTTGCACAAGGTGACTTTTCCCCCCGTCAGGCCATCTACAGCGGCGACGAGCTTGGCGTGCTGACCCAGTCGTTCAACCGGATGACCCGTCAGCTAGATGATGCCCGCCGGGAGACTGAGCGGCATCGGGCCGAACTCGAGTCGGCACGTGGTTATCTCGAATCGATTCTGGCTAACTTGTCGACCGGTGTTCTGGTATTTGACCGACATTTTGTCTTGCGTACGGTCAACGAGGGTGCGTTGACCATCCTGAGCGACGATTTCATGGGATTGGTTGGTGCCGCTGTTGAAGAATGGCCGCGTCAACAGGCCCTCGGGACTTTCATTCGCGAGCATTTTGCTGAAACTGAAGAGGCGGAATGGCAAGCCCAGCTCGAAATGGAACGGCCGAATGGCATGCAACAAGTCTTGTTACTGCGCGGTTCCCGTTTACCGGAGGCCAGTGGTGGCGGTGATGTGGTGGTGTTTGATGATGTGACGCGCCTGATTGCCGCCCAACGTAGCGCTGCATGGGGTGAGGTGGCACGTCGACTGGCCCACGAAATCAAGAATCCGCTGACGCCAATTCAGCTGTCTGCCGAACGGTTGCAATTCAAGCTGGCCGATAAACTGAGTGATGGTGATGCTGCCATGCTGGCGCGTGGCACACAGACCATCATCAATCAGGTTCAAGCCATGAAACGCATGGTCAATGATTTCCGCGATTACGCGAGGATGCCGGCTCCTGAGGTGGATGAGCTTGATCTGAATGATTTGATTGGCGAGGTACTGGGTCTTTATGAAAGCTCGTCAGCGATCATCGAATCGCGCTTGGCGCCGGATTTGTCACTGGTACTTGGCGATGCCACACAATTGCGACAGATTATTCATAACCTGCTGCGCAATGCCGAAGATGCACTGGAGGGGCGTGAGGGAACTCGCATCCTGATCCAGACAGAAACGGCTGGCCGTCAGGCGAAACTGACCATTGCCGATAACGGCCCGGGATTTCCGGTGGAGCTGTTGCCGCGTATTTTTGAACCTTATGTCACTACCAAGGCCCGTGGCACGGGTTTGGGTTTGCCCATCGTCAAGAAAATTGTCGAAGAGCATCAGGGCACCATTGAAATCAGCAATGCACCGGAAGGTGGCGCACGGATAGAGATTCGTCTGCCTCTGGTGAAAGCGGAGGAAGCCAAAAATGGCAATCATTCTGGTCGTTGACGACGAAGTCGGCATACGTGAACTGTTGTCCGAAATACTGATTGATGAGGGCTACGATGTTCGTCTGGCAGAAAATGCGACGGCAGCCCGTCTGGTTCGCAACGAACTACGGCCCGACCTCGTGCTGCTCGATATCTGGATGCCTGACACTGATGGCATCACGTTGCTGAAGGAGTGGCACGCAGCTGGCCATCTCAACATGCCGGTGGTCATGATGTCCGGTCATGGCACGATCGATACCGCGGTGGAGGCCACCCGATTTGGTGCCTTTGATTTTCTTGAAAAGCCCATCGCACTCCAAAAGCTGCTGTCTACTGTCCAAAAGGCCTTGAAACATGACAAGCCGCCTGCCCGCCCGGCGTTGACCCTGGAAGCGTTCAGCCGCCTCGCCTTCGTCAAGGAATTCAAGCGGCGGATGGAGCAGGCCCTGGCCAAATCGCCCATTCTGCTTCTCAAAGGTGCGAGTGGGGGCATGGCTGAAATTTGTGCCCGTACGCTTCAATTGCCGCGGGCACCGTGGCTGGATCTATCCGGCGTGAGCAGCGCATTAACGCAGGAAATGCTGGAAAAAGTGACGGGAGGGATCCTTTTTGTTCCCGACCTGTCCGGGTTCGGCAAAATGCAGCAAATGAACCTGGCTTTCGCGGTCGACCGCCTGGAGAAGCTGAATCTGCAAATGATTGTCGCCTCGGCAACGCCGCTGGCGGCGCTTGGTGAAGCGGGCTGGGACAGCAAATTGCTGGCACGTCTTGGCGAGATATGGGTTGCTTTGCCGTCGCTGGCCGGCCATGGTGACGAGTTGCCGGAAATTGCCGGGCTGCTGCTGACCAATTTTGTCGAGCGAGGAGAGGTGCCGCAGCGTCGGTTGTCGACGGCGGCCCTGAATGCGTTACGTACATTGCCGTGGAAGCGCTCGCCGGAGTCGAGTTGGAGCGATCTCTATGCATTGGTCCGCAATCTCGCGCTGACCTCCCTGGAGGATGAGATCAGTGCCGAAGACGTGGCCCGGGTCATGCCTCCAGATGCCGGTGGCAGTCCCGAAATACTGTCGCTGCTACCGTTGTTTGATCAGCCATTGCGCGAGGCCCGCGACGCGTTCGAGAAGATGTATTTCGAGCACCATCTGCGCCTTGAAGGTGGCAATATGACAAAGCTGGCAGAGCGGTCCGGGCTGGAGCGTACACACCTCTACCGGAAGTTGAAGCAGCTGGATGTCAAGTTGGGAAAACGTAACGAAGAATAATTACCCGGGCACAAAGGGGGAGACATGAAAGTGATCATTCTCGGCGCAGGTCAGGTTGGGGCCAGTGTTGCCGAAGGACTTGTCTCGGAAGAGAACGATATCACGGTCGTCGACAACGATTCCGCGCGGCTCGCACAATTGCAGGACCGGCTGGATTTGCGAACGGTAGTGGGCAATGGGGCAACTCCCTCGGCACTTCGCGAAGCAGGGGCGGACGATGCCGACATGATCATCGCGGTTACCGAGAGTGATCAGTCGAATCTGGTTGCCTGCAAGCTGGCTCACAGCATCTTCAATGTGCCGACCCGAATAGCCCGTCTGCGTTCTCGTGACTTTCTCGAGGACGAGAGCCTGTTGTTGCCGGAGAACTTTGCGGTGGACTTTGCGCTATGTCCGGAGCAAGTGATTACCGACTATATCCGTCATCTGATCGAGTTTCCCGAAGCACTGCAAGTGCTGGATTTTGCCAATGGACGAGTCAGTCTCGTCGCTGTGCGGGCTTATGAAGGGGGATTGCTGGTTGGCAAACAGATCAAGCAAATGCGGGATTATCTGCCACCGGAAATGGATGCACGGATCGCCGCCATTTTCCGTCGTGACCAGCCGGTTTTCCCGGAAGGGGAGACCGTGGTTGAGGCTGGCGACGAAGTGTTCCTGCTCGCGGCAGCCGAGCATATCCGGCCGGTACTTTGCCAGCTTCGGCGAATGATGAAGCCGGTGGAAAGGATCATGATTGCCGGGGGGGGTAATATCGGTCTGCGTCTGGCGAAGACGCTCGAAAAACGCTACGAAATCAAGCTGATTGAAGGTCGCAAGGAACGGGCGGAATTGATCGCCAACGAACTGCACAATACTCTTGTCCTGCTCGGCGATGCGACTGACGAAGATCTGCTAGAACAGGAAAATATTGCCGAGATGGACCTTTTCATCGCAGTGACCAACGATGACGAAGACAACATCATGTCCGGCAGTCTGGCCAAACGGTTGGGGAGCAAAAGGGTGGTTGCCCTGATCAATCGCCGTGCCTATGCCGAGATGATTGAAGGGGGGCCGATAGACATCGGCATTTCACCGGCCCAGGTATCGATTGGTGCATTGCTGGCACATGTTCGGCAGGGTGATGTGGCCGAAGTCCATTCGTTACGACGGGGGGCTGCGGAAGCACTGGAACTGGTTGCCCACGGTGATGCGAAGACATCGCAAATCATCGGCAAGCGTATTGATCAGATTGACTGGCCGCACGGTGTCACGGTTGCTGCCCTGGTTCGTAATTTCGACAAGGCCATGGTAATTGGTCAGACCGATGACTGGACTTCGATAACACGTCACGGCGAGGTCGTTATAGCCCACCACGACACCGTTATCGAACCGGAAGACCACGTGATCGTTTTCTGCACTCGCAAGAAACTGGTCAAGAAGGTCGAGAAGCTTTTTCAGGTCAGTTTTCACTTTTTTTAGGGGTAGATCGTGACCCGCTTTGCCCCCGTTTATCGTGCGTTGGGCATGATCATCATGCTCTTCAGCCTGACGATGCTTGCGCCGCTGATCCTGTCATACGTCACGAAAGATGGCGCACAGTCCGCCTATGATGAAGCATTTGCGCTGACCATGCTGTGCGGGTCTTTTCTCTGGTATCGCTACCGTCGCTGCAAGCGCGAGTTGAATATTCGCGATGGCTTTCTGATGGTGGTACTCGTTTGGACAGTCCTGCCGGCATTTGCTGCCATCCCACTCATGTTGCAGCTCGGACTGAGTCATACCGATGCCTATTTTGAGACTGTGTCGGGGCTGACCACCACTGGATCAACCGTGTTGTCCAATCTGGACACGCTTCCCATGTCGATAAATCTTTGGCGCCACCAGTTGGTTTGGATCGGGGGTATGGGGCTGATCGTGCTTGCCATTGCCATATTGCCGCTGCTGGGTATCGGCGGGCGACAAATGTTCAAGGCTGAAACGCCTGGGCCGATGAAAGACGCCAAGATGACGCCGCGTATCGCAGAAACGGCCAAGGGACTCTGGTTGGTCTATGTAGGCGTGTCAATTGCATGCATCGTCAGTTATCACTGGGCCGGCATGAGCTGGTTTGATGCGGTCTGCCACGGCTTTTCAACCATGGGCCTTGGCGGCTTTTCGACCCACGATGCAAGCTTCGGTTTTTTCAATTCTCCCGCTGTTGAGTTTGTGGCCATTGTTTTCATGCTGATCGCCGGCATGAATTTCGGAACATTGTTTCTGGCCGTCAGCGGACGCTCCATTCGTCCCTATCTGCATGATCCGGAGGCGGCTTGGTTTCTCGGGATAACGCTACTCAGCATTCTCGTGGTGGCCATCTATATCTGGAAGGATGGGGCTTATTCCGAACTGGATACGGCGCTTCGGCATGCGGCCTTTAATGTAATTTCCATCGCCACAACGACTGGCTACGCCAGCGTCGATTATTCGCTTTGGCCTATTTTTGCCCCCTTGTGGATGCTGTTTTTGTCCAGTTTTGTCACCAGCGCCGGCTCTACCGGTGGCGGTATCAAGATGATGAGAGCGCTGCTCCTCTACAAGCAGGTTTATCGTGAACTGCTGCGGGCGATGCATCCCAACGCGGTTTACAACATCCGTATCGGCAGTCAGATTGCACCTCAATCCATATTGTTTGCGGTGCTTTCCTTTGGATTCATGTATATGGTCAGCATCGTTTCACTGACCTTAATTCTTGCATTTACTGGCCTTGATATCGTTTCCGCCTTTACCGCCATCGTGGCAAGTGTCAATAACACCGGGCCAGGCCTTGGCGTGGTTGGTCCTTCCACAACGTATGCGGTGCTAGAAGACTTTCAGACCTGGATCTGCATCTTTGCAATGCTGCTGGGACGACTCGAAATTTTCACTTTGCTGGTTGTTTTGACTCCCGCCTTTTGGCGGAAGTGACCCGGCGCCCGGAAAGGCGGATAATTCCGCCTTTCCGATTTTCAGGCGGAGTCCGACGTGAGCCGACCCAAGAACGATACTTTCCTGCGCGCCCTTCTCAAAGAGCCGACCGAATATACCCCGCTGTGGCTGATGCGTCAGGCCGGTCGGTATTTGCCTGAGTATTGCGAGACCCGCAAACGTGCCGGCAATTTCCTGAACTTGTGCAAGTCGCCGACCATGGCCTGCGAAGTAACGCTGCAACCTCTTGCTCGCTATGATCTGGACGCTGCCATCCTTTTCTCGGACATCCTGACCGTTCCGGATGCAATGGGCCTCGGCCTGTATTTCGCTGAAGGCGAAGGACCGAAGTTCGAGCGCCCGCTGCGCGAAGAATGGGCGATCAACAACCTTACCGTGACCGATCCCTACGAGCATCTCGGTTACGTGATGGATGCCGTGTCGGAAATCCGTCGTGCGCTGGACAATTCTGTGCCGCTTATCGGCTTCTCCGGCAGTCCCTATACGCTGGCTTGTTACATGGTTGAAGGCGAAGGATCGAGCGACTTCCGCAATATCAAGGGCATGCTTTACAACCGTCCGGACCTGTTGCACCGCATCCTCTCGGTAACGGCTGATTCAGTGATCGCCTATCTGAATGCCCAGATCGATTGTGGTGCGCAGGCGGTCATGATCTTCGATACCTGGGGTGGTTCGCTCTCGAACGCAGCCTACGAAGAGTTTTCATTGCAATACATGCGGCGAATTGTTGCAGGCCTGAAGAAAGAAAAAGACGGCCAGCGCATTCCGAGCATCGTCTTTACCAAGAATGGTGGTCTGTGGCTGGAAAAAATAGCTGACATCGGCTGCGATGCTGTTGGCCTCGACTGGACGATCGACATTGGTGATGCCCGTCGCCGTGTCGGCGACAAGGTTGCCTTGCAGGGAAATCTCGATCCGAATGTCCTGTTCGCGCAACCAGAAATCGTGGCTGCCGAAGCAAAGAAGGTGCTGGATAGCTTTGGTCACGGAAATACGGGTCACGTATTCAATCTTGGCCACGGTATTTCACAATTCACCCCACCGGACAGTGTGACGGCACTTGTTGAGACCGTGCATTCTCACAGTCGTCTATTACGGAAGTGATAGCGATAAGTGAGCGCTAAAGCTTGACTTATGCACAGAGTTTTGCGTTTCTGTACAAATAAAATCAGGAAAGCCCTTGACTCAAGGGTTTTTGCTTAAGCTTCTGAATTTAAACGAATTTGACTGTTGCTTAATATTTCGGCAGAGTGACAAATACCTTACCAAACCGTTACCTGGCGCCAAGTTCGAAAAGAAATCCACAAACTTATCCACAGAATTTGTGGACAACTCTAAAACGCCAATTTTGTTGCTGTAAATCTGGCGTTTTGAAGAAATGACGGCTTTGGCCGGTAAATCCATGCCCGTATTGCGCGTTGCACTCGATTTGCCGCTGTATCGTCTTTTTGATTACGTGGCTGAATCCGCGTCGACCGCGGATATTGGCTATCGGGTGCGTGTGCCATTCGGTCGTGGTGAAAAACTTGGGGTGATTGTTGAGGTCGCCACCGAGAGCGACTGGCCACTGGATCAATTAAAGATGGCAAGCGAAATCTTGCGCGATTTGCCGCCATTGCCCGCCGATTTTTTCAAGCTCTGTGAATTTGCCAGTACTTATTATCAGGCTGCCTATGGCGAGGTTCTCCTTCAGGCCTTGCCAGCTGGTCTGAAACGTCTCGATCCGCCAAGTCGCCGGAACGCTCGCGTCAGCGCAAAGCCTGCCTCCGTGCAAGCGCCGTTGCTGACCGACGAACAGGCAGAGGCGCTTGCTGGCATTGATCCAGCCGCTGGTTTTTCGGTTCATCTGCTACATGGTGTGACGGGCAGTGGAAAGACCGAGGTATACCTGCGCCTTGTGGAACAAGCGCTGGCGGGCGGCAAGCAGGCCCTGCTGTTGGTTCCGGAAATCAACTTGACCCCGCAGCTTGAAGGCCGGGTGCGTGCCCGCTTTCCCGATGCCGGCGTGGTATCGCTTCACAGCGAATTGGCAGAGGCCGCTCGAGAGCGCAACTGGCGGGCAGCATTTGCGGGCGAGGCCAGCATCATTCTGGGTACCCGGCTTTCGATCTTTACCCCGCTTCCCCGATTAGGCCTGATTGTCATTGATGAAGAGCACGATTCATCATTCAAACAGCAGGATGGCATGCGTTACTCGGCGCGCGATGTCGCTGTCTTTCGGGCTCACCAGCTTGGCATACCAATTCTGCTCGGTTCGGCGACACCTTCACTGGAGTCGTGGGCGAACGCTCAGGGGGGCCGCTACGGTCTGCTAAAGCTGAATCAACGGGCAAATCCCGAAGCGACGCTACCTGAAGTACGCATACTTGATACGCGAAAGATGGTTTTGAAGGAGGGGGTCAGTGAGCCGTTGATCGCCGCCATCAAGGAACGTCTGGCCCGCGGCGAACAGAGCCTCGTTTTTTTGAATCGTCGTGGATACGCGCCGGTGCTGGCCTGCACTGCCTGCGGCTGGATCTCGCGCTGCACGCGCTGTGCAGCAAACATGGTGCTCCATCTCGCAGATCGTCGCTTGCGCTGCCATCACTGCGGCTGCGAACACCGTATCCCCAAGGCTTGTCCGACCTGCGGCAATCAGGACATTCATCCTTTCGGCCGTGGCACGCAGCGCCTTGAGATCTGGTTGCAGGAGCAATTTCCGGGAGCGCGCATCCTCCGTGTTGATCGCGATTCAGTGAAAAGCCGCAAGCAATGGGAGGCGATGCTTTCACTTATCCACGGCGGACAAGCGGACATCCTGGTCGGCACCCAGATGCTGGCAAAGGGACACGATTTTCCGAAGTTGACGCTGGTCGGTGCGCTTGGTGCTGACGCTGCACTCTATGCCGCTGATTGGCGCGCGCCGGAACGCTTGTTTGCCCAGTTGATGCAAGTTGCAGGGCGCGCAGGGCGTGCGGAGCTCAAGGGCGAGGTGCTGATTCAAACCGAGTACCCGGATCACCCCTTGTTCGCAGCCTTGGTCGATCACGATTACCCGGGATTTGCCGCGCAGCAACTCAAGGAGCGCGAGCAAGCAGGATTCCCACCCTATGCCTTTCAGGCAATGCTGCGTGCCGAATCTCCGGAGATGGCGGATGCCATTGCGTTTCTGAAGACAGCAGCTGCGTTACCTGTCATTGGGGATCACGAAAATATCCTGATTTACGATCCGGTGCCGATGAAGCTGGCTCGATTGGCCAATCTGGAGCGTGGCCAGTTGTTGGCTGAGTCTCATTCACGTCCAGCCTTGCAGCAGTTTCTGCCGTGCTGGCGAGAGGCCATTCAGGGTATCAAGGCGCCTTCAAAGTTACGCTGGCATATCGAGGTTGATCCGCTGGAGTTTTGAGACAGCGTTGGCACCATTTCCCCACGCCTATACGGTAAGCGGGTTTTTGTCGGTCGGTCGCAAAAACCAGATGAGCGCTCCAAGCTGGCCGCTGAGTAAAGCAAAGAAAGTGAGCCGGAAAGCAGCGATAGTGCTCCAGCCACTGGCTTGAAGGGTATCTACAAGCGCACCGATCCCCCATTGAAGGCCGAATGCACCGACGAAAACGAGCAGATTCAGCGATGTATTTGCCCGTCCGGAAAGGGTGACTGGAAACGACTGCGCAACCAGTGAATAGGAGATGTTGGAGAGTGAGAAGCAGGCGCCCAGGACAGGCCAAAGTAGGTGTCCGGCGAAACCCGGCCGACTGGCGATCAGGCAGAAACAGGCGATAGCGAGCATCATGGCGCCGCGATAGATTTTCTCCAGCTTTATGCCTCGATGCACTAGGGCGGTAGCGAAGAAACCCATGAACAGGAATCCCCCGAGCATGGCCGCACTGATCCAGGTCAGTCGGGTCGCAATTGCTGCGCGATCCAGCCCTTCCAGCACGGTCATCCAGCGTGATGCCCACAGACCCTGCACGGCCATGAAACCGCCGGTCATCCAGAACCCCATCGGTGCATAGCGCCAGAAATGGCGATCCGAAAATACCATCCTGACGCCGGCAAGTTGTTCCTTGAAGCCTGCGCCCTTCGTCTCGCTGGCTTTGTCTGGCACTGAAAACCAGATGGTGGTCGCGACCAACAGCGTGGCAGTTGCAAGTCCAAACGCAATTTCCCGCCAGCCAGTAAAGCCGAGGGCGAACTCAAGCGGTTTGGATGCGGCCAGTGCGCCCAGGCCGCCGGAGGCCATGATCCAGCCGGTCAGCGAGGCCTGTCGGTTGGCTGGAAACCATTGGGCAAAGGCTTTGAATGAGGCCATCAGGCAGGCGGATACGCCAAGCCCGATCAGCGCCCTGCCGATGGCCAGGCCGCTCAAGGTAACTGACATGGCAAATACGGCAGCACCCGTGGCTGCCAGCAGCAGCAGCCCGGCTTCGACTCGGCGAGGCCCGAAGCGGTCAAGTAGCATGCCGAGCGGCAATTGCGCCGCACCGAAGGCGAGAAAATAGGTACTGGTCAGCAGGCCGAGCGCGTTGTCGCCGAGATCAAGCTCCTGTGCGAGTACCGGGCCGATAACTGCGTTAGCCGTTCGAAAAAGGTAGGACAGGAAATAACCGGCAGCAAAGGGCAGGAATAGCTGGACCCAAAGGCGATGCGTTTCGGGGGAGTTCACGTCTTGTCCCGTTCCACGTGAAACGGCTCGGATGACGAGACTGACTTTTTCTGATTTTTGCGCAGCCAATCGATGCGAGTGACGATCTTTTGCTTCCATTGATTGGCGATACCAGTGGTAGTTGCCAGCCTTTCAAGGTCGGACAGGGCGGGGCGGTGAGATTGCCAGCAGATCATGGCCTCTGCCAGCGTGAAAGCGCCTTCAGCCGCCATCTCCAGATCAAGATCTTCACCCGGGGCAACATCGCCGGGGGTAAGCACTGACCAGTACCAGCCTGTCAGCCGCTGCTCGGCAATGTAGGCTGCCATGCCGTCAGTCGAGAAGCGCTCATCAATTTTCCAGCAAGGATTGCGCGGCTGGCAGACTTGCAGGCGAGCACTGCCGAGGCGCCAGATGTCGCCAATGCGGACGCCGTTTTCATCGAGATTGAGCGTCGAGATATTTTCACCGAGGCTGCCGATGACTAGTTGCGGTGCAGCATCAGGAAAACGCTCGGCAAGCTTGGCGTAATGGCTTGCCGGATAGAGGTGAACCGCTTTTTCCGGACCGCCGTGGACGCGTCTGTCGGCTTGAAAGTCGCCGACAAAGCCGTCCCGGCGAAGTTCGAGTGTTGTGCCAACCCGCTCCTTGTACATGCCCGTCGGGCGGCCGGACTCAGGAAGCGGCCGAATGCCGCCAATGAAAAGGGTAACTTGAATCATGATCGCCGGATTTTGCCATCAATCCCATAACCATGCGGCGCCACGAACGCCCGAGGAGTCACCATGGGTAGGTGGCAGAAATTTTGTTTCAAAAAAGTCGGAAAAAACGTGTTGACCGCAGCATTCGGGCAAATTCCGGTACAGCCGCTGCATTTTGGACACACCTCCACCAAGCACAATAACGTCGGGATCCAGAAGGTTGATGACGCTGGCCAAGGCCCTGCCCAAGCGGACTTCATAACGTTGCAGGGTCGCTTCGCAAGAAGCATTGCCCGCACTAGCGCGACTCTCTATTTCTGCGGCACTCAACAGTTCGCCGGTATGGCGCTGATGATCCGCGGCCAGTGCCGGTCCTGAAAGATAGGTTTCTACACAGCCATGGCGACCACAGTAGCAAGCCGGCAAGGGTAGATCGTCGGCTGTTGGCAGTGGCAGAGGATTGTGTCCCCACTCGCCGGCAATTGAATTGGCACCGACCATGACTTGGCGACGTATCACGATGCCGCCACCGACACCGGTACCCAGAATGACGCCGAAGACGTTTTCAACATCGCGTCCGCTGCCGTCGATGGCCTCGGAGAGTGCGAAGCAGTTTGCGTCGTTCGCAAGTCGCACGTCGCGTTGCAGCAAGGCTTGGAGGTCTCTTCTTAGCGGTTTGCCGTTCAGGCTGGTCGAATTGGCGTTTTTGATCAGTCCGGTGAGGCGCGACTCGGCGCCCGGAATGCCGATTCCGACTGTTCCGGGTTGTCCAAGCTTGTGTTCGGTATCTTCAACCAGGGCGGCAACGGCCTTCAGTGTTGCCATGTAGTCACCTTGCGGCGTCGCGACCCGTCGCCGTATGAGTTCGCGCCCATTCTCAGCCAGCGCGATGACCTCAATTTTGGTGCCGCCAAGATCAATGCCGATACGTAACATCGTGGATTTCTGTACGCTAGACCCGAACAGCGATGCCTTTCACGTTGCCATAAGTGGTGGTCAACGTACGTAGTACGCTGGCACCGACCTCGAGGAGCAAGGCAAATAAATTGCGCTCGGAATACAGACAGACGGGCTGTCGAATATCGTATTTTTCGGCAAGTGCCGGGGAAAGCTCGGCAAAGCGTTGATCGATTGTCAGCTCACGGTCGGCGTAGCCTTCACTCAATTCTGAATGCAAGCCAAGCAAGGAGATGTACAGCTTGCCGCCAATTTTTAGCTTGAGCAACAATTGCCGCGCAACCCGGAGAGCCTCATCGTAAGGCAGGGTGCATAGGTCGCTGCCAAGAACGATGATGTCGAACGGCTGGCCATGTAAATCCACTGGAAGATCAGACAACGCGCCGGCAGCAAATGAAATTTCGTCGCGCATCCCGGCGGCCAGGATTCTGCCCTCGATTTCCTGTTTATGGCTGAGAGTATCAGCGACAACGACCTGAGCGCCAAGACGGGCAAACTTGATGGCCATCTCGCAACGCTTGTCAGTGAGGGTCAGTACTGAAACCTGCCGATCAACCCGCTGACGTTTGACGCATTCCTCCAATGCAAAGCGATCAAGTTCGTCAGCCCCTGTCTCCAGTGGATTGGCTGTAATATTGGACGTCATATTTTGTTGTCTCCCTTCAGCTCATTGTGCACAAGGCTGGATAGCGTGACAACCAGGAATCAACTCAGCGAAAGGAAAAAGAATGCTAGTACGCTTTTTATCCAGTGAAACAGGGGAAATTCTGATGTTCGCGGAAGCAGCTCGTCCCTTGCTGCAGGCCATTGGCAAGGAAACAACTGCGCGGGGCACCTTTACCCAGGCCGAAATGGCAGATGCCGCACGGCGCTTGAGCGAGGCGGTGAAGAATGCAGATGCGCCCCCACCTCAAGATGATGAGATTGACGAAAAAACCGGAAAAAAGAAGGAGCCTGTTGTCGCAATCAGTCAGCGTGCCTGGCCGTTGATCGACATGCTGGAGCGCACCAGTAAAGGTGGCTCCAAGGCAAATATTGTCTGGGAAGCCTCGGCTGACTTTTAAGGCCGATGTTCAGCCAGCCTGATCAATAGCAAAACCGCGGGCGATGCTTTCGATCACGATGCCCAGCTCACCTTCAAACTGGCCAAAAATGCTTTCGGATGGCATTTTCCCAGCATGCAGGGCATCTTCAAGCACCTTGGCGGCGTTCTGCAAATCAAGCGCCCCAATCGTACCGGCCAGTCCCTTGGTGCTATGGGCTCGCCGCTCCGCTGTCGAAAAATCGCCGGTTGCCAGTGCTGTGCGTATGAGTGTCGGTTCATCTTTGAACCTGGCGTAAAAATCGCGCAATACTTTTTCGTATAGCGTTGCCTTGTTCATCATCCGTTTCAGGCCTTCGGCCTTGTCTATGCCCGGCAGGTCAGGAAATCCATCGGTTGAAGTCATGGAAGTGGTCTCTTGTATTTGGGCATGGTTACTTGATGCTTGTTTGGGTTGCCAACGACTCAACATATGTTGCAATAACTCAGGATCGATCGGTTTTGTCAGAAAGTCGTTCATGCCTGCGGCCAAGCATCGCTGACGTTCGCTATCCAGCGCATGCGCCGTCATTGCGATGATCGGCAGATCGGGCACGCGTTTGCTGGCACGCAAGCGGCGGGTGGCCTCCAGGCCATCCATTTCCGGCATTTGGACATCCATCAAGACGATGTCATAGATGTTAGCCTCTTCGAGCAGTTTCTTCAATGCACGCGCACCATTGTCGGCCGTGTCTACGGTGATTCCAAAGGATTCCAGTATCTCGCAGGCTATCAGCTGGTTGGTTGGCATGTCATCAACCAGAAGGACACGCAAGCCGGCAAGGCGGGCGGCATGGGTTGGCAATGCGGAAGGGCTGTTCTGATGGCTTTCGGCAACCAGCTTGCCGATCTGGGTGGCAGTGACTGGCTTGTTAATAACGACATCGAAGCAGCCCAATCGCCTGTCCCCTTCGAGAAGTGCCGTATCCGCTGCGGTGACCATGACCAGTTTGGGCGGTAGCAAGGTCTGGCTACGGATAGATTCAGCCAGTTCCAGGCCATCCATGCCCGGCATGTTGAGGTCGATGGTGACGAATTTGAACGGTGCGACGCGCGCCTCGGCGAGTAGTTGCAAGGCCTGCGCGCCCGACTCGGCCGGAACAGCGGTGTAGCCGTTTTTCTCGAATAGCCGGATAAGGATGGCGCGTGAGAGCGGGCTGTCATCAACCACGAGCGCACGCGACATTGCAGCCCGTGGTCCGACCTCATGCTCGCTGCCCAAGCCCAGCTTCACCGCAAAGGTGAAAGTACTACCGACCCCGGGCTGGCTGGTGACCCAGATGTCGCCATCCATCAACTGGGACAGTCGTTTGCAGATGGTCAAGCCCAAGCCTGTCCCGCCGTATTTTCGGGTGATTGAGGTATCCGCCTGGGTGAATGCCTGGAAGAGATTCTGTTGTTGTTCCTGTGACAAGCCGATTCCCGTGTCCTGAACATCCAGTTCGAGCATGACCGAGCAGCTGTCACAGGGCACGCGGCGGACGAAAACTGTAACCGAGCCGTTGGCCGTAAACTTGAGCGCATTGCCAATCAGGTTGATGAGGATCTGGGCCAGCCGCAACGGATCGCCGACGAGGCGGGGAGGTACTTCGGGCTCGACAAGGTATTGCAGCGCCAATCCTTTTTCCTGGGCACGATGCAACAGTACGCTGGCCACATTGTCGAGGACTTCGTCGAGTACGAATTCAGTGGCTTCAAGCTGCATGCGCCCGGCTTCAATCTTGGAAAAATCCAGGATGTCGTTGATCAACCCGAGCAGCATCTGGCCGGCATTGTGTATGCGCGCCACAAAGTCGCGCTGCTTTGCAGACAGTTCGCTCTTCAGCAAAAGGTGGGCGAGACCGATTACCGCGTTCATCGGGGTACGGATTTCGTGACTCATGTTGGCCAGGAATTCGGCCTTGGTATTGGCTGCCGATTCGGCCACTTGCTTGGCTTCGGTCAGTGCGATTTCGGCAAGTTTGCGCTCGGTAATGTCTTGTAGCGTTTCGATGGCGCCAACAATTTTGCCGCGCTTGTCACGTAGCGGTGCAGCGGTGAAAAACAACCAGCGATTGAATTTCGGAAAGTAGTCCTCGCCTTCAAAAGCGCCCTGCACAAGTTCTGATTGCCTGAATTTGCCGGCATAGAGTGATTCAATCCCAGCCATTTTCCCGGCCATCACCAGGTCGGCCATGATTGGGCGCTGAGCGGAATAAAAGGCCTTCCATGAATCACGCGTGCCAATCATGTCACTGGCCGGAACGCCGATGATTTGTTCGCAGGCGGTGTTCCAGTGAGTGACCGTGTGATTCTCGTCAAGCACCAGCGTTGGCACCGGGCTGGCCTCGATGATTTTGGCGAGCGAGCCGCGGGCAGTTTCCAGTTCGGCCGTGCGTTCCTGGACCAGTCGTTCGAGATTTTCGCGATGCGCTTCCAGCTCGCGCTCAGCGTGCAGCTTGTCGGTAATGTCGCGAACGAAAAGTACAATCCCCGACGATCTGCCGCTCGAATCCATGATGGTCGTGAATGCGGTCGCGGCATCAAACCGGGTGCCGCCGACGCGTTGCATCGGGAGTTCTCGATTGACGATGAAACCGTTGAACTCTTCTGGACTGTCCAGCAATCCGGCGGCTTCACTGGCATCTTCGGCGTTCGCAGGAAGTAGATCGCCGATCCTGCGGGCGCTCAGATCATCCATTTCGTCCAGCCCGAACAGGCGATGGGCCTGCTGATTGGCCATTTGCAGTCGACCGTCCAGGCTCAATAGCAGGATCGCATCAGGGGATGTTTCGACCAGGGTGCGATAGACCTTCTCGCTCTTTTCCAGCTGGTAATGGGCAAGGCGCTCGTCGGTGATGTCGAGGACGAGAGAGAGTATGCCGAGCAACTTGCCATTGGCGCTGCGCAGGGCGACGTTGTACCAATTGCAATGGAGGAGCAAGCCATTTTTACCAAGTGCCGGACCGACATAAATGCCATCACCGCTGCCGCGCATGACCGCGCGGACGACTTCGGTGAATGTAGTGTGCTGCTCATCGGGGAGCAGGAGCCGGTGCACCCGCTTGCCAATGACCTCTTCCGAGCGCCAGCCGAACATCATTTCGGCTCGGCGGTTCCATTCGGTGATGCTGCCCTCGCGGTTCCACAGGATGAAGGCGAGGGGGCTGGTGTTATAGAGCGCCCGAAAGCGAAGCTGGCTGTCGCGCAGGGCGGCTTCCGCCTGCTTTTGCTGGGTGATCTCGATAAACGTGATGACGGTCGGGCCGATTGATGCTTCCTGTCCGGCGGCGGGCGGGCGAACTTCGAACCAGTGCCAGAGTCCGCTGCCGTGCTTCAGGCGAAGGCTGAAGCCGGGGTGACCATGCGTCGCATTGTTCGACAGGTGCTCGAACAGCGCACCCAGTCGCTGACGATCATCAATATGGGCCAGTGCGAGCCAGGCCTCAGGCGTTTCGGGAAGCGCGTCGCTGGGGTAGCCGAGGAGCTCGTGGAAATTTTCCGAAATCTGCAGATAGCTGGTTTCGGGGTCCCAGAGCCAGCAACCGACCCCGGCGGTGACCATTGCTTCAGCGAGTACTTCGGCCGGAATCCTGCGCTGATTGGACATGTTCCGGGGTTCCGCGCGAGGCTAGAACAGCTCGATGTCGTCGCTCTTTTCTTTCATTTCTGCCATGAATTTTTCGACGGCTTCCTGTACTGGCATGCCTTGCATGACTGCGTCGAACATGGCGATTTCTTCGCGCGTCGAATACTTGGCCTTGATCTTGTCCTGAAGGCCGACCCACTCGCTTGGGTTGAACAGCCGACGGCTATCGGAGACGAGATTGCTGAGGTCACCCAGGCTGATGCCGACATGGGCCAGCCGTTGTACCAATTTGTCATAAAACTGGAAGGCGATGATGGCTTGGTGAACCATGCCGGAAACGTGCTCGGAAACGCCGATCAGATTTTGCTTGGCAGCACCGACTTCACCCTGATCGGGCAGGGTTTGCACGGTGTCGGAGATCATCCGCATGTAACCGGCCATGGTTGTGAAAGAGTCAGTCAATACCTCGACGGAGGAATTGCTGTCCTTCATGGCCGCCTCGATCTGCACCGCGGAAAGCTCGAGCATCAGTACCGTCTCGCGGACCTGGCTCCAGTTCAGGTCCGGCATGTGGGCGCTGGTACCGCGCGGCAGATTCGTCTCGTCACTCATTGTTTTTTCTCCCTGATACTGGGCGGAAACTATAGCGCAATTCGTGGCGGGCGTTCTAGGGCCAAACCGGTGGTAGTGGTGGATTTTTCATTTGGCGTGATAATTCCCGTATGGAATCTTTGAAAAATTTCGGTTTTGCCTTGTTTTTCGGGTCGACCGCAGCATTTGCCGCGCCGCCGCTCATTGCCATTGATGTTGGGCATGGGGGCGTCGATGGCGGGGCGACCAGTGCCCGGGGCCGTCCGGAGTTTGCGTTCAATCGCGAATTTGCCGGGGTGCTGGCCGGGGTCATGCGTGAGCGCGGCCTCGGTGTGCGCGAGGTCAATTTTGCCGGCGATATCGGTAGCCTGACGGCACGCCCGGCGCAGGCGGCGGGGAGCGATTTTTTCATCGCCATCCACCACGACTCGATTGGTGAAGCCTGGCTCAAGCCGTGGGTCTGGGAAGGTGTTGAGCAGACCTATACCGAGGTCAAGCGCGGCTACGGCATTTTCGTGTCGGCGCAAAATCCGGATCCTGAAAGCAGCCTGCTTTGCGCTACCAGTATCGGTGCCATACTGCGCCGGGCCGGCTTTGAACCTTCAACATGGCATGCCCGAAAGCATCTGGCGGCCGATGCAGAAAATGGTGTCTGGTACTACGACAATCTGGTGGTGCTTTATAAAACGACCCTGCCGGCGGTACTTTTTGAGGCCGGCGTCATCAAGCATCGCGATGAGGAGCTCGAACTCGGCGACCCGGTGCGTCAGGCCCGGATGGCTGACGCGGTAACGACCGGCATTGCCGCCTGCCTGTTCGCTACAGGAAAATCGGTTCGGGAGTGAGGTCGACCGCGAACTTGGCTTTGACATCAGCCTGAACGGCCGCCATCGTTCGCTTGACGTCGGCACCGGTTGCGCCGCCGCGATTGACCAGCACCAGCGCCTGCTTTTCGTACATGCCGACCGGCCCGAGATTCTTTCCCTTCCAGCCGGCCTGCTCGATCAGCCAGCCGGCTGCCAGTTTGACGCGGCCATCTGCCTGCGGGTAGCGCGGTAATGTCGGGAAATCGGCGGACAATTTATCGGCCAGCTTGGCATCGACCACCGGGTTATGGAAAAAACTGCCGGTGTTCGGGATAACTGCCGGGTCGGGCAACTTGCGCTGGCGGACGGCAATGATGGCGTTGGCGATATCCTTTGGCGTTGGCGTGATGACGTTTTGTGCGGCCAATTCCTGATTGACGTCGGCGTAGCGCAGGTTGGGCGTCCACGCTTTTGGCAGCCGGAAAACAACCGAGGTGATCGCCATCCGCCCGCTCAAATGCCAGCCTTCCTGCTTGAAAATGCTGTCGCGGTAGGCAAAACGGCAGTTGCTACGGTCAACCGGAAAAAACGCCTGTTTTTCAAAATCCCAGGCGGTCAGTGAGTCGAAGCATTCACCGATCTCCAGCCCGTAAGCGCCGATATTCTGAATCGGCGCCGCGCCGACCGTACCGGGAATCAGGCTCAGGTTTTCCAGACCCGGCCAGCCTTGTTGCAAGGTCCATTGCACGAAGTCATGCCAGTTTTCGCCGGCGCCGGCCTCAATGTAGAAGGCCTCGCTATCCTCCTTCAGCAAACGCTTGCCGGCGATGGCCATGTGCAGAACGAGGCCGTCGAAGTCGCCGGTCAGCACCAGATTGCTGCCGCCACCGAGAATAAAGCGCGTTTGGCCGGCCATTTCAGGTGATGCCAACTGCTCGGGTGCCGTAATTTTCAGGTAGCGGGCAGCCTTGCCGGGAAGGGCGAGGGTGTTGAAGGCGGTCAGATCGAGGTTGTTCTTGGCTTGCATGGCAGAATTTTCGTCGATTTTCCGAGCGTTTGCTCGGTTTGCTCCAGGTTATCCGTACTTTGGGCGCCGGATCATCGCGTCAAGCTGAGGCGAATTCGCTGGGACAGTTCGGCTCGCAAGTGCAATCCTCGGGTAAACCCTTGCTAGCGGCGCCCCGAAAAGCATTTAATAATTCACCGTAGGTAAATTGATTGCGTTATAAGCAATTGAAGAAGGCAAGGCTTTCAGGAGAAACAATGAGTGATTTCATTCTGGAGACGCGCGGTCTGACCAAGGAGTTCAAGGGTTTTACCGCGGTTTCCGATGTCAATCTTAAGGTGCAACGCGGCACGATCCACGCGCTGATCGGACCGAATGGTGCAGGCAAGACGACGGTATTCAACTTGGTCACCAAGTTCCTGCCGCCCACCTCGGGAAGCATTATTTTCAAGGGCGAGGACATTACGCGTGAAGCGCCGGCCGTTACCGCACGCCGTGGATTCGTCCGCTCTTTCCAGATTTCCGCCACCTTCCCGCATCTGACGGTGCTGGAAAACGTGCGTATCGGTCTGCAGCGCAAACTGGGGACGGAGTTCCATTTCTGGAAATCGGAAAAAAGCCTGAACAAGCTGAACGAGCAAGCCATGGCGCTGCTCGAGGCAGTCGACCTTGGCAGCTTTGCCGACACCATGACGGCAGAAATGCCCTATGGTCGCAAGCGGGCGCTGGAAATCGCCACGACGCTGGCGCTCGAGCCGGACATGATGCTGCTCGACGAACCGACCCAGGGCATGGGGCACGAAGACATCGAACGGGTGGTCGAACTGATCCGCAAGGTTTCGGCCAATCGCACCATCTTGATGGTGGAACACAATCTGTCAGTCGTCGCCAACCTGTGCGACCGGATTACCGTGCTGACCCGCGGCAGCGTACTCGCCGAAGGGACTTACGAAGAAGTCTCGAAAAATCCGCAGGTGCTCGAAGCCTACGTCGGTTCCGACAACATGAACGACGCGCATCACTGAGCGGGATACAACCATGACCAGCGCTTTCAAACCAAAACCAGAGTACCTCCGCCTGACCGACCTTCATTCGTTCTACGGGGAATCGCATATCCTGCACGGGCTGGATATCAGTGTCGCCAAGGGCGAATGTGTCACCTTGCTCGGCCGTAACGGCTCCGGCCGGACGACCACGCTGAAATCAATCATGGGGCTGGTCGGGCGAAGGACCGGCTCCATCATGGTGAACGGCAACGAGGTCATCAACGTGCCAACGCACAAGATTGCCCACCACGGTGTCGGCTATTGCCCCGAAGAGCGGGCGATCTTTACCTCGCTCAGTGCCGAGGAAAACCTGACCCTGGCGCCCATCGTTTCCAGCGGCGGCATGTCGGTCGACGAGCTTTATCAGATGTTTCCGAATCTGAGCGAACGGCGTACCAGCCCGGGCGGCAAGCTATCCGGGGGCGAGCAGCAAATGCTGGCAATGGCGCGCATCCTGCGCACCGGTGCCAAGTTGCTGCTGCTCGATGAAATTACCGAAGGTCTCGCCCCGGTCATCGTCAAAAAGCTGGGCGAGGTGATTATTGAACTGAAAAAACGCGGCTTCACCATCATTCTTGTCGAACAAAATTTCCGTTTCGCTGCGCCGCTGGCTGACCGCCATTACGTGCTCGAACACGGAGAAATAATCGCCACCATCACTCAGGAAGCACTCCCGGGAAAGATGGAATGGCTGCACCACAGGCTCGGCGTCTAGCCGGGATTGCCCACTCTAGGAGGAGTTACCCATGTTATCCAGAAAATTCAAGACCACCATCTGTGCCACAGGGCTGGCCGCACTGTCTGTCGGTGCTCAGGCCGAGATTTCAGGCGGTTCCGTGAAAATCGGCGTATTGACTGACCTTTCCGGGACCTATTCCGATCTGGCCGGCTCCGGCGCCGTACTGGCCACCAAGATGGCGATCGACGACTTCATTGCCAACGAAAAGCCCAATTTCAAGATTGAAATGGTCTCGGCCGACCACCAGAACAAGGCCGACATCGCCTCGAACAAGGCACGTGAATGGATCGAGCGCGAGAACGTAGATACCGTGACCGAACTGGTTACCACCTCCACCGCGCTGGCCGTCATGAAGGTCGCCAAGGAAAAGGACCGCATCGTGCTGATGAGCGGTCCGGCATCAACGCCGATTACCAACGAGCAGTGCAACGACGTTTCGGTGCACTACACCTATGACACCTACGCGCTGGCCAACGGCACGGCCAAGGCAGTGACCCAGCAGGGCGGCAAATCGTGGTTCTTTCTGACCGCGGACTATGCTTTCGGTCAGGCGCTGGAGAAAGACGCCTCGGCAGTGGTTGTCGCCAATGGTGGCAAGGTGGTCGGTTCGGTGCGCCATCCTTTCCCCGGCTCTGACTTCTCGTCCTTCCTGCTCAAGGCCCAGGCCTCCGGCGCCCAGGTCATCGGTCTGGCCAACGCTGGCGCCGACACGACCAATGCCATCAAGCAAGCCGCTGAATTCGGCGTCACGCCGAAACAGTCGCTGGCCGGCCTGCTGATGTTCATCACCGACATCCATTCGCTCGGTCTGAAGCCGACCCAGGGCATGTATCTGACCACTGGTTTCTACTGGGATCGCAATGACGAGACCCGTGCCTGGTCGAAGCGATTCTTCGACAAGCAGAAAAAGATGCCGACCATGGTCCAGGCCGGCCAGTATTCGTCGATTTATCATTACCTGAAGGCCGTCAAGGCTGCCGGTAGCGACGACACCACCAAGGTCATGGCGATGATGAAGAAGACGCCGATCAACGACTTCTTTGCCAAGAATGGGCAGATCCGCGCGGACGGCCGCATGGTGCATGACATGTATCTGGTCCAGGTCAAGAAGCCTGGCGAATCGAAGTATCCGTGGGACTACTACACGATCAAGGCCACCATTCCGGCTGCCGAGGCTTTCCAGCCGCTGGCTCAGTCGCGTTGCCCGCTGATCAAGAAGTAAGCAGAGTCATCGCAATCCCCAGTGCGGGCATTGTTCGCACCGGGTCTGGAGTCTTCCATGGAAATTTTCGGAATCTCGACCGCCCTGCTTGGCAGCCAGTTGCTGATCGGGCTGATCAATGGTTCGTTCTACGCCATTCTCAGCCTGGGCCTGGCCATCATCTTCGGCCTGCTCAACATCATCAATTTCGCCCATGGCGCTCAATACATGATGGGGGCGTTTGTCGCCTGGATCGCGCTGACCCGATTCGGCATCAATTACTGGGTGTCGCTGATCGCCGCGCCGCTGATTGTCGGCATCGTCGGCGTGCTGATTGAGCGCCTGATGCTGCGCCGTCTGTACAAGCTGGACCACCTCTACGGCTTGTTGCTGACCTTCGGCCTGGCGCTGATTATTGAGGGCGTATTCCGTGACCAGTTCGGCATTTCCGGTGAAAGCTACGAGGTTCCCGAACTGCTCTCAGGTGGTGTCAATCTCGGCTTCATGTTCCTGCCCATCTACCGCGGCTGGGTGATCATCGCCTCGCTGACCGTCTGTTTCGGCACCTGGTACATGATCGAACGCACCAAGCTCGGCGCCTACCTGCGCGCCGGCACCGAGAACTCGCAAATGGTCCAGGCGCTGGGCATCAACGTGCCGCTGCTGATCACCTTCACCTACGGCTACGGCGTGGCGCTGGCTGCTTTTGCCGGTGTGCTGGCTGCCCCCATATTTCAGGTCAATCCGCTGATGGGCTCCAACCTGATCATCGTTGTTTTCGCCGTGGTCGTCATTGGCGGCATGGGGTCGATCATGGGTTCAATTCTGACCGGCCTTGGTCTCGGGCTGATCGAGGGGCTGACCAAAGTCGTTTATCCGGAAGCCTCCAGTGTGGTCGTCTTCGTCATCATGGTCATCGTTCTGCTGGTCCGCCCGGCAGGGCTGTTCGGCAAGTCTTGAAGCGCGAAAAGTGAACACTCGAAGGAAAACCCCATGAATGCGCCTGTCTCGTTTGCCGAATCGAAGATGCCGCTGCTTCTGGCTGTGCTGTTCGTTATCGGCCTGATCGCCCCGTTTGCGGTCTACCCGACTTTCCTGATGAAAATCCTCTGTTATGCGCTGTTCGCCTGCGCCTTTAATCTCCTGCTCGGTTTCGCCGGCCTGCTCTCCTTCGGTCACGCAGCTTTTCTTGGCACGGCGGGCTACGTCTGCGGCATGATGGTGCGCGACGTCGGGGTGACACCGGAAGTCGGCATCCTTGCCGGCACCGTTGCCGCCGGTCTGCTTGGCTGGGTGTTTGGCTGGCTGGCCATCAAGCGCACGGGTATCTACTTTGCAATGATTACCCTCGCGCTGGCGCAGATGGTTTTCTTCCTCGCCATCCAGATCAAGCAAACGGGCGGCGAAGATGGCCTGCAGGGCGTGCCACGTGGCAACTTGCTCGGCTTTCTTGATCTTTCCAACAACCTCGCCATGTACTACGTGGTGTTTGCCATTTTTTGCTTCGGCTTCTTCGTCATCTACCGCACCATCCATTCGCCCTTTGGCCAGATTCTGAAGGCCATCCGTGAGAACGAACCACGCGCCATTTCGCTGGGCTATGACGTAGCGAAATTCAAGCTGATCGCCTTCATCATTTCCGCATCGCTGGCCGGTATGGCAGGAGCGACGAAGACCCTGGTCTTCCAGCTTGCCTCACTGAGTGACGTGCATTGGCATGCCTCGGGCGAAGTGGTGCTCATGACCCTGCTTGGTGGTCTCGGCACCATCCTTGGCCCGATTGTCGGCGCCGCCACCATCGTTACGCTGCAGACTCAACTGCCGGATTCGGTAGGGTCTTGGGTAACGGTGATCATGGGTACGATCTTCGTGATCTGCGTGCTCAGCTTCCGCCGCGGCATCGTTGGCGAACTTCAGGCGCTGATCAAGCGCTCTGGGGTGAACTGATGTCACATGCTGTCATTGCCGGATGGCAATGACAGCAATTTTCAGATCAGAGCAGCGGGGCCAGCCAGTATTCGGCGTCCTTGATCGACATGCTCTTGCGCTTGGCCCAGTCCTCCAACTGATCGCGCCCAATCTTCGGAATAGCGAAGTAAGCGGCGGCCGGATGGCCAATGTAGAAACCGGATACAGCTGCCGCCGGCATCATCGCGCAGGATTCTGTCAAGATCATACCGGCGTTGGCGGGGGCGTCGAGCAGGGCGAACAACTCACGCTTGGCGGTATGGTCCGGGCAGGCCGGATAGCCGGGGGCAGGGCGAATGCCTTTGTATTGCTCGGCGATCAGTTCGGCGTTGGTGAATGCTTCATCGTTGGCGTAGCCCCAGTATTGGGTGCGGATTTGCAGATGCAGCCATTCGGCGGCGGCTTCGGCCAAGCGGTCGGCTAGCGACTTGAGCATGATTGCCGAGTAGTCGTCGTTGGCAGCTTCGAACGCAGCGACACGTTCGTCGATGCGATGGCCGGCGGTGACGGCAAAGGCGCCGACATAGTCATTGTGGCCAACGTAATCGGCGAGCGCCATGTTGAAACGGCCGGTGGGCTGCTTGTGTTGCTGACGCAGGCCGACCCAGCGTGTGAGTTCGGTGGTTCGCGACTCGTCGGTGTAGATGATGATGTCTTCATGCTCGCCGCGAGCCGGGTAAAGACCGAAGACGGCTCTGGCTGACAGCCAGTTTTCCTTGATGATTTTGGCCAGCATGGTCTTGGCATCTGCGAACAGCTGACGGGCCGTTTCGCCGACCGTTTCATTCTCGAGAATGGCCGGATAGCGACCGGCCAGATCCCAGCTTTGGAAGAACGGTGTCCAGTCGATGAGCAGCGACAGGTCGCTCAAACTCGGGTTCAGGGTTTGCAGGCCGAGTTTGTTGGGAATGGTCGGGGCGAAGGGCTGGCTCCACGTGAAATGGTTGGCGCGGGCTTCTTCCAGCGTCACCATCGTCGGTCCTTTGCGGCCGGCATGTTCAGCGCGCACGGCTTCGTATTCGGCGATGATCTCCGCCTTGTAGCCATCACGCTGGTCGACGGAGAGCAGCTTGGTGGCGACGCCGACGGCGCGTGAGGCATCGGGCACGTAAACCACGGTGCCGTCGGTATTGGGTGCGATCTTGATCGCGGTATGGGCGCGGCTGGTCGTCGCGCCGCCGATCAGCAGCGGCTGCTTCATGTTCAGGCGCTGCATTTCGCTGGCCACGTGGGCCATTTCCTCAAGCGACGGCGTGATCAGGCCGGACAGACCGATGATGTCCACACGATGTTCCAGCGCGGCTTTCAGAATGTTGTCGCAGGAAACCATGACGCCGAGGTCGACCACGTCGTAGCCGTTGCAGCCGAGGACAACGCCGACGATATTCTTGCCGATGTCGTGCACGTCACCCTTGACCGTGGCCATCAGGATCTTGCCCTTGCTGCCCAGCCCCGTGCGGGTTTTTTCCGCTTCGATGTAGGGCAGCAGATGGGCGACCGCCTGCTTCATGACGCGGGCCGACTTGACCACCTGGGGCAGGAACATCTTGCCGGCACCGAACAGGTCACCGACGTGGTTCATGCCGTTCATCAACGGACCTTCAATGACGGCGAGCGGCGGCTTGCCCTCGGCTTCGAGCTGGGCGCGGACTTCTTCGGTATCGGCCACGACGAAATCGGTGATGCCCTTGATCAGCGCATGTTCAAGGCGCTTTTCGACGCTTTGCTCACGCCATGAAAGATCCGGCCCGGTGTCCTTGGCCTTGCCTTCCTTGACTGTCTGGGCGAAATCGACCAACGCCTCGCCGGCGTTCGGATGGCGGTTCAAGACCACATCCTCGACCTTCTGCCGCAGTTCCGGTTCGAGATCGTCGTAGATGCCGAGCATGCCGGCATTGACGATGCCCATGGTCATGCCTGCCTTGATGGCGTGGTAGAGGAAAACGGTGTGGATCGCTTCGCGTACCGCATCGTTGCCGCGGAAAGAAAACGAGACGTTGGAAACGCCGCCGGAAATGTGGGCGTGCGGCAGGTTCTGCTTGATCCAGCGTACCGACTCGATGAAATCGACTGCGTAGTTATCGTGTTCCGGAATGCCGGTGGCGATGGCGAAAATGTTCGGGTCGAAGATGATGTCTTCAGCCGGGAAACCGATGCTCAGCAGCAGGTCGTAGGCGCGCTTGGAAATCTCGGTCTTGCGGGCAAAGGTGTCAGCCTGGCCCTTCTCGTCAAAAGCCATGACGATGACGGCAGCGCCGTAGCGGCGCGCCAGCTTGGCTTGCTCGATGAACTTGGCTTCGCCTTCCTTCATCGAGATCGAATTGACGATGCCCTTGCCCTGGATGCACTTGAGGCCAGCCTCGATGATTTCCCATTTCGATGAGTCGATCATGATCGGCACGCGCGAAATATCCGGCTCGGAGGCGATCAGCTTGAGGAAGCGGTCCATCGCGGCGATGGAATCGAGCATTGCCTCGTCCATGTTGATGTCGATGACCTGGGCGCCGTTCTCGACCTGCTGGCGGGCGACGGCCAGCGCATCGTCGAAGCGGCCCTCCAGAATCATCCGCGCGAAAGCCTTGGAACCGGTGACGTTGGTCCGTTCGCCAACGTTTACGTACAAAGAATCGGCGCCGACGTTGAACGGTTCGAGCCCTGACAGGCGCAGCTTCTTTTCGATTTTCGGCACTTTTCTCGGGTTGACCGTGGAAACCCGTTCGGCGATGACGCGAATGTGGTCCGGCGAGGTACCGCAGCAGCCACCGACAATATTGACGATGCCGCCCTTGGCCCAGCTTTCGATTTCATCGGCCAGCATCTCCGGCGTTTCATCATAGCCACCGAAGGCATTGGGCAGGCCGGCATTCGGGTGGGCCGAAACGTAGCAATCGCAGATGCGGGACAATTCCTCGACGTACTGGCGCAATTCACTGGCACCGAGCGCACAGTTCAGGCCGAAAGAAACCGGCTTGATGTGCGACAGCGAGTTCCAGAAAGCCTCGGCGGTCTGGCCAGACAAGGTGCGGCCGGAAGCATCGGTAATCGTGCCGGAAATCATCACCGGCCAGCGGCGGCCAGCATCATCGAAGAATTTTTCGATAGCGAACAGCGCCGCTTTGGCATTCAGCGTGTCGAAAATGGTTTCGACGAGCAGGATGTCGGCGCCACCGTCAGTCAGGCCACGGATCGCTTCAAGGTAATCGGTGACCAGTGCATCGAAGGTGACGTTGCGGAAGCCGGGATCATTCACGTCCGGCGAGATCGACGCCGTGCGGCTCGTCGGGCCGAGAACGCCGGCAACGAAGCGCGGCTTGGCCGGGTTGGCGGCAGTGAATTCGTCGCACAGCTGGCGGGCCAGCGCGGCGCCCGTGACGTTCAGCTCATAAACAATGGGTTCGAGCTTGTAATCGGCCTGCGAAACGGCGGTCGAATTGAAGGTGCAGGTTTCGAGAATGTCGGCGCCAGCTTCAAGGTAGGCGCGGTGGATGCCGCCGATAACGTCCGGCCGGGTCAGCACCAGCAGATCGTTGTTGCCTTTGAGGTCGTGCGCGTGATCGGCAAAGCGCTCGCCGCGATAATCGGCTTCCTGCAATCCGTGGCGCTGGATCATCGTGCCCATGGCGCCGTCGAGGACGAGCATCTTCTGGGCAAGCAGGGCGGAAAGTTCGGCGGTACGGTCGGGTTGCTGCATGATCACCTCGGCAAAGCTTGAAGGTACCGGGCGCACCGCAAAATCAAACGGCGTCGCAAACCGGGACAGGGAAACTGGGGTTTGCGAGCGCCGTTGAACATTGCCGAGCCTGGCCCCGGAATTCATGCAAAAGCATGAAAAGGGTCGCAGCGCTCCTCGGCAGAGCCCGTAGTTTACCGGTCGCCGTGCCGGCTGCCAAGTTAAGCGACTGATTTTGTGGAAAAGGCGAGCTACTTGCCAACCGGCCCGAACGTTTGTGCCTCCATCAGTGATGCCATGAATCGCTGTTCACTGCCTTCGCTGGAAGCAATGGACACCGCATTGCGCCCCTGATTTTTCGATTCGTACATGGCCCGATCGGCCGATCTGCGCAGCACATCCAGTGTTTCGCCATGCAGTGGGCACACCGCAATGCCGATGCTGCAATGGATATTGAGCGGCCCGGCGCTGGTCTCGATAGTTTCGGCCACGGCGTCCAGCAGTTTTTTGCCGACATTGGCGGCATCGAGCACTTTTTCGATATTTGCCAGCAGAATGATGAATTCGTCGCCACCATGCCGCGCCACCGTATCGCAGGCACGAAGCTCAGCTGCCATGCGCTTGCTGCTGGCAATCAGGACTTGATCACCAATTTCATGACCGTAGCGGTCGTTGATTTCCTTGAAACGGTCGAGATCGACCAGCAACAAGGCGAATGGGGTGCCGTTTCGCAGCCAGTTTCGGTGTGCCTGATCGAATCGGTCAGTGAACAGAAAGCGGTTGGGCAACTCAGTCAGCATGTCGTGGGTTGCCAGATAGGCTGCCCTTTCGTGCTCCTCGGCGGCGCGATCAAGGGACCGGTAGTGACGCAGCGTGACCCAGGGCACGATCAGGAGCGCACCGCCCAGCAGGATAAGCATGGTCAGGGTTTCCGAATTCAGTAGATCCTGCCAGCGCAATTGACGGTTGAAGGACATGATCGCCGGTTGCGACGGATTGTCGATTTTCAGGCGCCGTTTTAGATTGGGTAAAAACAGCTTGTCCAGTGCGCCTGATTCTGCGGCCTTTTGTTCGAAAAGAAGGCTGTCGAGATTCGTTGCCGAGGCGAGGCGGGCTGTGAATGCGATATTCTGGTGATCGATCAGATTGCCGTGATTCGGCAGCAAGGCCTGGGTTTTGATGACCAGCAAGGCAATCATCGTGTTGCCGAAAAAGTTCAGCGCGGAGGAGGCCGTCCGGGTGGCACGGTTCACTTCCTGAAGCAGGATATAAGCGCTGCCGCCTTCGTAGAGATCGAAAACGGGTGAAACGACCGGCCTGATATTGTTGTGAGCCAGGGCCATGGTCTGTGAAAGATAGTCCACCGTTTCCAAGCGCACACCATAAATCGCCTGGGCGTCCGGCAAGGACGGATACATGAAGAGAATCGGCCAGGTCGCTGTTTTGGGTTGCTCGTCCTCAGCAACATGTCCCGTGATTGCCGGGAAACTTTTGATGGCAAAATCCGGACGCCAGCCCTTGCGCAAAGAGGTTTCGAGCCCTTTCTGTTCGGATAAGGCCACCTGGCGGGCGACTTCGATCATGTAGATGTGTGGGTAGGCAGAGGCCGCAGATGCGGCGTAGCGCATTGTCGAGTCGGTATCGCTGCGGTCTACCGCATGTAAAAAGGCAGAAAAACCCGCCAGAACCGCTTCATTGGTATCCAGTTTTTGTTTGACCTCGCCGGCCATGAGCTGGACGTCTTCATCGAAATGCCCTTCCCAGCGACTTATCTGAGCCGATAGCAGCAGATGAGCGGCGAAGGCAATGATGGTGAGCCATGCAGCCAGCAGGATGAGCAGGGTAGGGCGTAGCGGGTGCCGAACCATTTAATAAATTCCTTATTTTCACTAAATGTCTCATCTGCTTTGCGCCTTGTAAATATCCAGAAAGTCATACCGCAGCGTGCGTTTGTCATGGTGTCGGCATCGGTGCGGTCAGGTCAGCTAGCGGCATGGTTGCCGCCAATCGCGGTTATCATGTTGTCTGTGGTCTGAGTACCGCATTGACTGGGTGGCGCTTCGGCGCCTTGTAAGCCGCCGTGATATCCGCACGGTGGTGGTTGCTGCACAAATCGGAGTAACAACATGAGCATTTCAACCCTGCGCCGTCTGGCGCTCAAGGGCGTGGTCGTTTGCGCTACGGCCGCTGCAATTTCCACTTCGTCGCACGTTTTTGCCGACGAAGCCATCCTTCGCGTTTCGGCCATTCCTGACGAGGCACCGACCGAACTGCAGCGCAAATTCGCGCCGCTCGGCAAATATCTCGAAGCGCAGACCGGCATGAAGGTCGTGTTCACCCCGGTTTCCGATTACGCTGCCGTCGTCGAATCGCTGGCGACCAAGAAGATCGACCTCGCCTGGCTGGGCGGCTTCACCTTCGTTCAGGCCAGCATCCGCACCAACGGGACAGCCATCCCTATCGTCCAGCGTGCGGAGGATGCCCGTTTTACCTCCAAATTCATTACCGCAGACCCCAATATCAAATCGGTGAGTGACCTCAAGGGCAAGACCTTCGCCTTTGGCGCGCCGTCATCGACCTCGGGCAGCCTGATGCCGCGTTTCTTCCTGCAGCAGGCCGGCCTGAATCCGGAAAAGGATTTCAAGAACGTTGCCTACTCGGGTGCTCATGACGCCACGGTGGCTTTTGTTGCGGCCGGCAAAGCTGAAGCCGGTGTGCTGAACGCGTCGGTCTGGGAAAAAATGGTAGAGGCCAAGAAGGTCGACACCGACAAGGTCCATGTCTTTTCCACCACGCCGCCATACTTCGACTACAACTGGACAGTGCGCGGCGACCTCGACCCGGTCATCGTCAAGAAGCTGACCGAGGCGTTCCTCAAGCTCGACCCGAGCAACCCGGAACAGAAGGAAATCCTCAACCTGCAACGCGCCAGCAAGTTTGTGCCGACCAAAAAAGAGAATTACGACGGTATCGAAAAGGCGGCCCATTCGGCCGGCTTGTTGAAGTGAGCTTTGCACTGAACGGCGTGGGGCTGACCCACGCCAATGGTTTTGCCGCCCTGAAGGGCATTTCGCTAAAGGCGGATCAAGGCGAGCGCATCGCCCTGATTGGCCCCTCTGGTGCCGGCAAGACCTCGCTGTTGTCAGTGCTCGGCACGGCATTGCAGCCAACTGCCGGCACAGCGGAAATTTTGGATTTTGGCCAAAATTTCCGGTCGACCGCAGCAATGGCCAAATTGCGGTCCCGCATCGGTAGCGTGCATCAATCGCCGCCGCTGCCCGGCCGTCAGCGCGTGGTTACAGCCGTCCTGGCCGGGCGGCTTGGCCGGTGGCCGCGCTGGAAGTCACTGGCGTCACTGGTCTACCCGCTCGATATCCCCGGCGCTCGCGCTGCGCTGTACCGCGTTGACCTGGCCGACAAACTGTTCGCCCGTTGTGACCAGCTTTCCGGCGGCCAGTTGCAGCGCGTCGGCATCGCCCGCGTCCTCTACCAGCAGCCTGATCTGCTTCTCGCCGACGAGCCGGTATCCGCCCTCGATCCAACACTGGCGCTGGCCACCATCCGTCTGCTGATCGCCGAAGCCGAAGCCTCTGGCGCCACGCTGGTTGCCAGCCTGCATGCCGTCGATCTGGCCATCGGCAATTTCTCGCGCATCGTCGGCGTCCGGGCCGGGCGCATCGCCTTCGACCTGCCCGCCAGCGAAGTTACCGTGCCCATGCTGCACGAGCTGTACGCCAGTGAAGGCGAAGAGCTGCCGGTGCAGGCGCATGAACCGAACTTCCTGATGAATGCCGCTGCCAACGACGCGGCGATTCGGGCCGCCTGCTGCTGAGTGCTGCCGTGCGCGACCCGGCCGCCCGTTCCCGCCTGATCGGCGCGCTGACCACGCTGGTCATTCTCTGGCCGCTGTTTCAGGCCGCCGAGTTCAAGCCCGGCGTCCTCTTTGATCCGGCCAACCTGAAGGTCATCGGCCATTTCCTTTCCGGGTTTCTGCCGCCGGAAACCGGTAGCGAATTCCTCGGCTATCTGGGCAAGGCAACACTGGAAACGCTGGCCATCGCCACCGCCGGCATGGCGCTGGCCTTTTTGATTGCCGTGCCGCTGGGTTATCTCGCGAGCGGGGCCGGGCGCGAGGCACCAACCCTTAACCCGCTGACCCGCAGCCTGCTGACTATCCTGCGCGGCATTCCGGAACTGGTCTGGGCGCTGCTGTTCGTCCGCGTCTTCGGCCTTGGCCCGGCCGCCGGCGTGCTGGCACTCGGCCTGACTTACGGCGGCATGCTGGCCAAGGTCTACGCTGAAATCCTCGAATCGGTCGATCCTGCACCGGCCCGCGCTCTGCGCCACAACGGCGCCAGCCGGCCGCTGGCCATTCTTTACGGGCTGATTCCGCAAGCCTCGAAAGAGCTGGCCTCGTATACCGTCTACCGCTGGGAATGCGCCATCCGCGCCTCGGTCGTCATGGGCTTCGTCGGCGCCGGCGGCCTCGGCCAGTTGATGGACCAGGCCATGAAAATGCTCAACGGCGGCGAAGCGGCGACCATCTTGCTCACCTTCATGGTCCTCGTCTTCTCGGCCGACGGCCTGTCCGGCTGGCTGCGCCGTGCGCTGGATACGCCGCCGGCTGATCGCGCCTCACCGTTTGGCTGGCGTAGCAGCTTGTTTGGCATGGCAACGGTCTTTGGCGTGATCGCCAGCTTCAATTATTTGGAAATCGGCCTGAAATCCCTGTTGACCGTGGAAGCCGTCCGCAGCATCGGCGAATTCATCGCCGGCTTCTTCCCGCCCGATCTGAGCGCCGAATGGCTGGCAAGAGTCGGCAAGGGCGTCTGGGAAACGCTGGCCATCTCGGTCGTCGGCACCTTGCTCGCCGCCGTCGCCGGCCTGCTGCTGGCGCTTCCGACATGGCGGGCGCCGTTCAGCTTCCTGCTCAACACCCTGCGTTCGGTGCCCGAACTGGTCTGGGCGACGATCACCGCGCTGGCCGGCGGCCTCGGCCCCTTCGCTGGCGCTTTGGCGCTGGCCCTGCATACGGCCGGCGTACTCGGCCGCCTCTACGCCGAAGCCCTCGCCAACGCCCCGCCAGCCCCCGGTTACGCCCTGCGCCTGGCCGGCGCTCCGGGCGGCCTCGCTTTTCTCTACGGCACCTTGCCCGGCGCCGCCCCGCAACTCATCGCCTACACCCTCTACCGCTGGGAAATGAACATCCGCATGGCCGCCATCCTCGGCTTCGTCGGCGCCGGCGGGCTCGGCCAACTGCTCTATTTCGAACTCTCGCTCTTCCACCATGCGCAGGCATCGACCGTGATCATCGCCATGTTGCTGCTATCGATTGCCGTCGATCAGGCTAGCGCCTGGCTGCGTCGGGCGATGCGCTGAAGCCATTACGAAAATTTCATTTTTGGCCATTTTTTCCGGTTGACCGTGGGAATCATCGCGCAGCCCGATTCCTTTGGCATGACGGCGCGCCGCGCCTTCCGCTATCATCGGCGGATTGCCGAATAGCGCCCCGCCGCCCATGAGCGAAAACCAGAACCCCGAACAACAAGCCCGCGACCGCATTGATGCGCAACTGCGCGCCGCTGGTTGGGTCGTGCAAGCCAAGAACAAGGTCAATTTTGGCGCCGCAACAGGTGTTGCCGTGCGCGAATGGCAAACCGATGCCGGCCCGGCTGACTACGTGCTCTTCATCGACAAGAAGGCGGTCGGCGTCATCGAAGCCAAGCGCGAAGAAGAAGGTCAGCACCTGACGGTGCACGAAACGCAAACCGAAGGCTACGCCGCCGCCAAGCTCAAGTGGGTCAATAACAAAGAGCCGCTGCCTTTCCTCTACGAAGCCACCGGCCTGATCACCCGCTTTACCGACGCCCGCGACCCCAAGCCGCGCTCGCGCGAAATCTTCAGCTTCCACCGCCCGGAAACCCTGCGCGACTGGCTGACCGAAGGCCAAAGCCTGCGCGCCCGCCTCGCCGAACTGCCGCCGCTCAACCCCGAACATCAGCCCGCGAAAGAACTCCGCCTGCGCGATTGCCAGGAAGTGGCGATCACCAACCTCGAACAATCCTTCCGCGAAGCCCGGCCGCGGGCGCTGATCCAGATGGCCACCGGCGCCGGCAAGACCTACACCGCCATCACCAGCATCTACCGCCTGCTCAAACATGCCGACGCCAAGCGCGTGCTCTTTCTCGTCGACACCAAAAACCTCGGCGAGCAGGCCGAGCAGGAAATGATGGCCTACGTGCCCAGCGACGATAACCGCAAATTCACCGAGCTTTACACGGTGCAGCGGCTCAAAAGCAGCTTCGTCGACAAAGGCGCCGATGTCTGCATCTCCACCATCCAGCGCCTCTATTCGCTGTTGCAGGACAAGGAACTCGACGAAGCCGCCGAAGAAATCAACCCGGCGGAATTGACCCAGCCCAAAGCCCCGGCCGCCGTCGCCTACAACGCCAAAATTCCGCCCGAATTCTTCGATTTCATCTTCATCGACGAATGCCACCGCAGCATCTACAACCTCTGGCAGCAAGTGCTCGACTACTTCGACGCCAGCCTGATCGGCCTCACCGCGACGCCCGACAACCGCACCTACGGCTTCTTCAAGAAGAACGTCGTCAGCGACTACAGCCATGAAAAAGCCGTCGCCGACGGCGTCAACGTCGGCAACGAAATCTACCTGATCGACACCCGCATCACCCAGCAAGGCGCCGTCATCGCCGCCGAGCAGCAAGTCGAAAAGCGCGAGCGCCTGACCCGCAAAAAGCGTTGGGAACAGCAAGACGAAGACGCCGCCTACACCGCCACCCAGCTCGACCGCGACATCGTCAACCCGGACCAGATCCGCACCGTCATCCGCGCCTTCCGCGACAACCTGCCGGCCATCTTCCCCGGCCGCGCCGAAGTGCCCAAGACCCTGATCTTCGCCAAGACCGACAGCCACGCCGACGACATCATCAACACCGTGCGCGAGGAGTTCGGCGAGGGCAACGCCTTCTGCAAAAAAGTCACCTACCGCGCCGCGCAGGATAGAAATCTGCCCGACGGCACGGTCGACCGTGGCGAAGACCCCAAATCCATCCTCGCCCAGTTCCGCAACGGCTACCACCCGCGCATCGCCGTCACCGTCGACATGATCGCCACCGGCACCGACGTCAAGCCGCTCGAATGCCTGCTCTTCATGCGCGACGTCAAAAGCCGCAACTACTTCGAGCAGATGAAAGGGCGCGGCACCCGCACGCTGGACATGGACGACCTCAAGAAAGTCACGCCCAGCGCCAAAAGCGCCAAGACGCATTACGTGATTGTCGACGCCATTGGCGTCACCAAATCGCTGAAAACCGCCAGCCAGCCGCTCATCACCAAGCCCGGCGTGCCGCTCAAAGACCTCGCCATGGGCATCCTGATGGGCGCCACCGACACCGACAGCGTCTCCTCGCTGGCCGGCCGGCTGGCGCGGCTCAACAAGCAGCTCGACGCCGACGACCAGCGCCGCCTGCGTGAAGCGGCCGGCGGCGTCGAACTCAGCCACATCGTCAGCCAACTCTTCAACGCCATCGACGGCGACCTCATCGAAGCCCGCGCCCTCGAACTGGCAAATTTACCCATCGGCAACGACCCCGGCGACACGCTGCGCGAGCAAGCCCAGCAACAACTGGTCTTTGAGGCGGCGGCGCTGATGAACGGCGAATTCATCGAACTGATCGACACCATCCGCCGCGAAAAAGAACAGACCATCGACCACGACAACCTCGACAGCGTCACCTACGCCGGCTGGAACAAGGACAGCGCGGCCAACGCAGCCGCCTTAACGGCTGAATTCGCCGACTGGCTGGCGGCGCATCGCGATGAGATCGAGGCGCTGAGCATCTTCTTCGCCCAACCCTGGCGGCGGCGTGAAGTCACGCTGAAGCTCGTGCGGCAAGTGCTCGACAAGCTCAAAGCCGACCAGCCCAGACTCGCCCCGTTGCGCGTCTGGCAAGCCTACGGCCAGCTCGATGGCACCAACAGCAGCGCCCCGGAGCAGGAACTGACGGCGCTGGTCGCATTGATCCGCCGCGTCTGTGGTCTGGATGCGACAATCACGCCCTTTGCCGACACCGTGCGCAAGAACTTCCAGACCTGGATCATGCAGCACCACGCCGGCGGCGCCGACAAATTCAACGAAGAACAGATGAACTGGCTACGCATGCTCCGCGACCATATTGCCCACTCCTGCCACGTCGACCGCAGCGACCTCGACTACAGCCCCTTCGACGCCCAGGGCGGGCTGGGGAAGATGTGGCAACTGTTCGGCGAGGGCATGGACTGCCTGCTGGATGAACTAAACGACGCGCTGGTTGCCTGATCCAGTACAATCCACATATAGCACATATACGAGGAGTGAATCATGGCCCAATTGCACTGCTATGTTCCAGAAGACATCGCCCGGCAAGCACAACACCGTGCCGCGCAGGCCGGCCTGAGCCTGTCCCGCTATCTGGCCGAACTCGTCAAGCGCGATGCCGCCAATGCCAGCGGCTGGCCGGAAGGCTATTTCGATCTCTTTGTGCCAATTGAAGGGGCCGAAATCGAACGTGCGCCGCAAGGCGAATTCGAGGAAAGGTTGCCGCTGGAATGATCTATCTGCTGGATTCCAACGTTTGCATCCACCTCCTCAATGGCCGGCATACCACGCTCATTCAACGTTTTCGGCAATACGATCCACGGCAGACCGTGCTGTGCAGCATGGTCAAAGCCGAATTAATGCGTGGTGCCCTGCGCAGCCAGCGCGTTGAACTGAATCTTGAACGGCTGGCTATTTTTTTCGCGCCACTCAAAAGCCTGCCCTTCGACGACAGCGCCGCCGACCACTTCGCCCGCGTCGGCGCCGAACTGATGAAACGGGGTACGCCGATTGGCCCCAACGATCTGGTGATTGCCGCCACCGCACTCGCCCACCAAGTAACGCTGGTCACCCACAACACCGCCGAATTCAGCCGCGTGCCGGGGCTACGGTTGGAAGATTGGGAAATTTGATGAAATTTCCGGTTGACCGCAGCCACCTCGACGACAGCCCCTTCGACGCCCAGGGCGGGCTGGGGAAGATGTGGCAACTGTTCGGCGAGGGCATGGACCCGTTGCTGGATGAGTTGAATGAGGCGTTGGTGGCGTGATGGGGGAATTTCCTGCCTCATGGGTCTTGTTGCCAGTCAGTGATGTCGTACGCAACGTAACTCTCACCGACAAGAAAATTCCGCAGAAAAGTTATCTTCCAAGCGGAAAGTTTCCTGTGTTCGACCAAGGGCAAGAATACGTTGGCGGTTACACCGATGATGCTGCAATGTTGGTTGATTGCGATCTGCCAGTCATCGTATTTGGAGACCACACTCGCACCGTGAAATTGGTCAACGCGCCGTTTGCTCCGGGCGCAGATGGCGTAAAGGTTCTTCAGCCAAGCGCCTGTATCCTGCCAAAGTTACTTGAGAATTTTGTCCGCTATCTCGTTACTAAGATTCCAAACAATGGCTACGCGCGGCATTACCAGCACCTTGCCAAATCATTGCTGCCGATTCCTCCGCTCGCCGAACAACACCGCATCGTCGCCAAGATCGAGGAACTGTTTTCCGAACTCGATCAGGGCGTGGCCAGCCTGAAAACCGCCCGCGAACAGCTCAAGGTCTATCGCCAGTCGCTGCTCAAAAATGCCTTCGAAGGCAAGTTGACCGCAGCATGGCGCGCCGCCCACCGCGACCAGCTCGAAACCGCCGCTGCCCTGCAACAACGCATCGCCCTCGAACGCCAGGCCCGCTACCAGCAACAACTCGCCGACTGGCAAACCGCCGGCCAATCAGGCCCCAAACCCAAACCCCCCAAGCCCCTGCCACCCCTCACCGCCGAAGAACTCGCCGAGCTACCGGAATTGCCGGCGGGGTGGGGGTGGGCGAAATTGGGGGCGCTCATTGACGATCCTGCCTATGGCACATCGAAGAAGTGTGACTACGAAACTGCCGGGGTCGGGGTTTTACGCATTCCTAATGTTGTTTCAGGGAAAGTTGATGCCACGGATTTGAAGTTTGCACAGTTTTCCCCGGAGGAGATCGCCGCTTACCAGTTGGCGCCCGGCGACTTGTTGATGATTCGCTCCAACGGTAGCGTCTCAATCGTTGGGAAATACGCATTGGTTTCCCAACAAGACACTGCATACCTGTACGCCGGCTACTTGATCAGGCTCAGGCCTTTGCAGCCTTTGGTTTTACCTGCGTATTTGGCGCAACTGCTTTCGGCTCACGAGTTGAGAAAGCAGATAGAGCACAAGGCAAAGTCGACGAGTGGCGTGAACAACATCAATTCAGGAGAGATTCAAGCGTTGGTGGTGCCGTTCTGTGGCTTGGCCGAGCAAGAATTGATATTGCAAGAACTCGAATCCAAACTCTCCGAAGCCGACCAACTCGACCAAACCCTGGCCACTGCGCTGCAACAGGCCGACGCGCTGCGCCAGTCCATCCTGAAAAAGGCCTTCTGCGGTCAACTGGTAAAACAGGACAAAAACGAAGAACCCGCCTCCACCCTGCTCGAACGCATCCGCGCCGGGAAATCGAATGGCATAAAAAAGCCAGTCAAACAGAGAAAACCCGGCTAACATACTGGTGTTATATCCAGTTATTTGCCGAGACCGATCATGCAAACCCAAACCAGCGCCCAAACCCCGATTGCCATTTACGAAACTGCCGATGGTGTCATTTCAACTGAAGTCAGGCTGGAAAACGAAACCGTTTGGCTAACACAGGATCAAATCGGGCGCCTGTTTGGTCGTGAGCGTTCGGTCATCACCAAACACTTGGGCAACGTGTTCAAGGAGAATGAATTGTCCGAAAAAAGCAATGTGCAAAATTTGCACATTGCAAATTCGGATAAGCCGGTGAAGCACTACAACCTCGATGTCATCATCTCCGTCGGCTACCGCGTCAAATCGCCCGAAGGCACCCGCTTCCGTATCTGGGCCAACCGCATCCTCAAGGATCATCTGGTGCAGGGCTATACGCTGAACCAGCAGCGCCTGACGCAGCAGCAGGAAAACATCCGCCAATTGGA